>DAIOGQ010000221.1:0-6827 GCA_036745175.1 Kineosporiaceae bacterium
AGATCTTGGGGCCGGGCGCGGACTGGCGGCGCTTCCACTCGGCGCGGTCGACCATCGTGACGACCGAGTCGACGACCGCGGGGTCGAAGCCGTCCGCGAGAAGCTCCGAGCGGCCGTGCGCGGCCTCGACGTAGCGCTCGAGCAGACGGTCGAGCAGGTCGTAGGGCGGCAGCGAGTCCTGGTCGGTCTGGCCGGGGCGCAGCTCGGCGGACGGCGCCTTCGTGATGCTGCTCTGCGGGATCGGTGGGGTCTCGCCACGCCGGACGGCGTCCGCGTTGCGCCAGCGGGACAGCGCCCAGACGAGCGTCTTCGGCACGTCCTTCAGCGGGTTGAAGCCGCCGACCGAGTCGCCGTAGATCGTCGAGTAGCCGACGGCGAGCTCGGTCTTGTTGCCCGTGGTCAGCGTGAGGTGGCCCTCGGAGTTGGACAGCCCCATGAGGACGACGCCGCGGACGCGCGCCTGCAGGTTCTCCTCGGCGATCCCGGTGAGCCCGAGGCCGGCGAGGAAGGTGTCGACCATCGGCGCGATCGGCACCACGCGGTAGTCCAGCCCGGTGCGCTTGGCGAGGTCGGCGGCGTCGTCCTTGGAGTGCTCGCTGGAGTAGCTGCTCGGCATCGAGACGCCGACGACGTGCTGCGGTCCGAGCGCGTCGCACGCGATCGCGGCGACGAGCGTGGAGTCGATGCCGCCGGACAGACCGAGGACGACCGAGCGGAACCCGTTCTTGCGCACGTAGTCTCGCAGCCCCACGACGAGCGCCGCGTAGACCTCTGCCTCACCCTCGACGGGCTCGGCGATCGTCGCCGGCGCGCGGAACGCCTGGTCGGGGGAGTAGGGCTCGACCGGCTCGCCCGAGACGGTGACCCGCCGCACGCCGGGGACGGCGCGGGCGGGGGCGGGGGCGCTCGCATGGCCCGCGTCGTGCGGCAGGTCGAGGTCGACGACGAGGAGGCTGTCCGTGAACCGGCCGGCCCGGGCGAGCACCTCGCCGTCGGCGGCGACGACGATCGAGTCGCCGTCGAAGACGAGGTCGTCCTGGCCGCCGACCATGTTCACGTACGCGAGCGCGCAGCCGGCCTCGGCCGCACGGCGGGTCACGAGGTCACGCCGGACGTCGTCCTTGTCCATCTCGTAGGGCGAGCCGTTGAGGACGAGGAGCAGCTCGGCCCCGGCGGCACGGGTCTGCGCGACGGGGCCGCCCTCCTGCCAGAGGTCCTCGCAGATGGCGATGGCGACGTCCACGTCGTGGACCCGGACGACCGTGAGGTCGCGGCCCGGGACGAAGATCCGGAACTCGTCGAACACGCCGTAGTTCGGCAGGTGGTGCTTGGCGTAGCGGGCGACGACGCGCCCCTCGACGAGGACGGCGGCCGCGTTCTGCGGCGACCCCTTCGGGACGCCCAGGCGGTCGGCGTCGGCCACGTTGTCGCCGTCCGCGTCGGCCCGGTCGAGGTACCCGACGACGACCGGCAGGTCGCCGAGCCCGTCGGCCGCCAGGTCGGCAGCGAGCCCGTCGAGCGCCGTCCGGCTCGCCTCGACGAAGCTCGTGCGGAGCGCGAGGTCCTCGACCGGGTAGCCGGTGAGCACCATCTCGGGGAACGCGACGAGGTGCGCGCCGGCGTCCCGGGCCTCGGCGGCCCGCTCACGGACGATCCGCGCGTTGCCGGTGAGGTCCCCGAGGGTGGGGTCGACCTGGGCGAGTGCGAGGCGCAGCTGCGGCATGGCTCCAGCCTAGGACGGGGCCCGGGGTGCTGCCGACCTCGTTTCCGACTAGGAGTCGATGACGTCGGTCACCGGTCGTCGACGGGGCGGTGACTCCCCTCCCGGCCAGGGTCGCGCGGCAGCGGCCGGCCTCAGCGGGCGCTCACGACGAGGGTCTGGGCACCGGCCCCGACGACCCCGTGGATGTCGCTGAGCACCGACGTCGCCAGGCCCGTGCCGGTGGGCTGGTACCGCGTCGAGGCGTCCAGGAGCACCCACTCTCCGCGCAGCGGGCGGGACAGGTGCACGTCGAGGTCGACGTTGACGAAGGACCACCGCTCCCAGTCGAGTGCGGCGGAGACGCCGTTCCCCGAGTCGGCCACGAGCACCGCCCGCTGCAGCCCGCTCGGTTGCCTGCCGGTCACGAGCGGGATCCGGGGCGTGCTCCACACCGCGGCGTCCCCGGGGCCGAGAGCGTCCCCCGATACGCTGCGCCACTGCATCGCCTCGGCGTACGGGAACCGCCACTCGCGCAGGGACTCCGGGTAGTCCTCGGGGCCGGCACGCCGGTGCTCCGGCGCGGTGGGGCCGACAGGCTGCGTGCTCGCCTCGGTGCGGACGGTGCCGTGGACCACGTCAGGGGTCCGCGCGTCCGCCGACGACTGCGACGCGAACCACACCCGGGCGTGGAGCACCTCCCGCTCGGCCGCCGTCATGACGGCCTCCCCGAGCGCGATCCGCCGTCCGGGCCGGACGAGCCGCGCCGCCACCGACACCTCACCGACCGGCACCGGCGACAGGAAGTCGACGCTCGCGCGCACACCGAGCAGCGCCGTGGCGTGGCCGTCCGGCGACGCCGTGCGGACCGCCTCCTCGCACGCCAGGACGAGCAGGGCCGCCGGCGGTCCGCCGTGCATCGTCTGCGTCGACCACGGGCCCGTGCACGCCTCCTGCCCGGCGAACCGGGTCGGGCGCGGACCGGCAGACCCGTCGCGCGCGGCCGGCAGGTCGAGGTCGGCCGGCGCGTCGAGAGGGAGGAAGAACGCGTCGCTCACGACGGCGACGGTAGTCCAACGCCGTCATGGCACGAGCCCGCGGCCGGACAGCGCTTCAAGATCATCGCGAGGCAGAGGTCTAACCCGCAACAGCGGGCAGATCCGCTGCGTGTCCGCGATCATGGGTGTTCGCCTGCGCGGTGGACGTCGGTGCGCGAACGTCGCTCGGACCCCGCCGCGCGGTCCGCGTCCTTCGGCGCGGCTAGCCTGGTAGCGCGCACGGTCCAGCATCGGACGTCGCGCGGCCGGGGCGCCGAGTCCCGGTCGGAGGGCCGGGCGGCAGCCCCCGACTCGACAAGCGAGCGTGAGCGTGGACAGGCAGCAGGAGTTCGTCCTCCGCACCATCGAGGAGCGCGACATCCGGTTCGTCCGGCTGTGGTTCACCGACGTCCTCGGTTCGCTCAAGTCGGTCGCGGTGGCGCCGGCCGAGCTCGAGGGCGCGTTCTCGGAGGGCATCGGCTTCGACGGGTCGGCGATCGAGGGGCTGGCCCGGGTGTACGAGGCGGACATGCTCGTCAAGCCCGACCCGGCGACGTTCGCGGTCCTGCCCTGGCGCGGGGACCACCACGGCACCGCCCGGATGTTCTGCGACATCCTCACCCCGGACGGCGAACCGTCCCTGTCCGACCCGCGCAACGTGCTGCGCCGGTCGCTGCAGAAGGCCGCGGCCCACGGGCTCACCTTCTACACGCATCCCGAGATCGAGTTCTACCTGCTCAAGGACGAGTGGGCGCCGGGCCGCGCTCCCGAGCCCGTCGACTACGCGGGGTACTTCGACCACGTGCCGCGCGGCACGACGCACGACTTCCGGCGGGCCGCCATCAGCGTGCTGGAGTCGATGGGGATCTCCGTCGAGTTCAGCCACCACGAGGGCGGGCCCGGCCAGAACGAGATCGACCTGCGCTATGCCGACGCCCTGAGCACCGCGGACAACATCATGACCTTCCGCAGCGTGCTCAAGGAGGTGGCGCTCGAGCAGGGGGTCTACGCGACGTTCATGCCCAAGCCGTTCGCCGACCACCCGGGCTCGGGCATGCACACCCACCTGTCGCTCTTCGAGGGCGACCGCAACGCCTTCCACGAGGCGGGCGCGGAGTTCCAGCTGAGCAAGGTCGCCCGGCAGTTCATCGCCGGGCTGCTCGCGCACGCCGCCGAGATCACCGCCGTGACGAACCAGTGGGTCAACTCCTACAAGCGGCTGTGGGGCGGCGGCGAGGCCCCGAGCTACGTCTGCTGGGGCCACAACAACCGGTCCGCGCTCATTCGGGTGCCCATGTACAAACCTGGCAAGGGGAACTCCACGCGCGTGGAGTACCGGGCGATCGACTCCGCGGCGAACCCGTACCTCGCGTTCGCGCTCATGCTCGCGGCCGGGCTCAAGGGCATCGAGGACGGCCTCGACCTGCCGGACGGCGCCGAGGACGACGTCTGGTCGCTGACCGACGCCGAGCGCCGGGCGCTCGGCATCAAGCCGCTCCCGACGAGCCTCGACAACGCGATCGCGATCATGGAGGAGTCCGAGCTGGTCGCGGAGACCCTCGGCGAGGGGGTCTTCGACTACTTCCTGCGCAACAAGCGTGCGGAGTGGGCGGACTACCGGCACCAGGTGACCCCGTTCGAGCTCGACCGCTATCTGCCGATGCTCTGATGTCCACGACCTCCACCGGGGGCGGGCGCCTCCTCGTCGTCGTCCACGAGGACCACGCCGGCCTCGGCCGCCTCGAGCCCGTCCTTCGAGACCGGCTCGGCGACGTCGTCGACGAGCGGCGTCCCGACCGCGGCGACCCGCTGCCTGCGGACCTGTCCGGCGTCGCCGGGCTCGTCGTCCTCGGGGGTTCGATGGCCGCATGGGACGACGACGTCGCCGACTGGCTCCCGCGGACCCGCCGGCTGCTCGCCGACGGCGTCGAGCGCGGGGTACCGACCCTCGGCGTCTGCCTCGGCGCCCAGCTGCTCGCGCTGGCGACCGGCGGACGCGTCGAGCGCGGCACGGCCGGCCTCGAGGTCGGGCTCGTCCCGGTCGACCTGCTGCCCGCGGCGGCCGACGACGCCGTCCTCGGGCCCGTCGCCGCGGCGGTCGGCCGCCGGGTCGGGGTCCCGCAGTGGCACCAGGACGTGATCACGGCGCTGCCCGCGGGCGCGGTCCTGCTCGCGACGGGGGAGCGCTACCCGCACCAGGCCTTCCGGCTCGGCGCGTGCGCGTGGGGGCTGCAGTACCACCCTGAGGTCACCCCGGACGACTTCGAGGACTGGCTCGTCGGCGGCCACGGC
Source organism: Kineosporiaceae bacterium (assembly GCA_036745175.1). Taxonomy (GTDB): domain Bacteria; phylum Actinomycetota; class Actinomycetes; order Actinomycetales; family Kineosporiaceae; genus R-H-3. Next base: position 5,029 of record DAIOGQ010000221.1, read on the forward strand.
GCCGTCCGGACCGCGGGGCTGCATCCCGACGAGGTCCGGGCCGACCTCGCCGCGAGCGAGGACGCCCAGCAGCTGGTCGCCAGGGCGCACGCGGAGGCGTTCGCCGACGTCGTCGCCGCCCGGGCCACCGCCCGGGCCACCGCCCGCGACACCGCCGGCTGACCAGCGGGCCGACCGGCCACCGGGACGGCCGACGACCGGGACGACCGGCGACCGGGACGACCGGGACGACCGGGACGACCGGGACGGACGCTGGGCCGCGCCGTCCGGCTACGGTGGCCGTCGTGAGCACCGGCGCGCGGCAGAGCACCCTCGGGGGCCAGCTCGCCCGGCTCGGCTTCTCCGACCCCGCCCGGGCGGAGCGGCTGCTCGCGGACCCCGCTCTCGCCGGGATCGTCGACCCCTTCGAGGACGTCTTCGAGGACGGTGCGCTGTCGGCGCTCGGCGAGGCGCCCGACCCGGACCTCGCCCTGCTGTCCCTGGTGCGGATCCTCGAACGGCTCCTCGAGCTCGGCCGGGACTCCGTCACGGACGACCCCGGCCGGATCGACGCGAGCCCGGCCCGGCTGCGCGCCGTCCTGCGCTCCGGCGGCCCGGCGCGGGACAGGCTCGTCGCCGTCCTGGGGGCCTCGGCCGCGCTCGGCGACCATCTCGCGCGGCACCCCGAGCACTGGACCGTCCTCGTCGACGACGCCGACGCGCCGCACGCGCCCGAGGAGCTGCGCGCCGAGCTGCTGCGCGCGGTCGATGCCGACCCGGACGTGGCCGAGCCCGTCGCGACGCTCGACCCGCAGGCGGCCACCGACGCGCTGCGGGTCGCGTACCGACGCCGGCTGCTCGCCGTCTCGGGCCGCGACCTCGTCGCGGCCGACCCGGTCGCGGAGATGCCCGCCGTCGCCCGGGAGCTCGCCGACCTCGCCGCGGCGGCGCTGGAGGCGGCGCTCGCCGTCGCCCGCTCCGAGCTGCCGCCCGGCGCCGCGCCGTGCCGCATCGCCGTCATCGGGCTGGGCAAGTGCGGCGGCCGGGAGCTGAACTACGTCAGCGACGTCGACGTCGTGTACGTCGTCGAGCCGCCCGCCGAGGGGGGTGGCGAGCGGCCGGACGCTGCCCTCGCGACCGGGGCCAGGCTCGCCGCCGGGCTGGCCCGGGTGTGCTCGGCCGCGACCCCCGAGGGCACGCTGTGGCCGGTGGACGCCGCGCTGCGCCCCGAGGGCAAGTCCGGACCCCTCGTGCGCACGCTCGACAGCCACCTGCGCTACTACGAGCGGTGGGCGGCGACGTGGGAGTTCCAGGCCCTGCTCAAGGCCCGCCCCGTCGCGGGGGACGTCGCTCTGGGCCAGGCCTACCTCGAGACGATCATGCCGCTCGTCTGGCAGGCCGCGCAGCGGGAGAACTTCGTCGAGGACGTCCAGGCGATGCGCCGCCGCGTCGAGCAGCACGTGCCCGCCAAGGAGGCGGCGCGGCAGATCAAGCTCGGCCCCGGCGGCCTGCGCGACGTCGAGTTCAGCGTCCAGCTCCTCCAGCTCGTGCACGGTCGGGCCGACCCGCGGCTGCGCACCGGCAACACGACGACGGGCCTGGAGGTGCTGGCGACGTACGGCTACGTCGGCCGGGACGACGCCGCCGAGATGGACCGCGCCTACCGGTTCCTGCGCACGCTCGAGCACCGGGTCCAGCTGTTCCGGCTGCGCCGCACGCACGTCCTGCCCGACGCGCACGCCGACCTGCGCCGGCTGGGACGGTCCTTCGGCTACCGCCGCGACCCGGCGGCCGAGCTCGAGGACGGTTGGCGGGGGCGG
>DAIOGQ010000222.1:0-6810 GCA_036745175.1 Kineosporiaceae bacterium
CCGGGTCGCCGAGGGTGCGCCCCTGGGCGACCTTGATCGGGTCGACGTCGCCGATGAGGTCGCCGACGGAGGTGTCCGGCGTCGCGAGCTTCTCGGCGTACCGCGCGGTGCGGTGCACCCACCCGACCGGCAGGTCGTCGCCGAGGGCGGCGACCCGCGCCCGGGAGCCCGGCGTGATCGGGTCGTAGGGGTGCTCGTGGAGCTCGGCACCGTCGATGACCGGGGTCCACTCGTCGAGCAGGCCGACGAGGGTCCTGATGAGCCGGGTCTTGCCCTGGCCGCGCTCGCCGAGGAGGACGACGTCGTGGCCGGCGAGGATCGCCCGTTCGAGGTCCGGCAGGACGGTCTCGTCGAAGCCGACGACGCCGGGGAACCGGTTGCCGCCCAGGGCGATCCGGCCCAGCAGGTTCTCGCGCAGCTCGGCCTTGACGGTGCGCTGCACGTGCCCGGACGCGCGCAGCGCACCGAGCGTCGCCGGCAGGCCGGTCGGGGGCACGGGGGCCGCGTGGGTCGGGGAGGAGGTCGTCACCTCCTGACGGTACGTCGCCGCTCCCGGCCGTCGCACCCCGGAGGCGGCGACCACCCGTGGCATCATCGCCGCATGCCACCGGGCACGGGGTCCGCCCGGCGTCCGCCGCCCGCACGGCCCGTCGCGCTCGCGGTGCTCGCCGCCGTCGCGCTCTGCCTCGCGGTCGTCGCCGCGGGCACGCTCGGACCGGCGCCGCGGGACGTCCGCGACGCGGCCGCACCGCCGGTGCCGGCCCTGTCGCCGCCGGCGCCCGCCGACGTCCCGACCGCGTCCCCGGCGACCGGCGGCACGCCCCGTGCCGACGAGGTCCGGGTCGAGGTCTCGCCGCAGGCGCTCCTCGTCGTCGGCCTCGGGCTCGCCGCAGCCCTGGTCGTCCGGCTGCTCCTCATGCTCGGCCGGCGCGACGCCGGCGCCGGGCCCGGGCCCTGGCCGGACGTCGGCCGGCGGGCCGCCCCCGGCGTGCCGGGCCTGCCCGCCGGGCTGGCCCGGACCGCGCGCGAGCAGGCGGGGACCCTGCGCCGAGCCGACCCCCGCTCCAGCAGCGACGCCGTCGTCGCCTGCTGGCTGCGCCTCGAGGACGTCGCCGCGCGCGCGGGTCGGCGACGGCGCCCCAGCCAGACGCCGACCCAGTTCACCGTCGGCGTGCTGGAGCGCGTCACCGACGACCGGGACGCCGTCGCCGAGCTGCTGGGGCTCTACCACCGGGCCCGGTTCGGCAGCCGGCCGCTGCCGGACGACGCCGCTGCGCGGGCCGCCGCGGCGCTGACCCGGATCGCCGGCCCGGCGCCGCCGGGGGACGACGCGTGACCGGCCTGCGCGTTCTTCGGCTGCCCCGGGTCGTCGTCGCGGTCTGCCTCGGGGTGGTGGCCGGCGTCGTCGTCGGCGTCGTGCTCGTCGTGACGGCGGGACTGCACGTCGAGCGCGCCGTCCTCGCCGGCGTCGTGACGACGACCGCCTGGGCGGCGTCCGCCCTCCTCGTCCCGCACCGGGCCGGCCCGCTGCGCTGGCCCGCCCCGCCGGTGCCCGAGCACGTCTCGGGCTGGCACCTGCTCGCGCTGCGCGCGGCCGGCCTGCGTCGCGACGACGCCGAACGCAGCACGACCGGAAGGACGCCGACATGAGCCCCGCGCCGACCCGTCAGGACGACGTCGCCCCGGACGACGTGCGGGTGGCCGACGTCGAGGAGGTGGCCGCGACGTCGGCCGAGGTGCTCGACGCGGTCGGCCGGGTCATCGTCGGCCAGCAGCGCTCGCTGCGGCTGACCCTGGCGGCCGTCCTCGCGGGCGGGCACGTGCTGCTTGAGGACGTCCCCGGGCTCGGCAAGACCCTCGCCGCGCGCAGCCTGTCGGGCGCGCTGGGCCTGGACTTCCGGCGCCTGCAGTGCACGCCCGACCTGCTGCCGGCCGACGTCACCGGGTCGTTCGTCTACGACCCGGCGCAGGCGTCGTTCACGTTCCATCCCGGGCCTGTCTTCGCCGGCCTGCTCCTCGTCGACGAGATCAACCGGACGCCGCCGAAGACCCAGTCCGCGCTGCTCGAGGCGATGCAGGAGCGACAGGTGACCGTCGAGGGCCGCACCTTCGGCCTGCCCGTGCCCTTCCACGTCCTCGCGACCGCGAACCCCGTCGAGTACGAGGGCACCTACCCGCTGCCCGAGGCCCAGCTCGACCGCTTCCTGCTGCGCCTGGACGTCGGCTACCCGGACGGCGACGGCGAGGCCGAGGTCGTCCGCCGCCGCCTCGAGCGACGTGCCGAGGCCGCCCCGGTCGCAGCGGTCGTGGACCGGGCGCGCCTGCTGGCGCTCCAGGCCGGGGTCGAGGCGGTCCCCGTCGACCCGGACGTCGTCCGCTACTGCGTCGACCTCGCCGCGGCGACCCGCCGGCACCGGGCGATCGAGGTCGGGGCGTCGCCGCGCGGCACGCTCGCGCTCGTCCTCGTCGCCCGTGCGCTCGCGGTGCTGTCAGGACGCGACGCGGTGCTGCCCGAGGACGTCCAGGACGTCGCTCCGGCCGCCCTCGCGCACCGGCTCACGCTCCGCCCCGAGACGTGGAGCACGGGGACGACCGGCGCCGACGTCGTCCGCGAGGTCCTCGAGTCGGTCCCGACCCCGTCGACGGCGCGGACGGCTCAGTGAGCGGCGGCCGTCCGGCGACGGGCACCGACCCGCGGCCGGGGCGGACCGCGGCGTTCGACCGGGCCGTCCTCGTGGGCGTCCTCGGGACCGGCCTCGGTCTCGTGCTCGGCCGGCCCGACCTGGTGCTCCTCGGCGCGCCACTGCTCGGCGGCGCATGGCTCGCCCTGGCCTCGCGCGGCGCCCGGCCCCGGACGCCGCGGGTCGACGTCGGGTGGTCACGGCTCGTCGAGCAGGAGGTCGCCACCGGCGTGCGTGTCCGCGTCGAGGCGGACGGGGCCTGCCTGGTGACGGTCCGGGTCCCCTCGGGTGCCGGCGCCCCGCACGCCGTCACCGCGACGATCGGGCCGGGGTCGGCGGGCGACGACGGCGTGCGCCGCGCGCTCGTCACGTCGGTCCGGGTGCCGGGCCGCGGTCGGGTCGTCCTCGCCCGTCCGGACGTCGTGGCGCTCGGTGCCGACGGGCTGCTGCGGGTCGGACCGGTCGAAGGCGCCGACGCCCGCACCCTCGTGCTGCCGGCCTACGACGTCGTCCCGCCGCTGCCGCTGCCCGCACGTCCCGCCGGCATCGTCGGGGGCCACCGGACGCGCCGACCGGGGGAGGGCTCGGACCTGCTCGACGTCCGCGAGTTCCGGCCGGGGGACCGGTTGCACCGCATCGACTGGCGGGTCTCGGCGCGCCGGGACCGGCTCCACGTCCGCCGCACGACGGTCGACGCCGACGCCGACGTGATCCTCGTGCTCGACAGCCGGATCGACGTCGGCCACGCGGCCGGGGCGTGGGCCCAGCCCGCCGAGCGGGACCTCGGCGGCCGGGGCCGGCCCGGGTCCAGCCTCGACCTCGCGGTGCGCGCCGCCACCTCGCTGTCGGTCGCGCACCTGCGGCACGGCGACCGGGTCGCCCTGGTCGACCTCGCCGACCGACGGGCCTGGGTGCCTGCCGGCAGCGGCCGCCGCCAGCTGCTGCGCCTGCGGGTGCGGCTGGCGGGCGCGCGCGGCGCCGCCGAGTCGGCGACGGTCGTGCGCCGTCCGGACCGGGTCCCCTCCGGGAGCGTCGTCGTGGTGCTGTCGAGCTTCCTCGACGCGCCGGCCGCCGACGTCGCCGCGGACGCCGCCCGGCGCGGCGCCTTCGTCCTGGCCGTGGACTGCCTGCCGGACCCGGTCGTCGCCGAGCCGGCCGCCCCGCGGCTGGCCGACGCGCTCGACGAGGTGCTCGCCGAGCAGGCCGCCCGGCTCGACGCGATGCGCCGCCAGGGCGTCGTCGTCCTGCGCTGGGACCCGGCGCTCGTCGCCGTCCAGGTCGCCCGTTGGAGCCGCCGGCACCGCGAGCGGGCCCGATGAGCGCGGCCGCCCCCGAGGTCCACGGGCTGCGCAGAACCGTCCCCGGCGTCGTGCTCCGTAGCGTGGTCCTCGCCGCCGGCGGGCTGGCGCTCGCCGCGGTGTGCGCGCGCCGGGACGCCGGCTGGTTCTTCGTGCTGGCCGGGCTGCTGCTGCTCGCCGCGGCCGCCGTGCCCGACTCACCGGCCGCGACGGGGTTCCTTGTCGTCCTCATGGCTCTGCAGGGCGGGCTCGGTGGCCTCGACGCGCGGCTGCCGGTCGCCGTGGCCGGGGCCTACGTCGTCCACGTCGGCTGCGCGCTCGCGGCCGCGGTGCCGCTCGACGAGCGCCTCGAGCGCTCGGCGCTGCGGGGACCCGCGCTCCGTGCGGCGACCGTGCTGGGGACCACCGGCCTCGCGGCCGCCGTCACCGCGGTCGCCGCCGAGGCCGGCGTGCGCACCGGCGAGGCGCTCGGCGTCACGGTCGGCCTGGTCGTCGCCGCTGCCGTCCTCGCGCTCGTCGTCCGGTCGGCGCCCGCGCCATGAGCCGTTGCCGGGTCAGGTGGTGCAGAACTTCGTGAAGCCGCCGAGCCAGCGGTTCCCCGAGGCGTGGGTGAAGTCGCCGCCGGCCCACAGGCAGCCCGTGGAGTCGACGAAGAGCTGCCACGCGCCGTCCCCGAGCGAGCCGTAGGCCTGCGGGGAGAACGTGTCGATCTTCTTGAGGGTCACCGCGTCGTAGGCGGCGATGCCGTTGACCCGCGAGAGCCGGTCCCACCGGGTCGGTGCGAGGCCGGGGGTGAGCACCGAGTAGGCCCCGTCGTAGTCGTACTGGAAGCAGTGACAGGCCCCGTACACGATGCCGTTCACCTCGGCGAGCGCCTGGTAGTCGCCGCCGGCGCCGCGCGTGACACCGGGGCCGGCACCGGTGTAGTGGCCGTACCGGCGGGTGAGCGTGGCCCGGCTGAAGATCTGCACCGCGTGCTCGGTGGGCGTGCCGATGACCGACGTGCGATCGGCGGTCTCCAGGACCGCCTGCGAGTACGGCGCGTACGTGCTCTTGGAGCACTTCGGCCGGCAGTCGTACGTCGGCCTGACGTCGGCGACGCCGGGGACGAGTCGGCCGTCGGCCGCGGACAGCACCGCGAGGATCTCCTTGGGGGTGCCGTTGACGGTGCCGAACCTGCCCGCGGCGTAGACCCGGTCACCGGCCCGGGAGGCGTACACCTGCCACGGCGCGGTCGACATGATGGGCTTGAACGCCCCGTCGGGCCGGCCGTTGGAGACCTTGAGCCGGAAGAGGTTCTTGCCGCGGACCGTCGCCACGTCGGTGCCGGTACCACCGGTCACGGTCGTGACGTTGCCGCCGACGTAGACCCACGGGCCGTTCACGTCGAGGCTGCGGACGCCGGCCCGACCGGTCCCGACGCTCAGCGTGACCGCGAAGCCGGGATCCACGGCCCCGGTCGACGGGTTCAGCGCGACGAGGCCGCGGTGCAGGCTACCGTTCGCGTTCGCGAAGTAGCCGCCGACGAGGAGCTTGCCGGCGGGCGTCACGGCGAGGTCCCAGACACCGCCGTCGAGCCGCGGCCGGAAGGTGCTGACCCACGTGCCCGTCGCGCGGTCGAAGGCCGCGAGGTAGGGCTGCTTGGCCTGGGTGACGCCGTTGCGGGCGACGGCGGTGAACATGCCACCGATGTAGATCCGGTTGTTCCACTCGGTGATCGCGGTGACGTTCGACTTGAACGTCGCCACCGGGGACGTCGCGCCGTCGTACCCGACGACACCCCAGCCGCCGAGGGACTTCGGGGAGCTGAGCATCACCGCACCCGCGGCGTTCGCGGGGGCCGCCAGCCCGGTGCCGGCCGCGCCGGCGGCGAGGGACCCCGCCAGTACCGCACCCACGGTGAGCAGGATGCGGGCGACGGGACGTCGACGGCGACGCTGGGTCATGATAGTCCGGCTCCTGGGCGCGTGCGGCAGTGGTCTCGGTGACCCAGAGTGTGCCACTCACCATCGGTGCCCGGAGCGGATCGGACGAACAGCCTCGGGTCAGGCCTTGAGGCCGATCGGGCAGCTCACGCCAGTGCCGTGGTCGGGGCAGTAGCCCCACGGCACCTTGTGCAGGTACTGCTGGTGCTCGCCCTCGGCGTAGTAGAACGGGCCGGCCTCGGCGGCCGTCCGTCCCTCGGTCGTGATCTGGCCGAAGCGCTTCTCGGTGAGCCGCCTCTGGTACGCCTCCCGGGTCGCGACGAAGGCGGCCTCCTGCTCGGGCGTCGTCCAGTAGACCGCCGAACGGTACTGGGTGCCGACGTCGTTGCCCTGCCGGAAGCCCTGGGTGGGGTCGTGGTGCTCCCAGAAGACCTGGAGCAGCTGCTCGGCGGTCACCTTCGCCGGGTCGTAGGCGACGAGCACCGCCTCGGTGTGGCCGGTCCGGCCGGTGCAGGTCTCGTCATAGGTCGGGTTCGGGGTGCGGCCGCCCTGGTAGCCGACGGCCGTCGTCACGACGCCGGGCACGCTCCAGAACGCCTTCTCGGCGCCCCAGAAGCAGCCCATCGCGACGTAGAGCACTCCGGTGCCCTCGGGCCAAGGGCCCTCGAGGGCCGTTCCGAGCACCGCGTGCGTCGCGGGCACCGGATGGGGGCGCGTCTCGCGGCCGGGCAGGGCCTGGTCGGCGGCGACCATCGTCGTCTTCACGCGGGATCCGAACACTGCACGCTCCTGTTCTGCCCGCCGCGGCGGCGGCAGGCACCCATGCCAACACCGGCGCACCGGCGGTGGTTCCCGCCGCAGCCGATGAGGACGAGTGTCCGTGCAGGCGCGAGCCGTTACACCCGG
>DAIOGQ010000223.1:0-6805 GCA_036745175.1 Kineosporiaceae bacterium
GGTTCCTCGGCCCCGGGCTGGGGATCCGTCCGTGGCGGATCGCCGCAGGCGTCTGCGTGGGCCTGTGCGGCGGCGTCAAGTGGTCGGGTCTGTTCTTCCTCGTCGCGTTCGGCCTCGTGACGGTGGCCTGGGACCTCGCCGCCCGGCGCGCGGCCGGCGTCCGGCACTGGATCGTGGGCGGCCTCGTGCGCGACGGGCTGAGCGGTTTCCTCCTCATCGTCCCGGTCGCCGTCGGCACGTACGTCGCGACCTGGGCGGGCTGGTTCGTCTCGAAGGACGCCTACTTCCGGCAGTGGGGCGCCGGCCACCGCTCCCCCGTCGCGGGCTGGGTCCCTGACGCGCTGCGCAGCCTGTGGCACTACCACGCGGAGGCCTACGGCTTCCACCGCAAACTCACGTCGCCGCACCCCTACGAGTCGAACCCCTGGTCGTGGCTGGTCCTCGGCCGGCCGGTCGACTTCTACTACGACGACAAGGCCTGCGGCACCGACTGCGCGCAGACCGTCCTCGCGCTCGGCAACCCGGTCCTGTGGTGGGGCGGCACGATCGCGATCGTCGTGCTGCTCGTCCGATGGGGCCTCGGCCGGGACTGGCGGGCCGGAGCGATCCTCGCCGGGCTGCTCGGCGGGTACCTGCCGTGGTTCCTCTACCAGGACCGCACCATCTTCTCGTTCTACGCCGTCGCGTTCGTCCCGTGGGTCGTCCTCGCGCTCACCTACGCGCTCGGGCTCCTGCTGGGTCGCGCCGACGCCTCTCGCAGCCGCCGGCTCTGGGGCACCCTCGCGGCCGGGGCTGTGGTCGTGCTCGCGACGCTCGCGTTCGCCTGGTTCTACCCGGTCTACGCCGCGCCGGTCATCACGAAGGACCAGTGGCAGGACCGGATGTGGCTCCCGGGCTGGATCTGACGCCGGGCCGGACTGCCGCTGCGCCGCTCGGGTGCCGCCCGGTCAGACCGCGAACCTCCCGACGAGGGTCTGCAGCCGGGCGCTCATCCGGGCGAGGTCGTCCGTGGCGGACCGGGCCTCGGTGAGACTGACGTCCGTCGTCCGCGCGGCCCGGGCGACGCCGTCGATGTTCGTCGTGATGTCCCGGCTGCCGTCGGCGGCCGCCCGGACCGTCTGCGACATCTGGGCCGCGGTGGCGGTCTGCTCCTCGACCGCCCCGGCGATCGAGGACTGGAAGTCGTTGACCTGACTGATGACCCGGGCGATCTCACCGATCGCGGCGACGGCCTCGGCGGTCTCGGCCTGGATCTGGTCGATCCGTTCGGAGATGTCCCGCGTCGCGCGCGCCGTCTCGCCGGCGAGGTCCTTCACCTCTGCCGCGACGACGGCGAAGCCCCGGCCCGCGTCGCCGGCCCGGGCCGCCTCGATCGTCGCGTTGAGCGCGAGCAGGTTGGTCTGCGCGGCGACCCCGTGGATGAGCTCGACGACACTCCCGATCTCCGCCGACGAGTGACCCAGCCGCTCGATCGTCGCCGTCGTCCGGTCGGCGGTCTCGACGGCGTCCAGGGCGACGCGGGCGGCCTCCGTCGCGTTCTGCGAGATCTCGCCGATCGAGGCGCCGAGCTCCGTCGCTGCCGAGGAGAACGCGGCGACGCTCGAGCCGACGGCCCGGCTCGCATCGGCCACGACGGCGGCCTGCGAGGTCGTCTGCGCGGATGACGCGGCGATGCTGCCGCTCGTCGCCGAGAGCTCCTCGGCGGCGGCCGCGAGCGTCCCCGCGGCGTCGCGCACCTCGCGGACGGTGCGGGCGACGTTCTCGACGAAGTCGTTGAACAGACCGCTCACCTCCGTGAGCTCGTCCCGGCCGGCCAGCGGCAGCCGCCGGGTCAGGTCCGCCTCGCCCCGGGCGATGTCCGCGAGCCGGTCCCGCAGCGCGCGCAGCGGGCGGCGCACCGAGGCCGAGACGACGCGGGCGGACACGGCGCCGCCGAGGGCCGCGAGCACCCCGCTGACCAGCATGACCCGGGTGGCGAACCGGCCGTCCGCGGCGGCGGCGGCCTGCGTGCGCTTCTGCTCGGCGTCGACCGCTTCGGCGAGGGCGACCGCGGCGCGGCTGCCGCGCGTGTAGACGGCCACCTCGTCGACGTCGACGAGCCGGTTCGCGACCGCGCGGTCGGCGGCGCGGCCGGTGCGGTACAGCGAGACGATGCGGTCATCGACGGCCATGAAATCGTCGTACGCCGTCGTGACCGTCGCGTACAGGTCGCGCCACGGCGCAGGGCGCCCCTCGAGCACCTGCCCGAGGTCGGCGAGGTCGGCCTGCGCCGCGGCAGCGACCTCGAGGAAGACCTTGCGGTTCTGCGCGGTGTCGAGCGCGGCGGCCGGCCCCTGGGTCGCCACCTCGAAGGCGTAGGCGTTCTGCCAGCCGTTGAGGTCCGCCAGCCTGCCGACGGCCTCGCGGGCGTGGCCCTGGAGGCCGCCCGTCGAGGTCAGCGTCGCCTGCGCCCGGACGGCGGCCGACAGCTGGACGACCCCGACCGTGCAGAGTGCCGCCAGCGCGGTGACGAACAGCACGACGAGCGTCGTGAGGCGGGTCCCGATGCGCGCGTTCCGCAGGCTCGTCACGGCATGTCCCTTCGCCGCCGGCGTACCGGGCGGCCAGGCCGCGCCCCATCGGCGCGGCGTCCAGGAGGTCCTTCGGGCGCGGACGACCCGGCCTTGACCCGCACCTGCGAACGGTCACACGACTGGCCCCACGGATCCTGGCGGACCGACGGTGGGGTCAGCGGACGGCTCAGCGGGCGGCTCAGCGGACGGCAAGGTCCTCGGCGTCGGGGGCGAGCCGGCGACGCAGCCTGTCGAGGTGCTGCACGGTGGCGGCCACCTCGCCGGCGGTCGCGGTCTCGGCGGGGTCGCCCGCCGGGGTCGCCGGGGCGGCGAACAGGTCGCCGCGGGTGTGCGGGGGGCACGGTTCCTGGTCGACGGCGGCGAGGGCGTCGCGGAGGAACACGTCGAGCCGGGTGCGGTACTCGCCGAGGAAGGCACGGGCCGTGGGGTCGTCGTCCAGCGCCTCGTCAGGGGCGGGGTACTCCTCGCCCAGCCGGACGACGCGCTGGTGGAGAAGCCGGCCGAGCCGAGCGTCGACGACCCGGGCCAGCTCGGTGAGCCGGCCGCGGGTCAGCGGGCCGGCGGTCCCCCGGCGCCAGTGCGGCGCCTCGGCGTCCAGCGCGTCGAGCGTGGCCTCGACGACGAGACGGACGTCGCGGCGCAGGACGGCCTCGAACCTGCGGAGGCGTTCCACCCGCTCCTGCGCGGTGTCGGTCACGGTCACGTGATCCCCCTTGATCGCTGTGCCCGCCCAAGACTGCCCCGGACCACGACCCGGCGTCCATCGGGGGTTCCCCCCAGCCTGATGCTCAGGCGTCCACCGCGCCGCTACACGGGCAGTCCCCAGGCGACGACGAACCAGGTGAACTGAGCGGTCGCGGCGGTGTTGGTGCGGGTGAGCGTCAGCTGGGTGGTGCTGGTGACCCTGGCGGTCGCGCAGGCCACCCCGATGATGTCGTCGGTGACGTAGGCCGTGCTCCCTCCGTTCTGGCCGCCGTTCGTCTGGGTCGACAAGAACGAGGTCGTCTTCGCCAGGTCCACCGCGGTGATCGTCGCGGTCGTCGACGCGGCGCCTGATGCCAGCGTGGCGGCGCCCGACTGGACGGCCGAGCCGTCCATGAGCTCGACCGCCTGCCACGAGATCTCGGTGACGTTGTAGTTGGCCACGCTGCGGTCGAACGTGATCGTCGTCGAGTTGGTGAGGGTGGCACGGACCATCCCTGAACCGATGTCGACGCCCCCGTCCGGTCTGCGGGCGCCGGCCAGCACGAAGGTGCGGGAGGTCGTGACCGCGGTCCCGAGGGTGGCCGTCGTCGACGTCGCCGCGCCGGTGAGCGACGTGCTGCCCTTCTGGACGTTGATCTTGGTCGGGTCGGTGAACTCCACCACCTGCCAGTAGACCGTGGCGGAGGGGGCGCTGACGTCGTGCCGAAGCTGCAGGTTCGTGGTGCTGGTGAGCTCGCCGACCAGCGGGTCGTTGCCCCCCCACGTGGTGTCGGTGGGACTCGGCACCTTCGACCAGGTGACGAACGCGGCGGCCACCGAGTTCACGGCGGCGATCGTCACGTTGGTCGTTGCCGCGCTCGGGGCGGCCGACCCGCGCTGGACGGCGACACCGCAGTCGTACTCGACGACACTCCATTCGATGGTGATGGTGACCGGGCTCGCCTCGTTGGTGCCGCGGTTGAACTCCAGCGTCGTCGCGCTCGCGATCCGGCCGGCCACCTCGGACCCGACCGGGCGGTTGAGGTCGTGCCGCGTGCTGAACAGCAGGAACGCCTTGGTCGGGTCGACCGAGGTGATGGTCACGGTCCTGACGCCGTTGGCGGTGCTCGTGGTCGATCCGCTCTGCACCGCGGCACGGTAGAAGCACGCGGCGTTGGAGAAGCTGTTGGCAGCGTCCTGCGTCGTCCCGGAGAAGACCGCCTCCGTCCGCGGGAGCAGCGTGGCGATCGCGAGCACGGCCGTCACCGCGGCGAGGGATGCCATCGCGCCTGCCCGTCGCCGGCCGCGTGCCCCGGGGAGCACGTGGCCGGGTCGGTTCCACACCGGACGGTTGTCGACAGGCGACGGTCCGGCCTTGAACGTGCCGGGCTCGCGACCTGTCGCTCGAGCATCCTCCGTCCTCACGCCTCAAGATCGTCGCGAACAGTGTCGAGACACCTGGTAGTCATCGGAGGAGGAACCCGTGCGCGCCCCAGCCCGTCGGCCCAGGCATCGGGTGAGACGGCGTCGTCGTTCCCTCGCCGCCTTCCTGCGCCGCCCGGTTATCCGCGGGGCCGTCACCACGACGCGGTCCAGGACCGTGGCCGCCCGGAGGCGGCATCGGAGCCCGGGAGGCTGGCGCGCCGGCATCCGCGGCAACAGGCTGGCTCTGACGACGGGAGTGCTCGCCAGTCTCGCGCTGATCTACGGCGGGACCACAGCGGCCTTCACGTCCACGACGCCCTCCGGCTCGAACTCCTGGGCGACGGGGTCCGTGACGCTGTCCGACGACGACGGCGGCGTCGCGATGTTCACCGTCTCCGGCCTGGTGCCCGGGTCCACCGGCTCGAACTGCATCACCGTCACGTACGCCGGCAACGTCGCGACCCTCGTGCGGCTCTACGCCTCCGCCTCGTCCGACGCCTCGTCGCTGGCTCAGTACGTCGACCTCACCGTCCAGGAAGGGACCGGCGGCGGGTTCGGTTCCTGCACGGGCTTCTCCGCCACCGCCACGATCTTCTCCGGCACCCTGTCCAGCTTCACGACGACGAAGACCGCCTACTCCAACGGCGCGGGCACCTGGGCTCCGTCGAGCGCGGCAGCCCGGACCTACAAGATCGTCTACACCCTGAACGCCGCGACGCCGAGCTCCAAGCAGGGCGTGACGACCACCGCGACCCTTCAGTGGGAAGCCCAGGCGTGACGGTCCTGCCGGGCTCGCGACCGGCTGCAGGTGCTGCGTTCGGCAGACCGCGGAAACGACGGACGTCGCCTCGGGCGAGGAGGAGCCGCGGCATCGTGGCTCGGGTCGCGACCGTCTACCTGGCGGTGGTCGCCGTGCTGCTCGCGGGTGCCAACGTGCCCCGTCTCGTCGGCTGGCATCCGCTCGTGGTGCTCTCGGGGTCGATGCACCCCGCCCTGCGAGCCGGCGACATCGTCGTGCTGTCTCCCGGCGGGCCGGACCATCCGGCAGCGGTCGGCGACATCGTCGCTGTCGTCAGCCCCGACAAGCCCGGCGGCTCGTACCTGCACCGCGTCCGACGACGAACAGGCCCTCATGGTCTGGTGACCCGCGGCGACGCGAACGGCCGGGACGACTTCCCGCACGTCGCCGACAGCGAGGTCGTGGGCCGAGTACGGCTCGTCGTGCCGGGCGTGGGAATCCCTTACGCCCAGCTACGCCGAGGCAACCCCTGGCCGCTGATCGCCGCGGTGGTCGGTTGCCTCTACGCACTGCCGACCCGTCGCCGGCCCGTCGGCCCCCGCCGGCGCGCCGGGGCACCGCCGACGGTGGCGCGGCTACTCCGATCGGGACGTCGTCCGGGCCCGGTGGCCGTGGGCGGCCGGTGACAGGTTCGCGCGGGGTCACCCGGTTGCCGGAGCCCGTTCCCCACCCGTGCGGTCGTCGCGACGGCGCAACGGCGTCACCAACCATGGAGTGGTCATCACAGACTGTGGTGACGAGGGTGTCGGGAGGATCGCGTGCACGGGAACCAGACACGGGTGGCGGTGGATCGGGTGACTCGTCGCCTGGCCGCCGGGGTCGCGGCCATCGCGACTGCTGCTGTGGTCGTCGTGGCGGGTCCGGCGGCTGCGGCCGGCTACGACCCTGCGGGCGACCCGAACTCGATGTTCAAGGTCACTGCCTCGACGGGCGCGACGGCGTGGTGGAACGCCGGGTACACCGGCCAGGGTGTGGACGTGGCGGTGATCGACACCGGCGTCGCGCCCGTCGCCGGGCTCGACAGTCCCGGCAAGGTGATCAACGGGCCGGACCTGTCGCTGGAGTCGCAGAACCCGGCGTTCCGGTACCTGGACACCAACGGGCACGGCACGTTCATGGCCGGCCTCATCGCCGGCCACGACGCGGCCCTGACCGCGCCGTACGCGTCCGCGCCGGCCTCGGCCTATCGAGGGGTGGCCCCTGACGCGCGGATCGTGTCGCTGAAGGTGGCCACCGCCGACGGCGGCACCGACGTGTCCCAAGTGATCGCCGCGATCAACTGGGTCATCCAGCACAAGAACGACAACGGGATGAACATCCGGGT
>DAIOGQ010000224.1:0-6769 GCA_036745175.1 Kineosporiaceae bacterium
TCGTCAGCGCGATCCTGATGTCCCTCGGCATGGTCATGCTGCCGCCGTCGATCGTCTCGTTGCCGTTCAAGCTGCTGCTGTTCGTCCTCGTCGACGGCTGGTCCCTCATCGTCACCACACTCATCGGCAGCTACCGGTAGGGAGACCCGCCCATGGACGCCGAGATCGTCCACCTCGTCGCGACCGCGCTGCTCACGGCCACCAAGCTCTGCGGCCCGATCCTCGTCGCGACGCTCGCCGTCGGCCTCGTCGTCTCGATCGTCCAGTCCGCGACCCAGATCCAGGAGCAGACGCTCACGTTCGTGCCGAAGCTGATCGTGGCCGCGGTCGTCCTCGTGGTCACCGGGTCGTGGAGCCTGCGCGTCCTCGAGGGCTTCACCCGCGAGCTGTTCAACAGCGTCCCGACGCTGCTCGGCAGCTGACGGGGCGGACACCGATGGCGGGCACGGCATGAGCGGCACGGCATGAGCGGCACGGCATGAGCGGCACGGCGTGAGCGGCCTCGAGCTGTCGCTCACCCAGACGACGCTCGCGGGCTACCTCCTCGCGCTCGCGCGCACCGGCGGTTTCGTGCTCGTCAGCCCGCCGTTCAACACCCGCTCCGTACCGGCCAGGGTCCGGGTCGGCTTCGCGATCGCGCTCGCGCTGCCGCTCAGCGGGTTCACGGCGCCGGTCGCGCCGGCGCTGGACTCCACCGCGATCGTCCTGGCGATGCTCGCCCAGGTGCTCCTGGGCGCCACCCTCGGCTTCTTCGTGCTCATGGCTGTGGCCACCGTGCAGGCGGTCGGCGACATCATCGACGCCGTCGGCGGCTTCCAGATGGCGATGGGCCTGGACCCGCTGCAGCTCGTCCAGACCTCGGTGATGGGCCGGCTGCACCAGCTCACCGGCATCGCGCTGCTGTTCGCCACCGACGGCCACCTCGTCGTGCTCCACGGGCTGTCGCGCTCGGTGCGCACGATGCCCACGCCGAACCTGGACGCCGAGCAGGTGGCCCGTGCCGTCGCCGGCGACGTCGCGGGCCTGCTCGCAGGTGCCGTGGAGATCGCCGCGCCCGTGCTCGCCGTCATGTTCGTCGCCGACGTCGCGCTCGGCCTGCTGACCCGAGCGGCCCCGGCGCTCAACGCGTTCGCGCTCGGCTTCCCGCTGAAGATCCTTTTCACGCTGCTCGTCGCAGGCCTCGTCGTGGCGCGGCTGCCCGACCTGGTCACCCGGGTCGTCGAGCACGCGACGCTGACGAACCTCGACCTGTCCCGCGCCCTGGGCGGGTGAACCGACGTGTCGGACAAGGACGGCAAGACAGAGAAGCCGACGCCCAAGAAGCTGCGCGACGCCCGCAAGGAGGGGCAGTTCGCGCGGACCCCCGACGTCGCGACGTGGCTCGGCGTCGTCGGCGGGGCGGCCCTCATGCCGTTCAGCGCGCGGCTCGTGGGCGACGACGTCCGCGAGCTGTTCGCCCGGCTCCCGGACCTCGCCGCCGACCCGAGCCCGGAACGGGCCCTGGCGCTGCTGGCCACCGTGCCCCAGTACGTGCTCCTCGGCGCCGCCCCGGTCTGCCTCGGTGCGGCGGCGGGTGCCCTGCTCGGCGCCGCGTCGCAGGGCGTCCACGTGAGCGGGAAGACGATGAAGTTCAAGGCGAGCCGGCTCAGCCCCAAGCAGGGCATCAAGCGGATGCTCGGCCCGAAGGCGTTGTGGGAGGCCGCCAAGGCGCTGCTCAAGGTCCTCGCCGTCGCGGTCGTCGTTCTCGTCCTGGCGAGGTCGCTGCTGCCCGGGCTGCTCGCGACCGCGCTCCCGCTGCTCGCCGTCGTCGAGCGCGCGAAGGACGGCTTCGAGGCGCTCCTGTGGTCGAGTGCGGTCGTCGGGCTCCTGCTCGCCGGAGCCGACTTCGCTGTCCAGCGCCGCACGGTCACCAAGCAGCTCATGATGACGCCCCGCGAGATCCGGGACGAGGTCAAGCAGACCGAGGGCGACCCGATGATGAAGGGCGCGATCCGGTCCCGGCAGATGGCGATGAGCCGCAACCGGATGCTGTCCGCGGTCACGGACGCCGACGTCGTCCTGGTGAACCCGACGCACTACGCGGTGGCGCTGCGGTACGAGCCGGTCCGCGGCGCCCCGCGCGTCGTCGCCAAGGGGGCCGGCGCGCTCGCGCTGAAGATCCGGGAGAAGGCCCGCGAGGCCAAGGTGCCGATCGTCGAGGACAAGCCCCTGACCCGCACCCTCTACCGCGTCTGCGACCTCGGCGACGAGATCCCCAGCGAGCTCTACATGGCGGTCGCCCGGATCCTCGCGTTCGTCATGGCCGCCGGCCGACCCGGCGGGCCGCGACGTCCCGGGCCGAGCACCGGGCTGCCCGAGCTGCCGACGAAGGCGACTCTGCGCGCCAGGCGGTCGCGCGAGAAGCGTGACGCGCGGACGGCGAGCAGGCAGTAGCGGACGGCGAGCCGGCAGTAGGGGATGGCGAGCCGGCACCGGGAGAGCTTGCTCCGGGTGCTCTGCACTGCTCCATCGCGCGGAGCAGTGCAAAGCCACCGCCAGAGCTTGCTCCGGGTGCTCTGCACTGCTCCATCGCGCGGAGCAGTGCAGAGCACCCCGCACGTGGGCCCCGCGCGGTTCAGCGCCGGGGGGCCGGCTGCTGTTCGTCGAACCCACGTCCGTCGAAGCCACGTCCGTCGAAGCCACGTCCGTCGAAGCCATGGGCGCTGTCGTCCTCGTCCGCGCCGAAGGCCGCGCCGAAGGCTCGTGGCGCCGGCTCGTCGTCGCGTTGACCGCGCAGCGCGAGCGCGAAGGCCATCGCGGCCCAGGTGACCGCGAGCGAGCCGCCGAGGAGGAGGTACCGGTGGTCGTGCAGCCAGACGACCGGGCGCCCGACGACGGGGACGAGCAGCCGCAGCTGTCCCCGGACTCGGGACGGGTCGACGGCCGGATGGTCCTCGGTCGCGTTGGCGTCGCCCTTGGTGACCAGCCGCCCGTCGTCCTCGTAGCGGACCACCCGGTGCAGATAGGTACCGCTCTCCCGGCTCGCGTCGTCGACGAGGACGACGCGGCCCGCGGGCAGGGCACCCTCGGCGGGTCCGATGAGAGCGACGTCCCCGGGGCGGACGACCGGAAGCATCGACCCGGTGAGCACGACCTTGGGCTGCCAGCCGACGAGCATCGGGGCGTGCGACCACCACAGCAGGCCACCGACGGCCGCGAGGTAGGCGACCGAGGCGAGCTGCAGACTCGCGACGAGCAGACCCGGACGTCGCCCGCCGCTCACGACCGGGCCTCCCACACGAAGGAGACCGTCGCAGCGGTGCCCTGGACCGCGTCACCGGCGGCGGGGTCGAGCGTCCAGGTGATCCGGTAGACCTGCACCTGGCCGGGGCCGGTCGGGGCGAACGTGCCCACGCCGGACGCGAACGCGGTCGTCGTCGTCCCGAAGGAGGCGAGCGTGCCGGACCAGATCGTGGTCCCGGAGAAGCCGGTGCAGTCGGACGCCGAGCCGACGTTGCCCGCGCCGGACCCCTGCTCGACGAGCAAGTCGAGGTACGGCCCGAGCCCCCCCGAGGCGGACGTGGCGAACAGCCGCACCGTCGCCGCCACGGACCCGTCGTAGGTGACCGCGATGCAGCGGGTCCCGGTGTCGCCGGGGACGACCGGTCCGGCCGAGAAGAGCGCCGAGCCCGCGTCGTCGTCGGACACGACGACCGTGCCGGACGACCACGAGTTCGCCCCGTTGCCCGTCGAGGCGGTGAAGGCCGAGTTCGTCCCCTGCCACACGAAGGTGCCGCTGCCCAGGATCCCGACGACCAGGCCGGCGAGGACGACCGCGCCGGCACGTGGTCGCGAACCAGTCAGTCGCGAACCAGTCAGTCGCGAACCAGTCAGCCGCGAACCGGTCAGCCGTGGACGATGCGCCCGGATGCGCATGCTCGGTCCCCGTCCGTCGTCGCCGGCCCGGTCAGGCCTGCGACTCCCACTGGAAGGTCGCCGATGCGCTCTGGCTCTGCTGGCTGTCGGGCGTCGAGGCGTTGAGCGTGTAGGTGAACTTGTAGACCTTGAACTGCCCCGAGCCGGTCGGCGCGAAGGTGCCGACGCCCGACCCGAAGGTGGTCGTCGTCGAGGCCATGCCGGCGAGCGTGCCGGAGTAGACCGTCGTCCCGGAGAACGCGCCGCACGAGCTGAAGTCGCCGACGTTGCCAACCCCGCTGCCCTCCTGGACGACCACGTCGAGGTAGGTCGCGAGCGAGCCCGACGACGACGCGACGTAGAGCTTGACGGCGGACGTCACGTTCCCGGTGTACGTGACCTTGATGCACTTGCTCCCCGTGGAGCTCGGTACGAGCCCCGAGGCGCTGAAGAGCGCCTGGCTCGAGTCGTCGTCGCCGATGGTGACGGCACCCGCGGTCCAGTTGTTCGCCCCGTTGGACGTCGTCGAGGTGAAGGCCGCATTCGTCCCCTGCCAGACGAAGGCCCCGCTGCCGATCAGCCCGGCCACGACGGCGGTGGCGACGGCGACCGCTCCGGTCCGCCGACGCGACGATCCGCTCATCGTGATGCCCCTCCCGTACGCCGGCGACCCCGATCGGCCGGTCCGGCCTGCACTTCTCCTATCGGCACCTGCGGCCCGGAGTTCAGCCGAACGGGGGCCGGGCGCCACGACGACCGCCCGGACGGCGCACGGGCTCACCCGGACGGGCGGCTCAAGGTGCGCGCCGCCGCGGCCGATGAGTGGGACAGCCACGGACGGCTGCACCAGCGCGCACGGACCCTCGACGCGCGCCTCACGGGAAGGTCCACCGCATGCCGTCCAGCCGCGTCGCCAGGCTCGCCGTGCCGATCGTCGTCGTGCTCGTCGTCGTCATGATGGTCGTGCCGCTGCCGGCCGCGGTCCTCGACCTGCTCATCGCTGCGAACATCGCCGTCTCGCTCGTCGTGCTCCTCGTCGCGATGCAGGTCCGCAAGCCGTTGGACTTCGCGGTCTTCCCGACCATCATCCTCGTCGCGACGATCTTCCGCCTGGCGCTCAACGTCTCCGCGACCCGGCTCGTCCTGCGCGACGGCTACGCCGGTCACGTCATCGACGCGTTCGGCCACATCGTCATCGGCGGCAACCTGGTCATCGGCCTCGTCGTCTTCGCGATCCTCGTCATCATCCAGCTGACCGTCGTCACGAACGGCGCCGCGCGGGTCGCCGAGGTCGGTGCCCGGTTCACGCTCGACGCGATGCCCGGCAAGCAGATGGCGATCGACGCCGACCTCAACTCCGGGCTCATCGACGAGGACGAGGCGCGCCGCCGGCGCAAGGAGGTCGGCGCCGAGGCCGACTTCTACGGCGCCATGGACGGTGGCACGAAGTTCGTCAAGGGCGATGCGATCGCCGCCGTCATCATCACGCTCGTCAACCTCGTCGGCGGCTTCGCGATCGGCATGCTCCAGCGCGGCATGTCCCCGGGCGAGTCGATCACCACGTACAGCCTCCTCACGGTCGGCGACGGCCTCGTCTCGCAGATCCCCGCGCTGCTCATGTCGGTCGCGACCGGCGTCATCGTCACCCGGGCGACGAGCGACGGCGACGTCGGCAACGACCTCGTCGGCCAGCTGTCCAAGCACCGCGAGGCGCTGCGGATCGGCGGCGGGGCCCTGCTCGGGCTCTGCTTCGTGCCGGGTATGCCCAAGCTGCCGTTCCTCGTGGCGGGCGGCCTGCTCGTCGCCGCGTCGTTCCGCTCGACGGCGCCGGACCGCCCGGAGGCGCAGCCGGGCGAACGGCCTGCGCTGCCGGCCGGCCAGCAGACCGAGACCTCGAGCGACCCGATCACCGAGTCGCTCCACGTCGACCCGCTCGAGCTGCTTCTTGCTCCCGACCTCATCGACCTCGTCGACCCGGCCCGGGGCGGCGACCTGCTCGACCGGGTGCGGGCGCTGCGCCGCAAGACCGCGCTCGACCTCGGCATCGTGCTGCCGCCGGTCCGCACCCGGGACGGCGCGATGCTCGCTCCCGGCACCTACGAGATCCGGATCGGCGGTGTCACGGCGGCGACCGGCGAGGCGCCGCCGGGGCACGTCCTCGCGATCGGCGACGCGCCCGACATGCTGCCCGGACGTCGCACGACGGAGCCCGTCTTCGGCCTGCCGGCCGTCTGGGTCGCCCTCGAAAACCGGGCGACGGCCGAGATCGTCGGCGCCACGCTCGTCGAGCGCGCCGCCGTGGTGACGACGCACCTCGCCGAGATGGTCCGCCGGCACGCCTCCCGGCTCCTGTCGCTCGACGACGTCCGCGAGCTCGTCGACGTCCTCAAGGCCGAACGGCCGACCACGGTCGAGGAGCTCGTCCCCGGCCTGCTTCCGCTCGCCGCGGTGCAGCGGGTCCTCCAGGGTCTGCTCGACGAGCAGGTGTCGATCCGGGACCTCGGGCGGGTCCTCGAAGGCGTCGGCCAGCGGGCCCGGTCCACGCAGGACCCCGACGCCCTGCTGGAGTCCGCCCGGGCCGCGCTGGGGCCGGCCCTGACGGCTCCTTACCTGACCGACAACACGCTCCACGCGGTCACGCTCGAGCCCGTCGTCGAGTCCGAGTGCGCCGAGGCCATGCGGGCCGGCGAGCAGGGCGTCGTCCTGGCGATGGACCCGCGCTCGGCGAGCCGGCTCGTCCAGGACCTCGCGGGCCTGGTGACCCAGGCCGAGAACACCGGGGTGACGCCGGTACTGCTCGTCGCCGGGCCGTTGCGCCTCCCACTCCGACGGTTACTGCGTGGCAGTCTTCCAACACTGCCCGTGATCGGCTTTG
>DAIOGQ010000225.1:0-6740 GCA_036745175.1 Kineosporiaceae bacterium
GCGACGTTGAAGAGGGTCGGGTCGAAGGTGTCCGCAACGGGCGCGCCGGCCACGGCACCTCGGGTTGCGGGTTCGGAGGCGTCCAGACGAACTGCCGCCCGTTGCTCAGGGGTCCTTCACACTCGCCAAGCCCGACCGCGTGGACCGCCGAGGCGTTCTGGTCCGAGCTCGCCCACCCGGAGAGCCGGGCGTACCTCGTCGTCGAGGGCCCGGACGGCGGGCTGCTCGGCTACGCGGGGGTCATGGTCGGCGGGTCCGAGGCCGACGTGCAGACCCTCGCGGTCGCGCCGTCCGCGCAGGGCCGCGGGCTCGGCGGGACGCTGCTCGAGGCGCTCGTGGAGCACGCCCGCGCCGCCGGCGCGACGTCGATGCTCCTCGAGGTGCGCGCTGACAACGTCGCCGCGATCGCGCTCTACGAGCGGCACGGCTTCGACCGGATCGCGGTCCGGCGCCGGTACTACCAGCCCGGCGACGTCGACGCCTGGGTGATGCGGCTGCGCCCCCTGGACCCCCTCGCCTGAGCGCCACCGGCACGCCCGACGGATAGCCTGCGACGGTGAGCACCCCGTCGTCGGCACCGCTCGTCCTCGGGATCGAGACGTCGTGCGACGAGACCGGCGTCGGCATCGTCCGGGGTGGTGGCCTGCTCGTCGACGCGGTCGCGACGTCGGTCGACGAGCACGTGCGCTTCGGCGGCGTCGTCCCCGAGGTCGCGAGCCGGGCCCACCTCGAGGCGATGGTCCCGACGCTCGAGCGGGCGTGCGCGCGGGCCGGCGTCCGGCTCGCCGACCTCGACGCGGTCGCGGTGACGTCCGGGCCCGGGCTCGCCGGCGCCCTGACCGTCGGCGTCGCCGCCGCGAAGGCGCTCGCGCTCGCGCTCGGCGTCCCCCTGTACGGCGTGAACCACCTCGCCGCGCACGTCGCCGTCGACACCCTCGAGCACGGGCCGCTGCCCGAGCCGTCGGTGGCGCTGCTCGTGTCCGGCGGGCACTCGTCGCTGCTCCTCGTGCCCGACGTCACCGACGACGTCCGACCGCTCGGCCGGACCCTCGACGACGCGGCGGGCGAGGCCTTCGACAAGGTCGCCCGGCTGCTCGGCCTGCCCTTCCCGGGCGGGCCGTTCATCGACCGGGCCGCGGCGGAGGGTGACCCGGCCTCGATCGCGTTCCCGCGCGGGCTCACCGCGCCGCACGACCTCCTCAAGCACCCGTACGACTTCTCGTTCTCCGGCCTCAAGACCTCGGTCGCGCGCTGGGTCGAGCGGCGCGAGGCGGCCGGCGGACCGGTGCCCGTCGCGGACGTCGCGGCGAGCTTCCAGGAGGCGGTCGCCGACGTGCTCACCCGCAAGGCCGTCAGCGCCTGCCGCGAGCAGGGCGTGGGCACCCTGGTCGTCGGCGGCGGGGTCGCCGCGAACTCCCGGCTGCGCGCGATGGCCGCCCAGCGGTGCGCGGACGCCGGGGTCACCCTCCGCGTGCCGCGGCCGGGCCTGTGCACCGACAACGGGGCGATGGTCGCGGCGCTCGGGTCGCTGATGGTCGCCGCCGGCCGCCCGCCGTCCGCGCTCGACCTGCCCACCGACTCCTCGATGCCCGTGACGCTCGTCCAGGCCGGACGCGTGGGCGACGGGACGGCGTGACGCTCGCGGTCGGCGTCCTGCTGCTCGTCGGCGCGGCGGCGCTGCTCGTCGGCGGCGCGGAGCTGTTCGTCGAGAACGCCGCCCGGGCCGCGCGTCGCCTCGGGCTCAGCGTCCTCGCCGTCGGGGTGCTCCTCGCCGGGGCGGAGCCGGAGGAGGCCCTGACCGGCGTCCTCGCGAGCGCGGCGGGCCGGCCGGGGCTGGCGGCCGGTGACGCGATCGGGGCGAACGTCACGATGCTGACGGCGGCTCTCGGGCTCGCCGCGCTCGTCCGGCCGCTGCCGGTCGGACGGCGGGTGCGCCAGTACGCCGTCGGGGCCGCGGTCGCCGGGCTGCTCGCCGTCGCCGTGCTCGCCGACGGGACGGTCGCCCGGTGGGAGGGTGCCGGTCTGCTCCTCGCGTACGTCGGCCTCGTCGGCCTCGTCTGGTGGCGCGAGCGCGAGCCGCCGACGATCGGTGAGCTCGCCGAGGTCGAGGACGACGGGGACGACGACGACCCCGCGCCGTCCGACGTCCGCGGCCTGGTCCTCGCCCTCGCCGGTGTCGTCGTCATGACCGCCGGCGGTGCGCTCGCCGTCGCGGGGGCCGAGCGGGTCGTCGCCGGGCTCGGCGTCACCGACGACGCCGTCGGGCTGACGGCGCTGGCGCTCGCGACGACCGCCGAGCTCTTCGCCCTGGTCGCCGCCGGGGTGCGCCGCGACGTTCCGGAGGTGGCCGTCGCGGGCGTCGTCGGGTCGGCCGCCTACAACGCGACGGTCTCCCTCGGCCTCGCCGCGCTCGTCCGGCCGCTCGCCGTCACGGGGGTCCTCGGGCCGGCCGTCGGGGCCGTGGGGCTCGCGGTCGCGGTGCCGCTGCTCGCCCTGCGGGGACGGCTCGGGCGCGCGGCGGGGGCGTTGCTCGCTGTGGGCTACGTCGCCTACGTCGTGCTCACGCTCACCTGACGCCACACCGCAACCAGAAGGGCCCTCCTGGCGCCGCGAACCCGTCCTCAGTGGGGTTCTGGTTGCGCTGTGGTCGGCGCGGAGCCGCGCTCCCAGTGCCGCGTCCCGTCACCCGGGTCGTGGGCGACCCGGGTGAACCCGCACGCGGTGGCCACCCGCTCGCTCGCGACGTGGCCGTCGTCGATCCGCAGCACGAGCCGCTGCGTGCCCAGGGTGCGCTCCGCGTGGTCGGCGACCAGCCGGACGGCGCGCGAGGCGAGCCGACGCCCGCGTGCGGCCCGGGCGACGGCGTAGCCGATCTCCCGGGTGCGCAGGGTGCCGCCGTCGACGCCGAAGCCGTCCGGACGCTCGAAGAGCATCACCTCGCCCAGCGGGGTCCCGCCGTCCGTCGTGATGGCGCGGTGCAACGCGCTCCCGTCGGCGCCGCGGGCCCGCACCTTCGCCAGGTAGCGCAGCGCCGCGTCGGCGTCGAACGGCGACTCGATCGGGGTGAACCGCGCGACGTCCGGGTCGTCGTAGATCGACGGCATCGCCGGCAGGTCGTCGTCCGTCCACGGCCGCAGCACGAGTCCGTCACCCTCGATCCGCATCCGGCCAGCATGACCGGCCCGCGGGCGCCGGCGTGACGCGGCTCTGCGCAGGGTCGGGCTCGGGACCCGGGCGACGCAGACGACCTGCCGTGCGGTGCATCAGGAACGCCACCGGGCATCTCTTCGCAGGCAGGGGGGTCGCCGAGGAGCCGGGCCGACGGATGGTCCCGGGCCAGGGCGACAGGACTGAGTGAGGTGTTCGAGATGGACCCGACGGACGACCGGCCGCGCGACGTGACCGACGACCCGGACGCCGACACGGTGGAGCTGTGCCCGTGCCCGGAGTGCGGGCTGCCCGCCGAGGTCGTCGTGGGGGACCGGCTCGCGGCCGGGCAGCTCGTGGGCGTGCGGTGCATCGACCGGCACTGGTTCTTCGGCCTGCGGGAGCGCCTCGTCGCCTGAGCCCGGCCGGCCCCGGAGCGCGGGGACGCCGGTCCGCGTAGGGTGCGCCCGTGCCGCAGCAGCGCGTCCCGGTCGTCCTCGACGTCGACACCGGCGTCGACGACGCGTGCGCGCTGCTGTTCGCCGCGCGGCACCCGGGACTCGACCTGCGCGCGGTGACATGCGTCGCGGGCAACGCCGACCTCGACCAGGTCGTCGCGAACACCCTGCTCGTGCTCGAGACCGCCGGTCGGGCGGACGTCCCGGTGGCGGCGGGGGCGCGGCGGCCGCTGCTCGAGCCGGCCCGCGCGGCGCGGCACGTCCACGGCGACGACGGGATGGGCGACCTCGGCCTGCCGCCGTCCCGGCGCCGGCCGGACCCCCGGCACGCCGTCGAGATGCTCCACGCCGTCCTCACCGACGCGGCGCGGCGCGGCGCACCCGTCACCCTGGTACCGCTCGCGCCGATGACGAACGTCGCGCTGCTCCTGCGGATGTACCCGGAGTCCGCGAGGGGCCTGGCCCGCATCGTGTTCATGGGTGGCGCGGCCCTCGTCGGCAACGCGACGGCGGCCGCGGAGTTCAACGTCTGGCACGACCCGGAGGCGGCCGCCGTCGTCCTCGACGCGGCCGCCGAGCTCGGTGTCCCGGTGACGATGTACGGCCTCGACGTCTTCTACGACGTCGCCGTGACGCGCGCCGAGGCGGCGGTTCTCACCGCCTCGGCGGACCCCGCCGCGCGGCTCGCCGGCCGGCTCGTGACGTTCCAGTGCGACCGCTTCGGCGCGACCGCCGCAAGCGTCGGCGACGCCGGCGCGGTGTGCGCCGTCGCGCGGCCGGACGCGCTGACGACCAGGCGGCTGCCGGTCCGCGTCGAGCTCGCCGGGTCGTGGACCCGCGGCCAGACCGTCGTCGACCGGCGGGCGGACCGCTCGTCCGGCGCGCGCGACCACGCCCATGACCCGCACGGCCTGGCACCGGCGCTGGTCGACGTCGCGCTCGGCGTCGACGGACCCGGGTACGCCCGGCTGTGGCTCGACACGGTGGCGCGCGTCGGAGCAGGCTGACCGGCTCGGGACGGCGTCAGCGCAGCGGCCGGACGACGAGCACCGACTGCCGGCCGCCGACCCGGGTGAGCACGATCGTCGCCTCCTGGTCGCCGGACAGCCGCAGCTGGCGGCGCAGCTGCTCGGGCTCGACGGCCGTCCCCCGCTTCTTGATGGTCAGCCGGCCGACGCCTCGGTCGCGCAGCCAGGTCCGCAGGGTCTTGAGCTGGAAGCCGAAGACGTCCTCGACGGCGTAGGCGGTCGCCAGCGGTGTCCGGACGAGGCGGTCGGACGTCACGTAGGCGATCGTCGGGTCGACCAGCCGGCCCTCGACCGCTGCCGCGACCTGGCCGACGAGCCCGGCGCGGATGACCGCGCCGTCCGGCTCGTAGAGCACCCCGGCGACGGGGCCGGCCTCGGCATCCGGCATCCCCGCGTCGGTGACCTCGACCGGGTCGGCGGTCTCGACGCCGTCCGGGGTGCTCGGGACGCCGTCCGGCGGCAGGACGAGCGCGGCCCGCCGGACCCCCTCGCGCGCCGTGAGCCCGAACCACAGCGCCGCCTCGACGACGTCGCCGCCCACCGAGACCCACTGCGCCTCGGCGCCCGCGGGCACGAGGTGGTGCGGGATCCCCGGCGCCGTCTTCATCCCTAGCGCGGGCAGCCGGCCGGCGAGCTGGAGCACGAACGACAGCGGCGGCGAGCCGTGCCGGGGGTCGAGCAGCCGCTTGCCGGACGCCGCCCGCCGTGCCGGGTCGACGAACGCCCCGCCGACGCCGGTGAGGTCCGTCGTCGTCGCGTCCTCGCAGCGGACGACGGCCTCGGGCCAGTGCCGCAGGTTCATCGTCGCGACGGCGGCGGTCAGCTCGTCGCGCTCGACGGCGAGCACCTCACGGTCGAAGGTCGCCAGCGCCATCGAGTCGGCGCCGATCCCGCAGCCGATGTCGGCGACCCGCTCCACCCCCGCGGCCGAGAACCGCCGCGCGTGCCGGGCCGCGACCGCGAACCGGGTCGCCTGCTCCAGGCCGGTCGGGGTGAAGAGCATGCCGTCGGCGAACGGCCCGAACTTCGCCCGGCCGGCGGCGCGCAGCCGGGCCTGGGTGAGCGCGGCCGCGACGAGCGCCGCCGGGTGGCCGGCCGCGCGCAGCCGCTCGCCGAGGACCATCGGGTCGGTCTCGTCGTACGGCGGCAGGGACTCCAGCAGCGCCCACCCCTCGGAGGTGAGCAGCGCCGAGATCCCGTCGAGGTCCACGCCCGAATCCTTCCACGCCGTCGGATGCACCCGGCGACCCGCTGAGGTTGCCGCCGTCGCTGCCGGCAGGCTTTTTTGGCACTCGAGTTGACCGAGTGCTAACGACCGGCCTAGATTCTCAGTTGGCACTCTCACCTCGAGTGTGCCAGCTCCGGCAGGGCCCGACCGGCACCCGCGACGACGGTCGGACCACCCCGCCACTCATACGCGAACGCCTTACTCCAGCGACATTCCCGAAGGGGAGGGCAGCAAGTGTCGGTCTCCATCAAGCCGCTCGAGGACCGCATCGTCGTCAAGCCGCTCGACGCCGAGCAGACGACGGCCTCCGGCCTGGTCATCCCGGACACCGCGAAGGAGAAGCCCCAGGAGGGCGAGGTCCTCGCGGTCGGTCCGGGCCGCTTCGACGACGAGGGCGAGAAGCGGATCCCGCTCGACGTCAAGGTCGGCGACACCGTGCTCTACAGCAAGTACGGCGGCACCGAGGTCAAGTACGGCGGCGAGGAGTTCCTCATCCTCTCCGCGCGTGACGTCCTCGCCGTCATCGAGAAGTGACGCGGGGCTGCTGAGGCACCCCGGCCGTCCCGCTCGCGAGAGCAGGACGACGATCGCCCCGACCGGCCGGCCTTGCCGGTCGGTCGGGGCGATTCGTTCGTCCGGCACGCGGTTTCACGCACTGACCCCTCGCACCTGACCAGAAGAGGAACTGAAGCACCCATGGCCAAGACCCTGGAGTTCAACGACTCCGCCCGACGCTCGCTCGAGCGCGGCGTCGACGCCCTCGCCAACGCCGTCAAGGTGACGCTCGGCCCGCGCGGCCGCAACGTCGTCATCGACAAGAAGTGGGGCGCGCCGACCATCACGAACGACGGCGTGACGATCGCCAAGGAGATCGAGCTC
>DAIOGQ010000226.1:0-6739 GCA_036745175.1 Kineosporiaceae bacterium
GCAGAGCAAGGCTGTGCGGAGTCCGCCCCGGCCAGCCCCGGCCAGCCCAGCCCTGGTCCGCTCGGGTGCGGCCTGCCCGAGTCAGACCCACGACGCCCAGGTCACGCCCGGGACGGGCCAGGTCGGGCGACGGCAGCAGGCAGGGGCCGGTGCCGATCGACCTCAGTCGCTCCTGCCGCGCCCCACGAGCCTCGTTACCAGTTCGTGATGGGGGTTCCCAGCGGCGGCGGCGCGGCGTACCTTTCGGTTCACGGGAGGTGCGCGATGGGCCGTCGGGCAGAGGTGATGACCAGGCCCGACCGCGGGCCTGTGGCGCTCCCCGACGACCTCGCGCCCGCGCTGCGCGAACGCGTCGACACCCTCCTGCGGCAGGTCCCCCTGGCCCGTCGCGGCGCCGACCGCGGGATGGCGAGGACGGCGGCCGCGCGGACGGCGTTCGTGCTCAACCGCTGCGTCTTCTGCCACCGCCCGGGCAAGCTGGGCAACCACCACGACGAGCACAGCGGGGACCTCGTGTGGGCGCACGCGAAGTGCCACCGCCGGCACCATCGGGCGCACCGCCGGACCGCTCGCGGCGACCGCTGGTGGCGCACCCGGGTCGCGACGCTGCGGCCGACGTCCTGAGGCGGTCGCTCTCGCCTGTCCCGCAGCGGTTCCGGGCGCGTCCGCCGACGATCGGCGGGGGCGCTCGGCGATACTGCGGTGGCAACCACCGAGGAGGCCTGCGACGGAGCGGCGGAACCTCGTCCACGACCATCGCCAGGAGGAGACCCCGTGATTCGCAGGCAGATGAAGGGTTCCGACGTCAGAGTCACCTTCGTGATCCCCGACGCCGGCGCCGTCGGCAAGGTGTCCGTCGTCGGTGACTTCAACGGCTGGACCCCCGGCAGGCACACGCTCGTCAGACGGGCGAACGGCACCCGAAGCGTCGCCCTGACCCTCGAGTCGGGGTCGACGCACCGGTTCCGGTACCTCGGTGAGGGCGGCCACTGGTTCGACGACCCCGAGGCCGACGCACTGACCCACGAGGGCGGCGTCCTCCACGTCTGAGGCAGTCGGGTCCGGACAGGACAGCGGCGGTCCGGGTTGACATCCTGACGGGATGCCCGCCCAGGAGACCCGGTCGCCGCGGTCCGACGCCCGGATGTCGAACGCCGACGCCGCCTGGCTCGGGCTCGACGCACCGGACAACCTCATGATGATCACCGGCGTGCTGCGGTTCGACGGCCCGGCGGACTGGCAGCGTCTGCACGACGTCGTCGGCGTCCGCCTGCTCGACCGGTTCCCGAAGTTCTCCCGCCGCCCGGTGCCGTCACGGTCGCCTTTCGAGCAGCCCGTCTGGCAGGACGACGCCGGCTTCGACCTGGACGCCCACCTCGTGCGGCTCGTCGTTCCGCGCGCCGCGCTCGGCGACACGGTCAGCAGGCTGCTCGGGACGCCGCTCGACATGACGCGCTCGCCCTGGCAGTTCCACCTCGTCGACGTCCCCGCCGACGCGGCCGGGCCGGCGACGAGCGCCGTCGTCGCACGGCTGCACCACTGCCTCGCCGACGGGATCGCGCTGGCGAGCGTCCTCGTCTCGCTCACCGACGACTCCCCGGACGCCGCGGTCGACGACGGCGGCGGGCTGCCTGCGCCGTCCGTGCTCCTCGGCCGCCGGACGCCGCGCCGGCCGGGGGTCGTCCGGCGGGCGGCGGACGGCACGTCAGAGGTCTCGCGCGTCGTCGGCGTACCGGATCCCGCGACCGCATGGCGCACCCCGCGGACGGCGCTGCGGACGCTGAGGTTCGGTCTCGACGTCGTCACCACGGCGGTGCGCCTGCTCCTGCTCTCGCGCGACCCGCGGACCCGGCTGCGCGGCCGGCTCGGCGTCCGCAAGCTGGCGGCCTGGGCTCCGCCGGTGTCGCTGCACGACGTCAAGACCGTCGCCGTCGCGCTCGACGCGAGCGTCAACGACGTCCTGCTCGCCGCCACCGCGGGCGCGCTGCGGCGACACCTGCTCGACCACGACGAGCCCGCGCACGACGTCCGCGTGTTCGTCCCGGTGAACCTGCGCCCGCCGGACGTCCCCGTCCCGCGCGACCTCGGCAACCGCTTCGGGCTGGTGCTCGCCGACCTGCCCGTGTCGCAGGACGACGCCGTGGCGCGGGTGCACGCCGTCCGCACCGCGATGGCCCGGTTGCGTGGCCGCCCGGAGGCCGCCGCGACGTTCGCCCTCATCAGCCTGCTCGGCTTCCTGCCGGCCTGGCTGCACGGCCTCGTCGTGCGGGTGCTCGGCTCGAAGACGACGGCGATCGTCACGAACGTCCCCGGGCCGCGCGAGACGGTCTTCCTCGCCGGCCGAGCCGTCGACGGCATCGTCTTCTGGGTGCCGCAGGCGGCCTCCGTCGGCCTCGGCGTGAGCATCTTCAGCTACGCCGGCCAGGTCACCGTCGGCGTCGCCTCCGACGCCCGCCTCGTCCCCGACCCGCAGGCCGTCGCCGACGCCGTCGTCGCCGAGGTCGAGGCCCTGGTCCGGCTCACCCGCGAGCCGCTGCCCGACCGGGCCTAGCTGGGCCTAACTGGCCTAGCCGCGGTCGGCGGTTGCCCGGGCGCGGTGACCGCGCCGGCGAGCCCGCGCACGGACGTCGCGGTCCGCAGGCCGGCCGGCGTCGTCCACTCGAGCAGGAACGTGCCCTGGCCGGTCTCCGCCTCGAGCCGGACGTGCTCGACGCCGCGCTGCCAGCTCATCCGCAGGGCACCGGCGGAGCCGTCGCCGTCGCCGCACGAGAAGGCGCCCTCGAAGGCCGGGTGGCTGTTGCGCAGCCGGATGAGCGCGCACAGCGCGGCCACGACGGGACGCCGCAGCGCCTCCTCGATCTCGGCCGGCGTGTAGTGGTGCCGGTTCACGTCGCGACCGACGTTCGTGCGGGCGAGCAGGTCCACGTCGTTCGTGCCGGCGAGCAGGCCGACGTAGTAGACCTGCGGGATCCCGGGCGCGAGGAACTGCACCATCCGGGCCAGCAGGTAGCGCGCGTCGTCGCGGCCCAGCGCGTCGTAGAACGTGCAGTTCACCTGGTAGAGGTCGACGTTGCTCGCTGCCCCGCCGGTGGCGAGCCGGCTCGTTCCCCCGCTCGCCGTGTGGACCGCCTCGACGAGCCGGTCGATCTCGGCCGACGTCAGCAGGCCCGGCTTGCCGGGCCGGGTCACGTCGGCGCCGACGTCGACGACGCCGATCCCGTCGTGGGTGTCGAGTACCGTGACGCAGTTCCGCGGCCGGACGGCGAGCCAGCGCAGCAGCGGTGCGGCATCCCCGGAGTGCAACGCGTGGAGCACGAGCGGCGGCAGGCCGAAGTCGTAGACCCGGTCGACCCGGCGGGCGATCTCGATCTGCCGCTCGTAGTGCGAGTGCACCTCGACGAGCACCTCCAGGCCGAGCGCGCGCATCTGCGCCGACAGCTCCTCGATGAAGGCGAAGGTCTCCGGGGTCATGAACGACGTCGAGCCGGGGGTCTTCACGGCGTAGCCGACGGCATCGACCCGGACCATTCGCACGCCGTGCGTGGCGAACAGCTCGATGACCTCGGTGAGGTAGCCGCGCGCCGCTGGGTGCCGCAGGTCCAGGTCCACCTGCCGGCTGGTGAACGTCGTCCAGACGAGCCGTTTCGCACCCCCGAGCCGCATGGTCGTGAACGGCAGGCCGGGACGCGGGCGGTAGATGCTCAGCAGGTCGGCCTCGGTCGCGCCGTTCGGGAAGAGGCTGCCGAAGGTGAGGAACATGCCCGCGTACGGCGACGCGTCGCCGCGGGCGACGACGTCGGCGAACCACGGGCTGTCGGCGGAGACGTGGTTGACGATGAGGTCGACGACGGTGCCGGTGGTCCGGCCCAGGGCCGCGACGTCGTCCCAGCTGCCGAGCCGGGTGTCCACCTCGCGATGGTCGGCCGGGTCGAAGCCGGCGTCGGCGCCGTCGAAGGGCCGGAAGAACGGCAGGACGTGGACGCCGCCGAACAGTCCGGCGAGCGGGCCGGCCGCGAGCATCCGGTCCAGGCCGCCGAGCGAGCCGGCGAGCCGGTCCGCGTACGTGATGAGCTGCACCTGGTCGGGCACGGTCGGGGCTCCTTCGGCGATCCGCTGTGCAAACGCTTGCAGACGGCGGTCATCCTGCCATGACACGGGGGCCTGCCGGGAGCGGCGGGCCGGGAGCGCACCGCCGGGAGCGCACCGGGCGCCGGGCCGCCGGGACCTCGCGGTGTCACCGATGTGTAAGACCATGGAGCCGTCGGGCGGGTGATCCTGATCCGGTCCGGTCCCCCCACCGAGGAGTCCCGAACCATGCGCAGCACCCGTCCCGTCCTGTCGTTCGCCGTCGCCGCCGCACTGTCCCTGGCCGCCTGCGGTGCGGACGCCGACAGCGCCGCCGTCCCCGAGCCTGCTGCCGGTTCCGCGACGTCGGCGCCGGCCGGCGCACCGTCACCGGCGGCGTCAGCGAACGGATCAGCGAGCGGATCGGCGAGCGGATCGGCGAGCGGATCGGCCCCGGCCGCCGCGCCGAGCGGATACATCGAGTACGCGAAGTACCAGCAGAACCCCGCGATGTACTCGGCCGGCACGGTCGTCCTGTTCTTCCACGCGACGTGGTGCCCGGACTGCCAGCGCACGGACAAGAACCTCGCCGCCGACCCGGCCTCCGTGCCCGCCGGCACGACCATCGTCAAGGTCGACTACGACTCCATGACCGACCTCAAGCGCAAGTACGGCGTCACCCGGCAGTGGACGTTCGTCTCGATCGACGCCGACGGCGGGCTGAAGAACAGCTGGACCGGCACGGACACCGGTGCGGCGATCGCCGCGCAGGCCTGAGACGTGGTCCTGCTCGTCGGCGCGTTCGTCGCCGGGGTCCTCACGACGCTCGCGCCGTGCGTGCTGCCGCTGCTCCCGGTCGTTGTCGGCGAGTCCGTCGTCCCGTCGCAGGTGCACGCGGCCGGGGGCGGTCCGAGCGGCGCGACGACGCTCGCCGCCCCGGCACGCCGGCTCACCGGGACCCCGCGGGCCGTCGTCGTCACGGCGTCGCTCGGCGTCTCGGTCCTCGTCTTCACCCTGCTGCTCCAGGCGTCGACGGCGTTCATCGGCGTGCCGCGCCAGGTCTGGCAGACGCTGAGCGGCGGGCTGCTCGTCGTCCTCGGGGTCGTGCTCGTGCTCCCGCACGCCTGGGACCGGGTCTCGACCCGGCTGTCGCTGGGGTCGACGACCGGACGACGCCTCGTGGCGGCCAGGTCCCGGGACGGGGTCGCCGGGGCGGTCCTCACCGGGGCCGCGCTCGGACCCGTGTTCTCGTCGTGCAGCCCGCTCTACGGCTACGTCATCATCACGCTGCTGCCGGCCGAACCGGTCTTCGGGCTGGCACTGATGCTGACCTACGTCGTCGGGCTGTGCGCCACCCTGCTCGTCGTCGCGCTCGCCGGCCAGCGCGCGATCCGGCGGCTGAGGTG
Source organism: Kineosporiaceae bacterium (assembly GCA_036745175.1). Classification (GTDB taxonomy): domain Bacteria; phylum Actinomycetota; class Actinomycetes; order Actinomycetales; family Kineosporiaceae; genus R-H-3. The sequence goes on from DAIOGQ010000226.1 coordinate 5,472, forward strand.
GGCGGCCGACCCGGACGCCTGGTTCCGCCGCGGGCTCGGGGTGCTGCTCGTCGCGGTCGGGCTGCTCGTCCTGTCCGGTCTCGACCATGCGCTGCAGACGTGGGTCATCGAGAACTCACCGATCCGGCCGTGGGAGCTCGACTCCGGGTTCGTCCCGCCCGCCTGAGGGTCCGACGGCGGGTCGGACGTCAGGTCCGACGGGCGAGCAGGTCCTCCAGGACGAGCGCGACGCCGTCCTCCTCGACCGGCGCGGTGATCTCGTCGGCGGCCGCGAGGACCTCGGTGACCGCCTGTCCCATCGCGATCCCGCGGGCGGCCCACGCGAGCATCTCGAGGTCGTTGCGCCCGTCGCCGACCGCGACGGTGCGCTCCGGCGGGACGCCGAGCCGCTGACGCACGACCTCGAGCGCCGAGGCCTTGCTGACCCCCTCCGGCGCGAGGTCGAGCCACGCCGTCCAGCCGACGGCGTAGCTCACCCCGTGCAGCCCGACGCGCTCGACGACGTCGAGGAAGTCCTCCGGGGTCGACTCGGGGCTGCGGACGACGACCCGTGTCGCCGGGCCCTCGACGAGCGACTCGAACGGGACGACGCGCTGGTCACCGTTCAGCTCGCCCTCGGGGAAGGGCGCTGTGAGCCGTCGGGACGCCTCGGCGTCCTCGACGGCGAACAGCGCCGTGGGCAGGTGCTCGCGCATGAGACGCAGCACGGGGCCCGGGTCGAAGGTGACGACGTCCGCGATCTCGTAGCCGCGGTCGAGCGCCGGGTCCAGCCGCAGCGTCATCGCGCCGTTGCTGCACACCGCCCAGCCCTCGAGCAGCCCGAGGCGGTCGAGCACCGGCAGCGTGCCGTGCAGCGAGCGGCCGGTCGCGACGACGACGTGCGCGCCGGACGCGGCGACGTCCGCGACCGCCGTCCGGACCCGCTCGGTGATGACCTCGTCGTGGTCGAGCAGGGTGCCGTCGATGTCCAGCGCGACGAGCCGGCTCACGCGGTGGGGGTGAGGACGTCGAGACCGCCGAGGTACGGCTGCAGCGCCTTCGGGACGAGCACCGAACCGTCCGGCTGCTGGTGGTTCTCGAGGATCGCGACGATCCAGCGGGTCGTCGCGAGGGTGCCGTTCAGGGTCGCGACGGGTCGGTTGCCGCTCGCCCCGTCGCGGGGGTCCTTCTCGCGGACGTCGAGCCGGCGGGCCTGGTACGTCGTGCAGTTCGACGTCGAGGTCACCTCGCGGTAGCGGCCCTGGGTCGGGACCCAGGCCTCGCAGTCG
>DAIOGQ010000227.1:0-6731 GCA_036745175.1 Kineosporiaceae bacterium
GTCGCGGGCGACATGGACTTCGCGATCGCGATCCGGACGGCGCTGCTGCGCGACGGCGTCGCGCACGTCCAGGCCGGGGCCGGGATCGTCGCCGACTCGGTGCCCGAGCGTGAGGACGAGGAGTGCCGCAACAAGGCCGCTGCCGTGCTGCGGGCGGTCGCCACGGCGAGCACGCTGCGACCGGCGGGCGGGCCTGCCGCCGGCGGGCCGCCGACCGTCGGGGGTCCGGGCCGCGAGACGCAGGCATGACCGGCGTGCGGTCCTCGAAGGCGCCCGCGGTCCTGCTCGTCCTCGGCGGCGGACTCCTCGCCGTCCTCGCCGGCAGCCGGACCTGGCTCTGGGCCGTGCCGCAGGCGGGCGCCGGCGTCACCTCGGTCGCGATCAGCGGGCGTGAGGCCGCGCCCGGAGGGATCGCGCTCGGCCTGGTCGCGGTTGCCGGCGCGGTCGTGCTCGCGACCTCCGGGCGCGTCGTCCGCCACGTCGTGGCGGTGGTCCTCGTCGCGGCCGGCGCGGGGATCGCCGCGAGCGGGCTGTGGCTCGGCGTCGACCGGGCCGCCCTCGTCGCCGACGCGCTCGCCCGCGCGACCGGGGCGACCGGGAACCGGCTCGTGCTCTCGTCGGAGCCGACGGCGTGGCCGGTCGTCGGGGTCGCCGCCGGGGTCCTCGTCCTGGCCGGAGCCGTCGTGGCCCTGGTCCGCGCCCGTCGCTGGTCCGGCCCGTCGCGCCGGTTCGAGGCCCCGGCCGCGACCGCCGCCGTCGTGACCGCTGCGGCCGCGACCGCCCAGGCGGTGACCGCGGCACCAGGGGCCGCGGCCGACGCCGTCCGGGAGCGCGACCGCGCGCTCGACGCGTGGGACGCCCTGAGCGCCGGGGCCGACCCGACGGACGACCCGCCGCGCGGGTAGGCCGAACGACCCGCGGTGCGCCGGCGGCCGCCGCGCACCTGGCAGAATGACCGTGACCTGGGAGGAGACCCATGACCGACAGCCGGCAGACGGCGCCTGCGCAGGGCGCCGCGGCGCAGCACGAGGTGCACGAGGACCACGGCAACAGCGTCGCCGCGTGGACCGGGGTGGCCGTCATCATGCTGGGCTTCCTCGTCGCGAGCATCGGCGTCGGGATGACCTCGGTGTGGCTCTCGATCGTCGGCGGCGTCGTCGTCGTCCTCGGCGCGGCCGCGTGGAAGGTGCTGTCCGCCATGGGGTACGGGACCGCGACCCGCTGAGGTGACGACCGCCGTCGAGAGCGTGCCGCCGACCAGCCGCGTCCCGCCGCCGGTGTGGCGTCGCGTGCTGGCACCCGGGGCGATCGGGGTCGGTGTCGTCGCGTGGACCGCCGCGCTGCGCCTGCGGGACCCGCACGTGGCCGGCTCCTGGGGGACGTGCCCCTTCCTCGTCGTCACCGGGCTGCCGTGCCCGGTGTGCGGCGGGCTGCGGTCGGTCAGCAGCCTGACCCAGGGCGATGTCGGTGCCGCTGTCGGCAGCAACCTGCTCGTCGTCCTCGCCCTGCCCGTCGCCCTCGCGTGGTGGCTGCGCTGGGTGCGGCGCGCCGTCGCCGGCTCCCCGGGGCTGGCGGCGATGCCCGTGCCCTCCCCGCGTGTCGTGTGGGCGGGCTTCGTCGTGGTCGTCGCCTTCGGCGTGCTGCGCTGGCTGCCGGCCGCGTCCTGGCTCGCACCCTGACCGGCGCGGCGACGGCGGTCCTCGGCCGCGGCGGCGGGTCACGTCGCTAGGCTGCGCCGCACCTGCGCCCCCAGCCGAGGAGATCCACCGTGTCGTCCGACACCCCGCAGCCGGGCACGCCCGGCGAGGACCCGACCGACCCGACCGAAGACCAGCAGCCACCGGCCGCCCCGCCGTCCGGGGAGCCCGAGCCGCCGCCGTCGTACGGCTCGCCGCCGCCCGCGTACGGTGAGCCGCAGCCGCCCCCGGCGCCGTCGTACGGGTCCCCGCCACCGGCCTACGGCGCCCCGCAACCGCCGGCCTACGGCGCCCCGCAACCGCCGGAGTACGGCGGTCAGCCGCCGCAGTACGGCACGCCCCCGCCGCAGTACGGCGCGCCGCAGCCGCCCTTCGGCGCCCCCGCACAACCCGGCTACGGCGGACCGCAGCCCGCCGTCGGCGTACCGAGCCCCGGGGCCAACCAGAAGGCCACGACCGCGCTCGTCCTCGGCATCGTCTCGATCGTCCTGGGCTGGTGCTGCTTCCTGTTCGGCATCGCCGGTGCCGCCGCGGTCTACCTCGCGACGGCCGCCGAGCGCGAGGGTGCGACGAACGGCCAGACCAAGGCGGCGAAGATCCTCGGCTGGATCGGGGTCGGCGTCTCCGCCCTGTCCCTGGTCGGGAACGGCGTCAGCTTCTTCGGCAGCGGACTGTTCGGGTAGTTCGAACCGATCTGGACGGATCACGCCGGTAGTGCGGTGATTGCCGCCCGAGACCTCATCCGATTCGGCTGCCCGCTCCCGGCAGGGCTGCCATGGTCGCCGCGCGCGGCCCACTAGGGTTGGCCGCCGTCGGCCCCGGTCCGGGGCCCCGATCCCGGGATGGAGTCTCATGTCCGAATACGGTGCACCGCCGCCTCCGCCGCCCTACGGGGCCATGCCCCCCGGGCAGCCGGCCGGTGGTCCGCCTCCGCCGAACTACCTCGTGTGGGCGATCCTCACGACCCTGTTCTGCTGCCTCCCGCTGGGCGTCGCGTCGATCGTGTTCGCCGCGCAGGTCAACGGCAAGTGGGCACAGGGCGACGCGGCCGGCGCGATGGAGTCCTCGCGCAAGGCCAAGCAGTTCGCGACGTGGAGCGCGATCGCCGGTGTCATCGTGGGCGTGCTCTACGTCATCCTCGTCGTCGCCCTCGGCATCGGCGCCTCGACCAGCGGCAACTGAGAACGTCAGGTACCTCGCGGGCCCCGGTCGTCGCGGACGGCCGGGGCCCGCCCCGACCCGTGACCTCGAGAGGGCGACGAGATGACGACCAGCGGCGAACCGCCGGCGGAGGACCCCACGCCGCCGGCCCCGAGCGGGCAGCCGCCCTCGGAGCCGTACGGGCAGCCGTACGCGGCGCCCGAACCGGCCGAGCCGCCCGGGCAGCAGCCGTTCGGAGCGCAGCCGTTCGGGCAGCAGCCCACCGTGCACGAGCCCTACGGTCGGCAGCCGGGCTTGCCCGAGCCGTACGCACCCGGGCCCGGCGTCCCGGCCGACCATGGATACCCGGCGCAACCGCCGGCGGCGCTCCCGCCCACCGGGTACCCGGTGCCCCAGCCGCCGATGGGCTACGGCCCGCCGCCCGGCGCGCTGCCGCCCGACAACTACCTCGTCTGGGCCATCCTCTCGACGATCATGTGCTGCCTGCCGCTCGGGATCGCCTCGATCGTGTTCTCCGCGCAGGTCAACGACAAGTGGGCCCGCGGCGACGTCGCCGGTGCGATGGAGTCCTCGCGCAAGGCCAAGCAGTTCGCGACCTGGAGCGCGGTCGCCTACTTCGTCGTCGCCGCGGTGGTGATCATCCTGTACGTCGGCTTCTTCGCCGTCATGATCGGCACGGGCGTCGCGACGTCGCCCTGACGCCGCAGGACGTCGCACCGACGCCACCGCGACTCCCGCCCGACGCCGCTGGGGGATACTCGAACGATGACGGTCGACGACCTCGTCCGGACCGCCGGCCCCGCCGCCGCGGGCCCGGTGCGCCGGCTCGCCGCCCCGCTCGGGGTGGCGGTGCTCGCGCTCGGCGCGACCTCGGTGCTCGCTGCCGTCGACCCGAACGTCCCCGGCCACTACCCGACCTGCCCGTTCCTCTTCCTCACCGGGCTGTACTGCCCGGGCTGCGGGTCGCTGCGGGCGATCCACGCCCTGGCGCACCTCGACGTCGTCACCGCGATCGAGCGCAACCCCTTCACGGTCCTGGCCGTCCCGCTGCTCGCCGTCGCCTGGGTGCGCTGGACGCGGCGCCGGCTGACCGGTCGCCGGCCACGGACGATGCTGCCGGCCTGGGCCATCTGGACGTTGCTCGCGGGCGTCTGTGCGTTCTGGGTGCTGCGCAACGTCCCCGGCTTCGAGTGGCTCGCGCCCTGACGCGTCGGTCAGCCCGTCCGGGCGGCTCGCGGACCGAGGGACCTCGCGGGGTCGGTACGATCGCAGCGTCCGCCGAAGCAATCGCCGACAGGGGGCTCCACCGTGACCGTGCTCGACGACATCCTCGCGGGCGTCCGTGAGGACCTCGTCGGCCGACAGGGCGAGGTGAGCCTGGAGGCGCTCCAGGCCCAGGCCGCCGCACGGCCGTCGCCCCTGGCCGCCGAGTCCGTGCTGCGCGAGGGCGACACCGTCAAGGTGATCGCGGAGGTCAAGCGCTCGAGCCCGAGCAAGGGCGCGCTCGCGGCGATCGCCGACCCGGCCGGGCTGGCGGCCGACTACGAGTCCGGCGGGGCGAGCGTCATCTCGGTCCTCACCGAGCGGCGCCGCTTCGGCGGCAGCCTCGCCGACCTCGCCGCGGTCCGGGCCGCGGTCGACATCCCGGTGCTGCGCAAGGACTTCGTCGTCTCGAGCTACCAGGTCTGGGAGGCTCGCGCGCACGGCGCGGACGTCGTCCTCCTCATCGTCTCCGCGCTCGAGCAGGAGGCGCTCGTGTCTCTCGTCGAGCGCGTGCACTCCCTCGGCATGACCGCCCTGGTCGAGGTCCACGACGACGAGGAGGTGGCCCGTGCGGTCGACGCCGGTGCCCGGGTCATCGGGGTGAACTGCCGCGACCTCAAGACCCTCGAGGTCGACCGGACGACGTTCGCCCGGGTCTGCCCGTCGATCCCGGCCGGCATCTTCCGGATCGCCGAGTCCGGCGTCCGCGGCCCGCACGACGTCCTCGACTTCGCCCGGGCCGGCGCGCACGCCGTCCTCGTCGGCGAGAGCCTCGTGACCGGCAGGGACCCCCGCGCGGCCGTCGCCGACCTGGTCGCCGCAGGTGCCCACCCGGCCCTGCGGGCGGTGCGCAAGTGAGCGCGCCGGCGGACGCCGAGCAGGTCGCCCTCTCGGCGCACCGGGGGCCGTACTTCGGCCGGTTCGGCGGACGCTTCGTGCCCGAGGCGCTCGTGGCGGCCCTCGACGAGCTCGACCGGGAGTTCACCGCCGCGATGGCCGACCCGGCGTTCACGGCCGAGCTCGACCACCTGCACCGCACGTACTCCGGGCGCCCGAGCCTGCTCACCGAGGCCAAGCGGTTCGCGGCGCACGCCGGGGGGGCGCGGGTCCTGCTCAAGCGCGAGGACCTCAACCACACCGGGTCCCACAAGATCAACAACGTGCTCGGCCAGGCGCTGCTCACCCAGCGGATGGGCAAGAAGCGGGTCATCGCCGAGACCGGCGCCGGCCAGCACGGCGTCGCGACGGCGACCGCGGCCGCCCTGCTCGACCTCGAGTGCGTCGTCTACATGGGCGAGGAGGACACCCGGCGGCAGGCCCTCAACGTCGCGCGGATGCGCCTGCTCGGTGCCGAGGTCGTCCCCGTGACGACGGGCTCGCGGACGCTGAAGGACGCCATCAACGAGGCGATGCGCGACTGGGTGACGAACGTCGACACGACGCACTACCTGCTCGGCACGGTCGCCGGACCGCACCCCTTCCCGACGATGGTGCGCGACTTCCACCGGGTGATCGGCGTCGAGGCGCGCCGGCAGGTGCTGGACCTCGTCGGCCGGCTCCCCGACGTCGTCGCGGCCTGCGTCGGCGGCGGCAGCAACGCGATCGGCATCTTCCACGCCTTCCTCGACGACGCCGGGGTCGCGCTCCTCGGGCTCGAGGCCGGCGGTGACGGGATCGAGACCGGTCGGCACGCGTCGTCCATCAGCGGCGGCCTGCCGGGCGTGCTCCACGGCAACCGCACGTTCGTCCTCCAGGACGAGGACGGCCAGACGATCGAGAGCCACTCGATCTCGGCGGGCCTGGACTACCCGGGCGTCGGCCCCGAGCACGCCTGGCTCCACGAGACCGGCCGGGCGACGTACGAGTCGGTCGCCGACGCCGAGGCGATGGACGCCTTCAAGCTGCTGTGCCGGACCGAGGGCATCATTCCGGCGATCGAGAGCGCGCACGCCCTCGCCGGAGCGCTGCGGGCCGGCCGCCGGCTCGGCCCGGACGGCATCGTCCTGGTGAACCTCTCCGGTCGCGGCGACAAGGACGTCGACACCGCCGCCCGCTGGTTCGGTCTGGTCGCGGACGTCGCGGACGCCGCGGACGCCGCGGACGTCGAGGCCGTCGAGTCCGGGGTCGCGCGGGTCGAGCAGGCCCCGGGGGCGACGCACGCGAGCCAGCAGGGCGACCGGTGATCACCGGCTCCCGCGGCGTCGCGGACGTCCTGCTCGCGGCCAGGGCCGAGGGGCGCTCCGCGCTCGTCGCCTACCTGCCGGTCGGCTTCCCCGACGTCGCCACCTCGGTCGCTGCGGCTCGGGCCCTCGTCGAGGGCGGCGCCGACGTCGTCGAGGTCGGCGTCCCCTACTCCGACCCGCTCATGGACGGACCCGTCATCCAGCACGCGGTCGAAGCCGCCCTGCGGGCCGGGGCACGGCCGCGGGACGCCTTCACGGCGGTCGCCGCTGTCGCGCAGGCCGGGGCCCGCGCCGTCGTCATGACGTACTGGAACCCCGTCGACCGGTACGGCGTCGAGCGCTTCGCCGCCGACCTCGCCGAGGCCGGCGGCTCCGGGCTCATCACCCCCGACCTCATCCCCGACGAGGCCGACGAGTGGCTCGCCGC
>DAIOGQ010000228.1:0-6714 GCA_036745175.1 Kineosporiaceae bacterium
CTGCCGGCCGCCGTCCTCGCCCTCGTCGTCGGCACCGTGACGTTCACCTCGCTCGGTCTGCTCCTGGCCGGGACGCTGCGTGCGGAGGGCGTCCTCGCGGCGGCGAACCTCGTGTGGGTCCTGCTCCTCGCCGGGGGCGGCGTCGTCGTCCCCCCGGACCGGATGGGCCGCTGGGGTCAGGTCGCCGAGCTGCTGCCGTCGGGGGCGCTCGGCGACGCCCTGCGGGCCGCGACGCTCGACGGTGCCACGGCCTGGGTCGCGCTCGCGGTCCTCGCGGGCTGGGGGCTGGTCGCCGCCGCGGCCGCCGCGCGCTGGTTCCGCTGGGATTGACCTGCATCCAGAACGACGAGCCCGTCGGAAGTGGGGTCGAAAGCTCACCCCCCACTCCACGACAGGAGCTCCTCATGCGCCCACTGCGCATCCTCTCGGCCGCCGGTGCGGTCGCCCTCGGCCTCGGGATCGCCGCCGCCGCGCCGGCGAGCGCGGCCGGCACGTCCGACGTGTCCGTCCTGCACGGCGTCCCCGGCCTGACGGTCGACGTCTACGCGAACGGCGACGTGCTCCTCGAGGACTTCAAGCCCGGAACGCTGACCGACCCGGTCAAGCTCCCCGAGGGGACGTACGACCTGGCCGTGTTCCCCGCCGGCGAAGGCCCTGACGGCACCCCGGCCATCAAGGCCGACGACGTCGCCGTCCCGGCCGGCGCGAACATCACCGTCGTCGCGCACCTCGGCGCCGACGGCACCCCGACCCTCACCCCGTTCGTCAACGACGTCAGCAAGATCGACGCCGGCAAGGCGCGCCTCACGGTCCGGCACACCGCGGCCGCCCCGGCCGTCGACGTCCGCGCCGGCGGCACGCCGGTCTTCAAGGCCCTCGAGAACCCGAAGGAGGCCAAGGCCGACATCCCCGCCGCCAAGGTGAGCGCGGACGTCGTCCTCGCCGGCACCGACACGGTCGCGATCGGCCCCGCCGACCTCGACCTCAAGGAGGGCACGAACACGATCGTCTACGCGTGGGGCTCCGCCGAGGACGACAACCTCGACCTCGCCGTCCAGACGATCAGCGGCCTGCACTCCGCCCCCGGTGGTGTCCCCTCGGGCACCGGTGGTCTCGTGGCCGACGGCCTTCCCGCGCCGCTCGTCGCCCTGACGGTCGTCGCGGTGGCCGGTGCCGCCCTGGCTGCCCGCAAGGTCGCGGTCTCCCGCGGCTGAGCACCCACCGCACCACCGCACCACCGCACCACCGCACCACCGCACCACCGCACCCCCTGCCCGGGCCGTCGAGACATCGGGGCCCGGGCAGGGGCGCACCGTTCCTGCCTCGTCCACCGTTCGCCCTCACGGGCCGTCCAGACCGGGAGCCCGCGCCATGCGCCGCTGGTGGGTCGTCCTCGCCGCGTGCCTCACCGTCGCCGTGGTCGTCCCGGCGGCCTGGTGGGCGACCCGGCCCTCGGACTCCGAAGGTGTGCGTGTGAGCGCCGTCGGGACGACCGCCGGGCCGAGTGTCTCGGCCGGGCCCGCCGGACCGGCCGCCACCCCGGCCGCCGGTCGCACCGTCCCCAAGATCACTGCCCGGCCGGCGACACCGGAGGCCGGCGACGCCGACCGCCTGCTGCCCGTGTCGATGACGATCCCCGAGATCGACGTCACCGCAGCGGTCGATGCGGTCGGCGTGGAGTCCGACGGGTCGATGGTCATCCCCAGGTCCGTCGACCGGGTCGGCTGGTACCGCTACGGCTCCGTCCCCGGGTCCGAGTCTGGTGCGGCGGTCCTCGCCGGACACGTCGACTCGAAGGGCCAGGGTCCTGGCGCGCTCTTCCGCCTGCGCGAGCTCGGTGTCGGCGACCGCGTCGACATCCGGCTCGAGGACGGCACGAAGGTCGTCTACCAGGTCGTCGGCAAGGAGACACTCGTCAAGAAGCGGCTCCCGACCGAGACCCTCTTCGCCCGCGACGGCGCACCGCGGCTCGTTCTCATCACGTGCGGCGGACCTTTCATCCGCGAGCTGTCGAGCTATCGCGACAACCTGGTCGTCGTCGCGGAACGGGTCGGAGGTGGCGGATGAGCCGCCGCGGATCCGCCGCCACGCTGGGCGGGGGTCAGACCGGGCACAGTGCTGCCGTCGAGGTGTGGCTGCGCAGCGCCTCCCCTAGCGTGATCCGGGTGAGGGCTCACGGACCCGTGGACCGGGTCGCTACCGCTAGCGTGACCATCGACAGGCTCCAACCCAGCCGCGAGGTCGACTCACGCATGATCGATGACGCAGGACCGGACGTCGCCGAGGTCGGCCGACGCTTCGCCTGCGGTGACGAGCGCGCGCTCGCCATCGCCTACGAGCGGTGGGCCGGGCTGGTCCACGGCCTGGCCTGCCGGTCGCTCGGCGGCGGACCGGACGCCGAGGACGTCACCCAGCAGGTGTTCGTCTCCGCCTGGACGGGCCGCGCAGGCTACCGGCCCGAGCACGGGCCGCTGCCGGCCTGGCTGGTCGGGATCTGCCGGCACCGGATCGCCGACGCGCACGCCCGGCGACGCCGGGACGAGCGGTCGCGGGACGCGGCGCAGAGCGTCCACGAGACGCTGCCGACCGCGGCGTTCGACACCTCGGCCGACGACCGCCTGCTGCTCATGGACGAGCTGGCTCGCCTGGGGCAGCCGCAGCGAGGCATCATCGAGCTGGCGTTCTTCCACGACCTGACCCACGACCAGATCGCCTCGCGCACCGGGCTCCCGCTCGGCACCGTCAAGAGCCACATCCGCCGCACGCTCGTGCGGCTGCGCAGCAGGTTGGAGGTGGACGGTGGAGCACTGTGACGACGACGTGCTGGCCCTTGTCGCGCTCGGTGAGCGGCCCTCCGACGCCGACGCCGAGCACCTGACCGGTTGTCCCCGCTGCCGGTCGGAGATCGAGTCCTTCCGCCGGGTGGTCGTCGCCGGCCGCCCCGGGGTCCTTCCCGGTCCCGATGTCGCGCCACCCATCCACGTCTGGGACGCGGTGGCGGCTGCGACCGGTGTCGTGGTGCGGCCCCGTCCGGTCAACCCGATCTCCGCTCCGGACGGCATTGGCGGCCTCCTCGGCGGGGGTGGGGTGGACGGTCCCGCGGCACATACGCCCGTGTCCGGGGCCCGTGACGGATCGTCGGACAGCGTGACGAGGCTGCGGCCGCGGCGGACCGGTCGCAGCCGGCGCAGATGGCTGCCGATGGCGGCCGTGGCGGCGTCCGCGCTCGTCGTCGGCGGCATCGCTGGCGCGGTCGGCGCCTCGCTGCTCGGCGGGGACGACCCGCAGGCCGTGGTCGTGGCCAGGACGACCCTCGACCCGCTGCCCGCCGACCCGGGCGCGACCGGGACCGCGGTGGTCGTCAACGCCGCCGGCACCCGCAGGCTCGAGGTCGACGTGTCGAGGCTGAGCTCGACGGACGGGTTCTACGAGGTGTGGCTCATCGACGCGTCCGTGAAGAAGATGGTGCCGATCGGCGTCCTCACGGGCACGAGGGGCGACTTCACGATCCCCGCTGACCTCGACCTCGGGAAGTTCCCCGTCGTCGATATCTCCGCCGAGCCTCTCGACGGCGACCCGACGCACTCGGGCAAGAGCCACCTGCGTGGTGTCATCCGGGGCTGAGGCGCGGTCCTGCGAGGCTGTCCGGAGCCGGGGCTGAGTCCGGCGCCGGAGGGACCCTCCGCCGTTCTGGCACACCGACGACCGACCTAGGGTGGTGCCGTGAGCGCGACTGCCGACACGACCGGTTCCCCGACGTCCGACGCGACACCCCACCCGGGGTCCGGGCGGACGGCCGGGTTCGACGGCGAGCCGCGGGCGGTGCTCTCGCGGCTGCTGCGCCCCGCGCTCCTGGCCAACCTCGTGATGCAGATCGCGATCGTCGTCACCGGCGGGCTCGTCCGGCTCACCGGGTCAGGCCTGGGCTGCCCGACGTGGCCGCAGTGCGTACCGGGTTCGTACGTCCCGGTCGTCGAGCAGCCCGAGGGGTTCCACAAGTACATCGAGTTCGGGAACCGGCTCCTGACCGGCGTCATCGGGATCGTCGCCCTCGCCGCGTTCGTCGTCGTGCTGCTGCTCGTCCGGCACCGCCGCACGACCGGCACCAGGGCGTCCCGCGGGCTGCTCGCGCTCGCTGCGGTGCCGTTCCTCGGCGTCGTCGTCCAAGCCGTGCTCGGCGGGGTCACCGTCCTCGCCGGCCTGTCGCCCGCGACGGTCGCCGCGCACTTCCTGCTCTCGATGGTCCTGGTCGCCGCGTCGACGGCGTTGCTGCTGAGGGTCCTGTCGCCGACGCCCGCCGTCGCCAGGCGAGAGGTCGGCTGGATCGCCTGGTCGGTCGCCGCCGTCGCGGCCGTCGTCCTCGTGCTCGGCACCCTCGTCACCGGGTCCGGACCGCACTCGGGGGACGCCGACACACCGGCCCGGTTCTCGTTCGACCCGCGCCTGGTGAGCTGGCTGCACGCCGACGCCGTCTGGCTCTTCGTCGGCCTCGTCGTCGCTCTGGTCCTCGCGATGCGCCTCGTCGGCGCACAGCCCGCGGCGCACCGGCGCGCGCTGTGGCTGCTCGCCGTCACGCTCCTGCAGGGGCTCGTCGGCTACGTGCAGTACTTCACCGACCTGCCCGTCGCCCTGGTCGCGGTCCACATGCTCGGTGCGAGCCTGCTCGTCGTCGCGGTGACGGCAGCGGTCGCCGGCGTCGTCGGCCTCGGCGGGGACGCCGCCGAGCGGGTGGCTAGAAGCGGACGAAGGGATCGACGGCGACGAGGACGAACAGCAGTGTCAGGTAAGTGATCGACCAGTGGAAGACGCGCATCGGCGCGATCTGGGCGACGCCGGACCGCGCCCGCGCGAGCAGCCGGTAGGTCTCCGACAGGAACACCGCGCCGAGGACGACCGCGCCGACGGCGTACAGCGGGCCGGTCGGCGCGACGGGCACGAGCAGCAGCGAGCACGCGACCATCGCCCACGTGTACGTGACGCACTTGCGGGCGACCACGACCGGGGACGCCACGACGCCGAGCATCGGCACCCGCGCGGCCGCGTAGTCGTCGCGGTACCGCATCGACAGCGGCCAGTAGTGCGGCGGCGTCCACAGGAAGATGACGCCGAAGAGGACGACCGGCGCCCAGCCCAGCCCGTCGCGGACCGCGGCCCAGCCGATGAGAACCGGCATGCAGCCGGCCGCACCGCCCCAGACGATGTTCTGCGGCGTGCGCCGCTTGAGCAGGAGCGTGTAGACCAGGACGTAGAAGCCGATCGCGACGAGCGCGAGCACGGCCGACAGCACGTTGACGGTCAGCGCCAGGAGGGCGACCGACAGAACGCCCAGGGTGATGCCGAAGACGACGGCTCCTCGCGGGCTGGCCTCGCCGGTGACCAGCGGACGCCGCTCGGTCCGGTGCATGACGGTGTCGATGTCGAGGTCGAGGTAGCAGTTCAGCGCGTTCGCGCTGCCTGCGGCGAGGGTGCCGCCGACGAGGGTCAGCAGCACGAGCGAGACCGGCGGGAAGCCTCCGGCCGCGAGGATCATCGTGGGGACCGTCGTGACGAGCAGGAGCTCGATGATCCGCGGCTTGGTCAGGGCGACGTACGCGCGCACCGACCGGGCGAACGACCGCCGTCGCGGGACGAGGATCGCGAACGGGGGCAGGGCGGCGGGTGACCGCACGACGGCGGGCGGGCTTGGATCGACGGTCGTCACGGCGTCCTCATGGCTGACGGCAGAACCGAGCACACTCTACGCGCGGGGTGCCCAGGACCCGGCACGGGGCGCGCCATCTCGCGCCGGCTCGCGCGGGCTCGCCCGCGACGCGCCGGACAGCCCCCCGGTGCCACGCGGAGCGGCTGAGGAGCTGCTCTCGCTATAGGCTCCATCACTGATCGTCTCGACCCGTCCGGTCCGTCATCGGACCCGCGGGACCGGTGGGGGCCGGAGGCGCAGTAGACGTGAGGAACGCGGCCGAGGCCGCGGAGCCCGCCGACGAGAGGACTCGAGTTCTTCTGTGAGCGACACGACAGCCACCGCAGCCACCGCAGCGGGCACCTCCCTGGACTGGAGCGACCTCGACCGCCGCGCGGTCGACGTCGTCCGCGGCCTCGCGATGGACGCGGTGCAGAAGGCGGGCAGCGGTCACCCGGGCACGGCGATGAGCCTCGCGCCCGTCGCCTACCTGCTCTACCAGCGGCTCATGACCCACGACCCGTCGACGCCGCGATGGCCGGGCCGGGACCGCTTCGTCCTCTCCTGCGGGCACTCGAGCCTGACGCAGTACATCCAGCTCTACCTGTCCGGGTACGGCCTCGAGCTCGACGACCTCAAGGCGCTGCGGACGTGGGGCTCCCTGACCCCGGGCCACCCCGAGGTCGAGCACACCGCGGGCGTCGAGATCACGACCGGCCCGCTCGGCCAGGGCCTCGCGAGCGCGATCGGGATGGCCTTCGCGGCACGTCGCGAGCGGGGCCTGCTCGACCCGGGTGCCGCACCCGGCGAGAGCGTCTTCGACCACACGATCTGGGCGCTGGCGTCGGACGGCGACATCGAGGAGGGCGTGACGAGCGAGGCGTCCTCGCTCGCGGGCCACCAGCAGCTCGGGAACCTCGTCGTCGTCTACGACGCCAACCACATCTCCATCGAGGACGACACGGCCGTCGCGCTCAGTGAGGACACCGGCAAGCGCTACGAGGCGTACGGCTGGCACGTCCAGACCGTCGACT
>DAIOGQ010000229.1:0-3926 GCA_036745175.1 Kineosporiaceae bacterium
CGGCGGGACAGCACCTGCATGACCCGCTCGATCTCCTTCTCACGCCCGATGACCGGGTCGAGCTTGCCCTCGCGGGCCTGCTGCGTGAGGTTGCGACCGAACTGGTCGAGCACCAGCGACCCGGACGGGGTGCCCTCCTGGGTGCCGCCCGTCGTCGCGGGCTCCTTGCCCTGGTAGCCGGACAGCAGCTGGATGACCTGCTGCCGGACCCGGTTGAGGTCGGCGCCGAGCTTCACGAGAACCTGGGCCGCGACGCCCTCGCCCTCGCGGATCAGGCCGAGGAGGATGTGCTCGGTACCGATGTAGTTGTGCCCCAGCTGGAGCGCCTCGCGCAGCGAGAGCTCGAGCACCTTCTTCGCGCGGGGCGTGAAGGGGATGTGGCCGGAGGGTGCCTGCTGCCCCTGCCCGATGATCTCCTGGACCTGCTCGCGCACGGCGTCCAGCGAGATGCCCAGGGACTCGAGCGCCTTGGCGGCGACCCCTTCGCCCTCGTGGATCAGGCCGAGGAGGATGTGCTCGGTACCGATGTAGTTGTGGTTGAGCATCCTGGCCTCCTCTTGGGCCAGGACAACGACACGGCGGGCGCGGTCGGTGAACCTCTCGAACATCTGCGCTCCTCGCGTGCGGTCGGGCTGCCGGACCTGACGTCCGGCCGCTGACCTTGTCGATGCTATCTGCGGGTAACGACAACCTCATCTCGCGGCCATGGAGCGAGACGTCGCCGATCCCAGTGCTTCGACCAACTCTGACGAGGACTTTCGTGTTCCGCGCCGGGCGTTGGGCGGTTCGCTGTTCGCTTGCAGCGGAAGGGGAGCGCGCCCGGGTCTCGTCCCGGGCCGCGCCGCGCGCCGGATCCGACATCTGTCCCTTTCCGGACGGCGCCCTCGGCGTCGCGCGACGAAGGACGCCGCCCGGCCGTCGATACAGCCTGCGTCACGCCCGCGGTGGCGCATGCCGGGTCCGCGCACCGTCCCGGCCGAACCGATCCTCCGCGCCGCTACCGCGCCGCACGCCTGCGCATCGCCCGTGGATGGACGATATCAGCCTAAACTTCTCTAATCCGACAACTGACTGATCATGGTCCCGGCCGGGTCCGGACAGACCGCTGCATGATCCGTCACCGGCCCGGCCCTGGACGCGGCCCGCGAGGCGGGGTCAGGTCCTCGGGTCGACGTGCATCTTCGGCCCCGGGCCGGCACCGGCCGGCCGCTCACCGGCGAGGATCGCGGCGACGCCGTCGAGCCCGACCGTGGCGGCGACCAGCGGCCGGGGGTCGACGGCACCCGATGCGTACAGCTGGATGGCTCCGGCCAGGCCCGGAGACCCGCTGAGGATCCCGACCGCGGTGACGTCCTTGAGCGCCAGGGTCCGGGTGTCGACGGTGCTCGGACTGCCGGCGAGACCGACGTACACGACGCGCCGGCCGGGTTCGACGAGGTCGAGGGCCCTGGCCGGCAACGACGGCGCGTTGGAGGCGTCGACGACGGCGTCGAACGGCAGGTCCGGCAGGTCGTCGGCGGCCCAGACGCCGGCGAACCCCAATGTCGCCGCGTACTCCCGGGACCGCGCGGAGCGGCCCAGCAGGTGCACCTCGGCGCCCTGCGCCGCGGCGATGAGCGCCACGAGCAACCCGATGGTGCCAGGCCCCATGACCAGCACCCGGTCCCCTGCCGAGAGGTCCGCACCCCAGACCGACCGCAGCGCGTTCCCGCCCGGTTCGACGAGGGCCCCGAGCGCCGCGTCGACGTGGTCGGGCAGCACGTGCAGCGCCGTGACCGGCATCGCGAGCTGCTCGGCCAGGGCACCGGGAAAGCCGCCCCGGATCCCGACCTCGAAGCGCTTCGCGCAGACGTGCTGATGGCCGTGCCGGCAGCGCCGGCAGGAACGGCAGCCGAGCATCGTGTCGCCGGTGACCCGCCGCCCCACCCAGCCGCCGTCGACCCCCTCGCCGACGGCGGCGACGGTGCCGGACCACTCGTGCCCGAGCCGCATCGGGAACTGCGCATGACCTTCGTGCAGGTACTGCATCTGGCCGGTGAAGAACTCCACGTCCGTCCCGCAGACCCCCACCCGCTCGACGTCGACCACCACCTGGCCGGGTGCCGCGACCGGCGGCGCGACCTCGCACACACCGGCCTCGCCGGCCGCCGTGACGACGAAGGCCCGCACCTGGGCTACCGGGGGCCGACGACGACCTGGCGCTGGGCGCCGAGCCCGTCGATGCCGAGCTCCATGACGTCCCCGGGCTGCAGCCACACCGGCGGCGTCATGCCCAGACCGACGCCCGGCGGGGTGCCGGTGTTGATCAGGTCGCCGGGCTCCAGGACGAGGAACTGGCTGAGGTGGTGGACGAGGAAGAACGGGTCGAAGACCATCGTGGCCGTCGACCCGGTCTGCCGCCGGACCCCGTTCACGTCGAGCCAGAGCCCGAGCGCGTTCACGTCGTCGACCTCGTCCGGGGTCACGAGCCACGGGCCGGCGGGGTTGAACGTCTCCGCCGACTTGCCCTTGGACCACTGGCCCCCGCGCTCCAGCTGGAAGGCCCGCTCGCTGACGTCGTTGACGACCACGTAGCCCGCGACGGCGTCCCGCGCGTCGTCCACGGCGTCCAGGTAGCTGGTTCGCCGGCCGATGACGACCCCGAGCTCGACCTCCCAGTCCGGCTTGGTCGACCCGCGAGGGATCCGTACGTCGTCGTTCGGGCCGACGAGCGTGTTGGGGGACTTCGTGAACAGGATCGGCTCGGCGGGAACGGCCTGCCCTGTCTCTGCGGCGTGGTCGCTGTAGTTCAGGCCGATGCACAGGATCTGGTGCGGGCGCGCGAACGGCGCCCCGACCCGTTCGCCGGCGAACGCCGTCACGGCACCGGCGGCCGTCCGCTCGGCGACGACCGGTCCGAGGCGGCTCAGGCCGCCGGACCCGAAGAAGGCCTCGTCGAAGTCGGGCACGACGTCCGAGACGTCCACGTACGTCTCGTCGTCGACGCGGACGACCGGCTTCTCGTCGCCGACGGGTCCGATGCGCATCAGGTACACGGGGCTCCCGGTGTGGTCGGTCGTCGTCGGTGCTTCACCGCGCTCGCGGATGCACGTGCGGCGTTGTCGTCCACGGCGTTCCCGATGGTAGAGCGTCGGTCCGCCCAGGGAACGATCTCCTGCCCGGCACGTCGTCTCGCACGACCTGCCGCCGGGCGCGCACGACCGCCGAGGGCCCGGCCGGCACGGTCGGCGTGACCCGGGCGCGCGTCGTCGTGGCCGCGCCGGCAGGGGGTGAGCGTCGGCGAGCGGCGCCGCCGGGTGCGGTCGACGCGAGAGGACACCCCCAGGGATCAAGGACGTCGCGGCCCGCGCCGGAGCGCTCGGCAGGACAGGCGCCGAGCTGCTCCTCGAGGAGACGCCGCGGCGGCCGCGAAGACGGCGCACGAGCACCGCGAGGTCCAGTTCACCCCACGTGTGACCAGCGCTTCTCCCCTCCGAGAAGAGGTGACCTGATGACCGCCGTGCCCACCGAGCGCCGCACCGGCCCGACGACGTCGGGCGGCGCCCTGTCGGAGCCATCGGACGCCGACCTCGCGGCCCGGGTCGCGAACCGCCGGCGCTGCGCGCACCGTGGTCGTCGTGAACGCCACGACCCCGGTCCTCATGCCGTGGCTCGACGAGGTCGACGCCGTCCTCTGGGCGGGTCTGCCCGCCCAGGAGGCGGGCGACGCCTTCACCGCCGTCCTGCTCGGTGACCTCGAGCCCGCCGGTCGGCTCGTCACCACGTTCCCCGCGGCGGACGGCGCGGCACCGGCCTGGTCCGTGACCCCAGATGACGCCGGCCGCGTGGAGCTGCCCCTCGCATGATCACCGCGAGGGAGAGGATCTCCCCGGCTCTTTCGGGGAGATCCTCTGCGTGGCGCCGATCTTGGCGCGGGCACCAGCGGG
>DAIOGQ010000229.1:4026-6709 GCA_036745175.1 Kineosporiaceae bacterium
GCTCTTTCGGGGAGATCCTCTGCGTGGCGCCGATCTTGGCGCGGGCACCAGCGGGCTTCGTCAGCGGGTGCGCGCGAAGAACCGGTGGATGTGCCGGTCGACGACGTCCGCGGCGGTGTCGCCGTCGCCGCGACGCAGGGCGGTGAGGATCGCGGCGTGCTGGCGGCGCAGGCCCGCGGACGTCGTGCGCCAGTCGGGCAGCCGGGGGACGGCGTCGAGCACGTAGCCCTCGATGGCCTCCCGGAGCGAGGCCATGACCACCTGCACGACGACGTTGCCCGCGGCCTCGGCGAGGGCGAGGTGGAACCCGGTGTCGAGGTGGTGGAACTGCGCGGGCGGCAGCGAGGTGTCCTTCATCGCGATGTGCAGGTTCTCGGCCGGACGCAGGAGCTCGACACCGTGCGGCTCGGTGGCCACCCGACGGCCGAGCCGGCGCATCGCCGAGGCCTCGAGCAAGGCCCTGGTCTCGACGAGGTCGGCGATCGGCAGGCCCTGCGTGGCGACATGGATCCGCATCGCGGCACCGATCGCCGTGCCCGGTCGGGCGACGACGACGGCCCCCGACTCCCGTCCCTGGCCGCCGGTCGTCTCGACCGCACCGAGCGCCTCGAGCACCTTGAGCGCCTCGCGGACGGACGGCCGGCTCACGCCGAGCTGCTCGGCGAGCGCGCGCTCGGGCGGCAGCCGGTCGCCGGGCCTGAGCAGTCCCGAGGTGAGCAGCTCCTCGAGCTGGCGCAGGATGACCTGGTGGGTGTGCGGGCGGTCCGCCGGCCGCAGGAGGGGGCTGTCCGCCATCCCCGGAGGTTACCTCTGTGCCACCCCGCGGTCCGGCCGTACCATGGTCTGACCATTCGTCCGGGAAGGGAGTCACGTCATGCGGATCGCGCTCTTCGCGACGTGCCTCGCGGACGCGATGTTCCCCCGCGCGGCACAGGCCACGGTCGTGCTGCTCGAACGGCTCGGGCACGAGGTCGTGTTCCCCGCCGGGCAGACGTGCTGCGGCCAGATGCACGTCAACACCGGCTACCAGGCCGAGGCGCTGCCCGTCGTCCGGCACCACGTGGACGTCTTCGAGGCGGCACTGCTGCCGCGCACCGAGGGCGGTGACGGCGTCGACGCGGTCGTCGCGCCCTCCGGCTCGTGCGTCGGGTCGGTCCGGCACCAGCACGCGACGCTGGCCACCCGGATGGCCTCGCAGGGCCGGTGCGAACCGGGACTCGCGGACCGGGCGGAGTCCGTGGCGGCGCGGACGTACGAGCTCAGCGAGCTGCTCGTCGACGTCCTGCACGTCACCGACGTCGGCGCCCGCTTCCCGCACCGGGTGACCTACCACCCGACGTGCCACTCGCTACGGATGCTGCGCGTCGGCGACAAGCCGCTGCGCCTGCTGCGCTCCGTCGCCGGGATCGACCTCGTCGAGCTCCCGGACGCCGACCAGTGCTGCGGCTTCGGTGGGACCTTCGCGATCAAGAACGCGGACACGTCGACCGCGATGCTCGCCGACAAGCTGCGTGCCGTGCAGGCGACGCGCTCGGAGGTCGTCACCGCCGGCGACTCGTCGTGCCTCATGCACATCGGTGGCGGGCTCTCCCGGCTGCGGGTCGGGACCCGGACCGTCCATCTCGCGGAGATCCTCGCGGGCGAGGGCTGGGAGGCCGCACTGTGACGACGTTCCTCGGTATGCCCGTCGCCACCGAGCGCGGGACGCTTCGCGGTGCCGAGACCTTCCCGGTCGCGGCCAGGCGCGCGCTCGGCGACACCCAGCTGCGCCGCAACCTCGGGCACGCCACGGCGACGATCCGGGCCAAGCGGGCCGCCGTCGTCGGGGAGCTGGACGACTGGGAGGCGCTGCGCGACGCCGGGTCGGCGATCAAGGCGGACGTCATGGCCCGGCTGCCCGAGCTGCTCGTCGAGCTCGAGGAGAAGGTCACCGCGCGTGGCGGTGTCGTGCACTGGGCCAGGGACGCCGACGAGGCGAACCGGATCGTCACCGACCTCGTCCGCGCGGCCGGTACCCCGCAGGACCCGGTGACCGCCGTCGTCAAGGTGAAGTCGATGGCGACCCAGGAGATCGGGCTCAACGAGGCACTCGCGGAGGCGGGCATCGAGGCCGTCGAGACCGATCTCGCCGAGCTCATCGTCCAGCTCGCCGACGACAGGCCCTCGCACATCCTCGTGCCGGCGATCCACCGCAACCGCGCGGAGATCCGGGAGATCTTCCTCGCGCACATGCCCGGCGTCGACCCGGGCCTCACCGACGAGCCACGCGTGCTCGCGATGGCGGCGCGGGCCTACCTGCGCCGCACGTTCCTGGCCGCTCGGGTCGCGGTGAGCGGCGCGAACTTCGCGATCGCGCAGACCGGCACGCTCGCGGTCGTGGAGTCCGAGGGCAACGGCCGGATGTGCCTGACCCTGCCGCAGACCCTCGTCACGGTCATGGGCATCGAGAAGCTGCTGCCCGCGTGGCGCGACCTCGAGGTGTTCCTCCAGCTCCTGCCGCGCTCGTCGACCGGTGAGCGGATGAACCCGTACACGTCGATGTGGACGGGCGTGACACCCGGCGACGGCCCGCAGTCCTTCCACCTCGTGCTTCTCGACAACGGTCGGACGGCGGCCCTCGCCGACGACGTCGGCCGCGCGGCGCTGCACTGCATCCGGTGCTCGGCCTGCCTCAACGTCTGCC
>DAIOGQ010000230.1:0-6695 GCA_036745175.1 Kineosporiaceae bacterium
GAGCCGGTCGCCGTCGAACCTGAGCCGGTCGCCGTAGAACCTGAGCCGGTCGCCGTCGAGCCCGAGCCGGTCGAGCAGGCGCCGGTCGGGCCCGAGCAGAGCATCGAGCCGCGGGCCGAGCTGAGCACCGAGGCGGCGACGACCTCGGCCGTCCCGCAGCAGCGGGGTCACCGGGCCCCCTCGCCGCAGCAGCGCCACCACCTGCGCCGCACGTCCCGCCGTCTGGAGACGACGACCGACCGGTTCGAGATCGCCCGGGTCGCGTGCGAGGAGTCGCTCGTGCTCGTCGAGGCCGACATCGCCTCGCTCGTCGTCCGTTCGGTCGAAGGCCCGCGGGTGCTCCGCCAGGACCCGCAGGGGCTGGGCATCTGGGGTGCCAGGACCCTCGCGGCGCTCATGAACCTCGGTCGCCCGCTCCGCAAGGTCATCGAGGGCGACCCGCTGTCGGGCGGCGGTCGGACGGCGCTCCTCGCCGTCCCGGTCCCGTCGGCCGGCGCGGTCGCGGGCACGCTCATCGTCCGCCGGACGACGGGCCGCGCGTTCTCGCCGTCGGAGCAGGACTGCCTCGAGCGGCTCGCCCGGATGGCCGGCGCAGGGCTCGACTCGGCGGCCCGTCGCGGGGCGCTCGTCGGCGGCCACGGCCGCGTCGACCGGGTCACGGGGCTGGCGCACCGCGAGCGCCTCGTCCAGGACCTGCGCTCGTCGCTGCTCACCCTCCAGACCCACGGGATGCCCGCGAGTCTCGTCGCGGCCGAGGTCACCGGCCTCGCCGCCCTGCGCGAACGGGCCGGCCGGCCGGCCGCCGACGAGGCCCTCGCCGCCGTCGCCGCGGCGATGACCCACACCCTGCGCGTCGGGGACGTCCCCTACCGCTTCGGCGTCGACGAGCTCGCGGTCCTGCTCCCCGCCACGTCGATGGTGGACGCCACCGCGGCCGCACGGCGGCTCTGCGACGCGGTCGACGCGCTCGGTGTCCGGCCGGGCGGCGAGGAGCCGCTGCGGCTGCGCACCGCCGCGGTCCCCGTCGTCGGCGTGGCGGAGGACGTCGTCTTCCGCGCGATCCGCGCGCTCGCGGCGGCCGACCGGGAGCCCACGGTGGACGCCTGACACACCACGGTCGTGGCGACCGGGCCGCACCGTGGGGCCGGCCGGGACGCACTTCGGGGCCGAACGACATGGCTCGGATCCGATCCGGATTCGCCGATGCGCAGCCGGACCGCCGGCGCGCTTGCTTCCGTGTCAGGTATCCGGCGGACCGACGGATCCTGACCTAGACTCCCACCATGGAGCGCCGCGTCCGCTACGTCCACGACGAGCGGATCGGGATCTACGGCCTCCTCCACGAGACGCACGCCCGGATCGAGCGGGTCTGCGACGCGACGATCCAGCGCAAGGTCGGGATCAGCGCGGGGGTCCACGAGGTGCTGCTGCGGCTCGCCCGCAGCCACGACCGACGGCTCAAGGTGACCGAGCTGGGCGCCGCGCTCGACGTGACGACCGGCGGGGCCACCCGCCTGGTCAACCGGGTCGTCGCGCTGGGGTTCGCGACGAAGGAGCCCGACCCGGCCGACCGCAGGGTGCAGTGGGTCGTGCTCAGTCCGCTCGGGCGCGACGTCGTGGAGCGCGCGACCCGGCTGCACCTGGCCGACCTGGAGCGTGAGCTGTTCTCGCGCCTGACCCGCGACGAGCGCACCGACCTCGTCCGGCTGCTCACCCGGCTGCGTGAGGAGACCACGTGACCCGCCCGCTCATCGCCGTCCCTGCCCGGTTCTCGGCGTCGGCGTCCGCGCTGCGCCACGGCGCGGTGGTCACGGCGCGGGCGTTGTCCGCCGCGGTCCTGCGGGCGGGCGGCGAGCCGCTCACGGTGCACCCCTGGGCCCCGGACGGTGTCGTCGACGTCCCGGACGTCGCGGACCGGCTCGCGTTCGCGGACGGCGTCCTGCTGCCCGGGGGCGGCGACCTCGCGCCGTCCGTCTACGGCGAGCCGAGTGCGCACGAGGAGGTGTACGACGTCGACGCCGAGCAGGATGCGTTCGACCTGGCCGTCGCTCGCTGGGCCCTCGATGCCGGCGTCCCGGTGCTGGCGATCTGTCGTGGGACCCAGGTCGTCAACGTCGCCCTCGGCGGCGGCCTCGAGCAGCACATGGCCGAGCCGCACCGGCACCGGCTCGACCGGGTGACCGTGACGGACCCGGGGCTCGCCGAGCTGCTCGGCGCGGACGTCGTCGAGGCGTCCTGCTACCACCACCAGTGCCTGACCCGGCTCGGCGACGGACTGCGGGTCGCCGCGCGCGCGGACGACGGCACGATCGAGGCCGTGACGGCACCCGGGCGGCCGGGCTGGTTCCTCGGCGTCCAGTGGCATCCCGAGGACACCGCGCACGCGGTGCCCGGCCAGCAGGCCCTGTTCGACGCGCTCGTCGTCGCCGCCGGTACCCGGCGGGACGGCTGGGCCGCCGTCAGCTCGCGGTGAGCCGCAGGTCGAAGCTCACGTCCGACGACGACGCGGCGTTCTGGTGCACCTCGACGGCGACGGTGTTGACGCCCGCACGCAGCACCGACACCGGCACGGCGGCCTCGACCCAGGCCGACTCGGCCGCACCCGACAGGCCCGTCACCGCCCTGGTCGTCGGCGTCAGTGTTCCGGCCGGCAGGTTGGACCGGAGCACCTCGACGCCGTTGACGTAGACCGCCGCACCGTCGTCCCGGACGATCCCGAGCGTCAGGGCGGCGATGTGCGAGACGTCGGGAACCGTGAACGAACCCCGGAAGTAGTACGTCGTCCCGCCGGCCGGCAGCAGCGTCCGCTCGTCGCCGTCGCCGAAGCCGAGCTCGGCGGCGCCGGTCGCCCACGTGCTGTCGTCGACGTCGACCGCCGTCCAGCCCGCCGCGGGCGGCGTCCGGCCGTCCAGCCACCGCCACGTCGACCCGGCGGTGACGAGCGGGCCGGTGCCGGGCGGGCCGGCGAGCGTCGGCACGAGCTCGGCGTCGAAGCTGAGGTCGCTCGACGCGGCCGACGCGTTGTGCACCTCGACGGCGAGCGTGTTAGAGCCGTCGCGCAGCGCCGACATCGCGACCGGCAGGCTGACGAAGGTCCGCTCCGCCGCGCCCGAGACGTCGCTCGACGCCGGGGTGGTGGCGGTGACGGCTCCGGCCGGCATGTTCGAGCGGGCGACCTCGACGCCGTTGAGGTAGGCGACCGCCCCGTCGTCGCGCTGCAGGAGCAGGGTGAGCGCCGTGATCTGCGCGACGTCCGCCACCGAGAACGTCCGCCGGAAGTAGCTCGTGAGGCCGAGCGGGCTGATCGTCGTGGCCTCGTCCCCGTCTCCGTACCCCAGCTCGGCGTCACCGACCGACCAGCCCGAGTCGTCGAAGGCGGCCTCCCGCCAGGCCGCCGGCTGGTCGGACCCGTTGGACAGGTAGCGCCAGGGCGTCTGCGGGGTGACGAGCGAGGTCGACAGCTCCTTGGTCCGGACGGCGAGCACGGCGCTCGGCGGCGACCAGTTGCCCGCCGGGTCGCGCGCTTCGACGGTGTACGAGTAGTCGGTGCTCGGCACGACCTCACGGTCGACCCAGGACGTCGTGCCGAGGACGGCGACCACGGTGCCGTCCCGGGAGATCCGGTAGCCGGAGACGCCGTTCGCGTCAGTGGCAGGCTGCCAGGCCAGGGTCACCCGCACGTCGCGCACCGGGTTCGCCACCAGCCCGACCACCGTGGTCGGGGCGACGGTGTCCGGAGCGTCCGGGGTGATCGTGAAGGAGGTGTACCGCTGCCTGGTCGTGTTCGTGTCGACCCGGGTGAAGCCGCCGCCGACCAGCAGCGCACCGCCGTCGCTCGCCAGGTCCCACACCCCGAGGTCGTAGACCAGCAACGGCTTCCAGTCGTCGAGCACGCCGCCGGTCACGGGGTCGAGCGCGGCGAGCCCGGCCCGCGGGCCCTTGCCGCCGAAGGAGACGTCGAAGTGTCCGCCCGCGATCAGCTTGCCGTCCGCGAGCGCGACCGCCTGGACGTCGCCGTCCGTCGTGGTCTGCCAGAGCCGGCGTGCGGTCGCGACGTCGTACGTCGAGACCCGGCCGCCGGGGCCACCGACGCCGGCGTGCACCGCCGTGTCGGAGACGGCGAGGTCGAGGACGTAGCAGGGGTTCGCGGTGTCCGTGCAGGGGATCGGCGGACGCCACGCGGTGGCTGCGCCGGTCTCGACCGAGACCGCGCCGAGGTAGTCACGGCTCTGGCCGGCGAGGGAGCGGAACTGCCCGCCGACGTAGAGGGTCGTGCCGTCCGTGGATGCCTGCAGGCTGTAGACGTTGGAGTCGGCCTGGCCGGCCCAGCCCGGCACCAGAGTGCCGGTCGAGGCGTCGACGGCGGCGAGCCGCAGCCGGGGCGTGCTGTTCACCGAGCTGAAGTAGCCGCCCAGGAAGACCCGTGCGCCCACCCGCTCGAGAGACAGCACGGTGCTCGCCGGGCGCGGCGCGAACGTCGAGGACACGGCGCCGGAGGCGAGGTCGACGAGTGCGAGCCGGCTGCGGCCTGCACCGCCGATCGTCGTGAACGCGCCGCCGACGTAGACGCCCGTCCCGTCGGCCGACGCCTCCAGTGCGCGTACCTCGCCGTTCGTGCCAGGGTTCCACGGCAGGAGCGCGCCGGTCGTCGCGTCGAACGCCGCGAGCCGGTTCCGGCTGACGGTCGTGGCCCCGTTGGGGCTCCACAGCGCCGTGAAGGTGCCGCCGACGACGACCGCGTCGCCGACCCGGGTGACGGCGTACACCCGGCCCGTCGTCGGCGTCCAGGTGAGGCTGGGCGACGTGGCGAGCTGAGCGGTGGCCGGTGGCACGCCGACGAGGGTGGCGCCGAGCAGTGCCGCTGCCATGAACGTCGTCGTCGTCCCTCGTCGTCCGGACGACCGGGTGCCCCACCGAGTCATTCCTCGAGGCTAGGCAGGCGCTCCCGGGAACAGGCCCGACAGCGGGACCCGGTCACCCGAACGGGCGGTCGGCGGCGACCCCGGACGGCGCAGTCAGGCGTGCGGGTCCTGCGCCGGGGCGACGCCGTCGGCGGCCTCGAGGTGCTGGATGATCTTGCGGAGTGACGTCGTGAACTCCTCGACCTCGCCCCGCGAGAGTGCCGAGACCGCGTCCGCCTCGCGCGTGTTGAAGACCGGGAACAGCTGTTCCATGAGCCGATTGGCGCGCGGGGTCAGCGAGAGCAGCACCCGCCGCCCGTCGGCCGGATGCGGGCGGCGCTTGACCAGCGAGCGGCCCTCGAGCGTCGTCACGACGCCGGTCAGCGTCGACTTCGAGATGCCGGCCTCGGACGCCGCGTGCCGGGTCTCGATGTCGTCCCAGACCCAGACCACCCAGAGCACGACCCACGCCGTCCACGTCAGGCCGTGCTCGGCCAGGACCGTGCGCTCGAAGTGGTTCCGCACGACACCCGCTGCGCGGTAGAGGTTCCCGATGGCCGCCATGGCCGAGCGGTCGATCGACAGACCGCTCAGCCGGGCCTCGACCGCCTGCTCCGTCTGGCCCAGGGTGTACTGACCGGTCACGGCATCCCCTTTGCGCACCCGTTGCCCCGTTCCGAGGATCTTAGGCCGTCCGCGGCCGGCGGCCGCACCAGCTGCGGCGATCACCCGCCCGGCCGTCGGTCCCGGTGTCGGTCTCGCCGTCAGTCCCGCCGCGGTGCCCGGATGCCGCGGAACTCCCAGTCGCCGCCGAGTGCCGTCGACAGCACCTCCTCGGACTCCGTGGGCTGTGCGCCGACGTCGTCGCGGATCGGGGTCGGCCCGTCGACGATGTGGTTCGTCAGCGTCCCCAGGCCCTCCACCTCGACCTCGACGACGTCGCCGGGGTACACCGTGCGGCTGTTGGCGGGCGTCCCGGAGAGGATGACGTCCCCCGGGTTCAGCGTGATGGTCCGGGCGACGTCGGCGACGAGATAGTGCATGTCCCATGTCATCTCGGCGGTCGAGCCGTCCTGGACCACTGTCCCGTTGACGGTCGTGCGCATCCACTTGTCGTGGAAGTCCCACCCGGTCACCAGGCCCGGACCGATCGGCGCCAGCGTGTCCGACCCCTTGACCCGCAGCATGGAGCCGGCGTCGGTGTCGCGGAAGTCGTGGAGCCCGTAGTCGTTCGCCACCGTGTATCCCGCGATGTGGCGACCGGCGTCCTGCGGGGCCACGTTCCTGGTCGTCCGACCGATGACGATCCCGACCTCGCCCTCGTAGTTGAGCCACTTGCAGCCGAGCGGCCGGACGACGGCGCCCCGGTGCGCGTTGAGGGCGGATGTCGGCTTGCTGAACCAGTACGGCGCGGGCGGCAGCTTCGCGCGGAACTCCGTGACCCGGCTGATGTGGTTCAGGTGCACGGCGAGGATCTTCGTGGGCACGACGGGCGGCAGGTGGACGGCGGCGTCGACGTGGACCCGTCGGCCGTCGCCGGCGACGAGCTCGTCGCCGTCCCGGACGACCTGGACGGCGGCACCGTCCAGCAGGATGCGCCGGTACTCGACGGTGGGCTCGCTGCTCACGGGGATCCTTCTCTCGTCGGGTCTGGCGGTCGGGACCGGAGGTCGGGTCGGGCGGTCGCTGCGGCGGTCAGCTCTGCACCCAGGCGGGCGGCGTGGACCACCCCGTCGGCGCGGTGCACGTGTTCTTGACGTCGCAGTAGAAGTCGAACGACCACGTGCCGCCCTC
>DAIOGQ010000231.1:0-2065 GCA_036745175.1 Kineosporiaceae bacterium
CGTTCTGCGGAAAGAGCCAGAAGCAGGTCAAGAAGCTCATCGCCGGGCCGGGCGTGTACATCTGCGACGAGTGCATCGACCTCTGCAACGAGATCATCGAGGAGGAGCTGGCCGAGGCCAGCGAGCTGGGTCTGGTCGAGCTGCCCAAGCCCAAGGAGATCTTCGAGTTCCTCGAGCAGTACGTGGTCGGGCAGGACTCGGCGAAGAAGTCCCTCGCGGTCGCCGTCTACAACCACTACAAGCGGATCCAGGCGGGCGAGCCCGCCCGGCGCGGCGAGGACCCCGTCGAGATCTCGAAGTCGAACATCCTGCTCATCGGGCCGACGGGCTGCGGCAAGACCTACCTCGCGCAGACCCTCGCGAAGATGCTCAACGTGCCCTTCGCGATCGCGGACGCCACGGCGCTCACCGAGGCCGGCTACGTCGGCGAGGACGTCGAGAACATCCTCCTCAAGCTCATCCAGGCGGCCGACTACGACGTCAAGAAGGCCGAGACCGGCATCATCTACATCGACGAGGTCGACAAGATCGCCCGCAAGAGCGAGAACCCGTCGATCACCCGCGACGTGTCCGGCGAGGGCGTGCAGCAGGCGCTGCTGAAGATCCTGGAGGGGACGACCGCGTCGGTCCCCCCGCAGGGTGGCCGCAAGCACCCGCACCAGGAGTTCATCCAGATCGACACGACGAACGTGCTGTTCATCGTGGGCGGTGCGTTCGCCGGTCTGGAGCAGATCATCCAGTCCCGGGTCGGCAAGCGCGGGATCGGCTTCGGCGCCACGCTGCACACCCCCCGGGACGACGCGGACTCCTACTCCGACGTCATGCCGGAGGACCTGCTGAAGTTCGGGCTCATCCCCGAGTTCATCGGTCGCCTGCCGGTCATCACCACGGTGACGAACCTCGACCGCGAGGCGCTCGTCTCGATCCTCACCGCACCGAAGAACGCGCTCGTCAAGCAGTACCAGCGGATGTTCGAGATCGACGGCGTGGAGCTCGAGTTCTCGGACGAGGCGCTCGGGGCGGTCGCGGACCAGGCGATCCTGCGCGGCACCGGTGCGCGGGGCCTGCGGGCGATCATGGAGGAGGTCCTCCTCCCGGTGATGTTCGACGTACCGAGCCGGGACGACGTGGCACGGGTCGTCGTGACCCGTGAGGTCGTCCTCGAGAACGTCAACCCGACGCTCGTGCCTCGCGAGGCGCCGACGCGCAAGCCGCGGGAGCGGCGCGAGAAGTCGGCCTGACCGGTCCCGTCAGGACGCCCGGGTCTCGACGGCGGCCCGCACGTCGCGGGCGGTCTGCACCGCGCCCGGCCCGGTGGTCGTCACGGTGATGCTGAGCACGACCCCGGCGTCGACCGCGAGGCACATCGTCGTCCGGCCCTCGTGGATGCCGCAGCCGAACCAGCCGCCGAGCGGCCCGGGGTCGCGTTCGGTGACGACGACGGCGGACCGTGCCACCGCGGTCGTGAAGCCCGCCCGGACGAGGTCGCGGTCCTGCGCCGACAACGGCTCCTGGGGACGGCCCGCGACGACGACGGCGCGCGGCCCGTCCTGCCCGCCGTAGACGCCGAGCTGGGTGATGAGCCGTCCCGCGCCGGTGCTGAGCAGCTGCGCCCGGGCGGCCTTCGCCTGGGCCGCGGGGACGGCGTTCGGGATGCGGGGCAGGCCGGCCGCCTCCGGCGGCAGCTCGACCACCGTCGAGGCCCATGCGGTGCGGTCCTGGTGGGCGAGGTACCGCGGGGTGAGCGCGACGGCGGCGCCCGTCCCGACCAGGAGGAGCGTGACGAGGCCGGTCACCACGAGCGTGAGGCGGCCCGGCCGCCGCGCTGCGCGCCGCCCGAGCGCGACGTCCCGCGCGGGCCGGGCCGGGACGGGGGGCCGGATCGCGGGGGAGGGTCCGGCCGCGACGGCGTCCGTCGGGGCGTGCACCGCCTCGCGGCGGTTGTCGTCGATCGAGAGGGCGATGGTGAGCCCGGCGCCGAGCAGGATGACGAGGTCCATCATCCAGCGGAAGTTGTCCGCCGTGACCGGACCGCCGCTCACCACCGTGAAGCGACCGTAGCTCC
>DAIOGQ010000231.1:2075-6693 GCA_036745175.1 Kineosporiaceae bacterium
CGCCGAGGCGTGCGCGGTGAAGGCGGGCACCTGTCGTGCCGGCGCGGGGCGCGCGGCGGGGACGGGCAGCGCCACCGCGGAGCGGCGGTCGCCCGGCGGCGGCGCGGGCCGCTCGAACACCGGCGGGATCCGCGGCGGGGGTGCCGACAGGCGCCCGCCGGGCACGACGGGGTCGGCGTCCGGCGACAGCGTGGTCAGGCCGTGCGGCCGCCGCGGGCGCGGGCCGGGCTCGGCGCCGGGCGGGGGCTCCGGGTAGAAGTCGTAGTCCGGATGCGGCCCCGTCCCCACACGCCCACCTCCCGACCGGTCCGAAGATCCCCTCGGTGCAGGTTCGGCAGGCGCCCGCAGGACCTTGAGCCACGCCGGTCGGGGGATATCCGTTCGGAGCACCCCGTGGACGTCCGTAGGATTTCGGGCATGTCGCAGAACCCCACCGCGCCGACGCGCCCGACCACGAGCCTGCCGCCGAAGTTCACCCCGGCGGAGGTCGAGGGCCCGTTGTACGACCGGTGGGTCGCGCGCGGCTACTTCGGGTCCGACCCGTCGTCCGACCGGCCGCCGTTCTGCGTCGTCATCCCGCCGCCGAACGTCACCGGCAGCCTGCACATCGGCCACGCGCTCGACCACACGATCCAGGACGCCGTCGTCCGCCGACGCAGGATGCAGGGCTACGACGCCCTGTGGCTGCCGGGCATGGACCACGCCGGGATCGCCACCCAGAACGTCGTGGAGCGTGAGCTGCGCGCCGAGGGCCGCACCCGGCACGACCTGGGCCGGGAGGCGTTCGTCGCCAGGGTGTGGGCGTGGAAGGAGCAGTCGGGCGGCGCGATCCTCGACCAGATGAAGCGGCTCGGCGACAGCGTCGACTGGGACCGCGAGCGCTTCACGATGGACGAGGGGCTGTCCCGTGCCGTCCTGACGATCTTCAAGCGGCTCTTCGACGACGAGCTCATCTACCGTGCCGAGCGGATCATCAACTGGTGCCCGCGCTGCCACACGGCCCTGTCGGACATCGAGGTCGAGCACCACGACGACGAGGGCGAGCTGGTCGAGCTCGTGTACGGCGACCCGGCCGGCGACGACCGCGTCGTCGTCGCGACGACCCGGGTCGAGACGATGCTCGGCGACACCGCGATCGCGGTGCACCCGGGCGACGAGCGCTACGCGCACCTCGTGGGCCGGGAGGTCGAGCTGCCGCTCACCGGGCGGCGGATCCCGGTCGTCGCCGACGACCACGTCGAGCCGGAGTTCGGCACCGGCGCGGTCAAGGTGACGCCTGCGCACGACCCGAACGACTTCGAGATCGCTCTGCGGCACGACCTGCCGATGATCGACATCATGACCCTCGAGGGAGCCGTCGCGAACACGGGCACCCGCTTCGACGGGATGGACCGGTTCGAGGCGCGGGTCGCCGTCCGCGAGGCGCTCGAGGCGCTCGGCCGCGTCGGGGCGCAGAAGCGGCCCTACATGCATGCCGTCGGGCACTGCTCGCGCTGCGACACGGTCGTGGAGCCACGGCTGTCGAAGCAGTGGTTCGTCAAGGTCGCGCCGCTCGCGCAGGCGTCCGGGGACGCCGTGCGCGACGGCCGGGTCCGGATCCACCCCAAGGAGCTCGAGCCCCGCTGGTTCGCCTGGGTGGACAACATGCACGACTGGTGCATCAGCCGGCAGCTGTGGTGGGGGCACCGGATCCCGGTCTGGTACGGCCCGGCCGGCGAGGTCGTGTGCGTCGGCCCGGACGAGCAGCCGCCCACCGGTGACGGCTGGACGCAGGACCCCGACGTGCTCGACACGTGGTTCTCCAGCGCGCTGTGGCCGTTCTCGACGCTCGGCTGGCCGGACGACACCGCGGACCTGCGGCGCTACTACCCGACGAGCGTGCTCGTCACGGGCTACGACATCCTCTTCTTCTGGGTCGCCCGGATGATGATGTTCGGCCTGTACGCGATGGACGGCGTGCAGCCGTTCCACACCGTCGCGCTGCACGGCCTCGTCCGCGACCAGTTCGGCAAGAAGATGTCGAAGTCGCGCGGCAACGTCGTCGACCCGATCGAGTGGATGGACCGGTACGGCGCGGACGCGCTGCGGTTCACCCTGGCCCGTGGGGCGAACCCCGGTTCGGACATGGCGGTCAGCGAGGACTGGGCCGCCGGGAGCCGCAACTTCTGCACGAAGCTGTGGAACGCCACGCGGTTCGCGCTCCTCAACGGTGCGACCGTCGCGGGCGACCTGCCGCCGGCGTCCGAGCAGTCCGTCGTGGACCGGTGGATCCTGTCCCGGCTCGCCACGGTGACCGCGCAGGTCGACGCGGGCTACGAGGACTTCCAGTTCGCCAAGACGACCGAGGCGCTCTACCACTTCGTCTGGGACGAGGTCTGCGACTGGTACCTCGAGCTCGCCAAGCTGCCGCTCGCCGAGGAGGGCGAGGCGGCCGGGGTGACCCGGCGGGTGCTCGGCGAGGTGCTCGACGTCGTCCTGCGGCTCCTGCACCCCGTGACGCCGTTCGTCACGGAGGCGCTGTGGACCGAGCTCACCGGTGAGGAGTCGCTCGTGGTCGCGGCCTGGCCCCACGGCGTCGCGGCCCGGGCGGCGGCGGCGCTCGACCCGGCCGCCGAGGCAGAGGTCGCGGCGCTGCAGCGGCTCGTCACCGAGGTCCGGCGGTTCCGTGCCGAGCAGGGGCTGCGGCCGGGCAAGCGGGTGCCGGCGCGGATCGGCGGCCTCGAGGCCACCGGGCTCGCGGCGCACGAGGGCGAGATCCGTGCCCTCGCGACCCTCGCGGAGGCGACGGCCGACTTCACGCCGTCCGCCAAGCTCGCCGCGGACGCGGTGACCGTCGAGCTCGACCTCGTCGGCGCGATCGACGTGGCCGCCGAGCGCAAGCGGCTCGAGAAGGACCTCGCCGCCGCCCGGAAGGATGTCGACGCGGCGCGGGCCAAGCTCGGCAACGAGCAGTTCCGGTCCAAGGCGCCCGCGGACGTCGTCGCGAAGATCGAGGGCCGGCTCGCCGCCGCCCGTGCGGACGTCGAGCGGCTCGACGCCCAGCTCGGGGCGCTGCCGGTCGGCTGACCCGGACGACCGAGCCGGACGACGACCCGGGACGGACGACAGGACGGACGACAGGACGGACGACAGGACGGACGACAGGACGGACGACAGGGCCCGCGGAGAAACCTCCGCGGGCCCTGTCGCGTGTGGTGGGGTGAGAACGGCGCCCGGGAGCGGCGCCGCCGGCGGTCAGGGGTGTCGTCATGCGCGGTGGGACGGTCGAGGACTTCGACGCCTACGTCCGCGCGAGCGGCCCCCGGCTCGCCCGGCTCGCGTTCCTGCTGACGGGCGACCACGACACGGCGGAGGACCTGCTCCAGACCGCCTACGCCAAGGTGCTGCCGCGCTGGCGGCAGGTGAGCACCTGCGAGGACCCCGACGCGTACCTGCGGCGGGTCATGGTGAACACCCGGACGTCGTGGTGGCGCCGGCACCCGGGGCCGCGAGTCGTCCTGGGCGCAGGTGCCGGACGCCGCCGACCGTGGGGACGTCGCGGACGACGAGGCCGTGCTCGACGAGGTGCTCGCGGCACTGCGCCGGCTGCCCCGGCGGCAGCAGGTGGCCGTCGTCCTGCGGCACTACTGCGACCTGTCGGAGGCCGAGACGGCCGCGGTCGTGCTCGCTGTCGCCGGCGGGGCGCGCTCGTCGACGGCGTGGCGCACTCGGACCGGGGGAGCGGCCCGGCGGTCGTGCCCACCGCGGCGCCGAACGGGCTGTTCGACGTCGTCCAGATCACCGACCCGGTCGTCGTCGGTGCCGCGGCCGGGCGCTACGCCGGCACCGGTGCCCGGGTCGTCGTCGTCGACATCCGGGTGGACGGCGCCGTGCCGAGCACCGCGCCCGCGGGCTCCGGCTCGTCGCAGGACACGACCCCGTTCGCCGTCCGCGTCGAGCAGCCGGGTCTGGGGTTCCAGGGCAGCGGGGACGCGCCCGAGTGCGCGCCCGGCGCACCGCTCGTCGACGTCACCGCGGACGAGCCGGTGACGCTGCTCTACGACGCGGACTTCCAGGGCACGACGGCCGACGTCATCGTCACCGTGACGGCCTGCGAGCCGGTCGGGGCCGTGACGCGAGGGATCACCGTCCGGGTGCCGCCGCCGACGACGACGGCGTCGCCGTCCGGCTGACCGGTCGGCGACGCCGTCACGTGCTGTGGTGCAGGTCCTGCGGGTCAGCCCATGGGCGTCCGCTGAGACACCCGGACGGTGTTGCCGGACGGGTCGCGGAAGCCGAAGTCGATGCCGTACGGCTGCTCGGTCGGCTTGTCGGTGAACTCGACGCCCTTCGCCGCGAGGGCGTCGTAGGTCGCGTAGGCGTCCTCGGTCGTGAAGAACAGGGCGCCCGCGAACCCCTTGCCCATGAGCTCGGTGACCTGGGCGCGGGTGGCGTCGTCCATGACCGGCGCCCCGGGGATCGCCATGAGGACGACGGCGCAGTCGGACGACCCCTTGGGGCCGACGGTCAGCCAGCGGAAGTTGCCCATCTCGGGGACGGTGACGTCCTCCTTCACCTCCAGACCGACCTTCTCGGTCCAGAAGGCGAGCGCCTCGTCCTGGTCGTGCACCCAGAGCTG
>DAIOGQ010000232.1:0-6668 GCA_036745175.1 Kineosporiaceae bacterium
CGGGCGGCACCCGTTGTGCGGGGTGGGCGTGACGTCCTGGATCGAGCCGACCTCGAGGCCGGTGGCCTGGAGGGATCGGATCGCCGTCTCGCGGCCGGATCCCGGCCCCTTGACGAAGACATCGACCTTGCGCATGCCGTGCTCCTGCGCGCGGCGGGCGGCTGCCTCGGCGGCCATCTGCGCGGCGAACGGCGTCGACTTGCGGGAGCCCTTGAAGCCGACCTGACCGGCCGAGGCCCACGAGATCACCGCACCGCTGGGGTCGGTGATCGAGACGATGGTGTTGTTGAACGTGCTCTTGATGTGAGCCTGGCCGTGGGAGACGTTCTTCTTCTCCTTGCGGCGCGGCTTGCGCGCACCGCCGGCAACCCTCTTCTGCGGAGGCATCTACCAACTACTCCTGGTCTGTTCGGCTGGTCATGAGGTCTGTGATCGGGTGAGGCGCGGCAGCAGGCAGCGCGGCGAGGCGTCCGGGGACGCCCCGGTGCGGCGCTACTTCTTGCCGGGCTTCTTCTTGCCGGCGACCGTGCGCTTGGGACCCTTGCGCGTGCGCGCGTTGGTCTTGGTGCGCTGGCCGCGGACGGGCAGGCCGCGGCGGTGCCGCAGGCCCTCGTAGCACCCGATCTCGACCTTGCGCCGGATGTCGGCGGCGACCTCGCGGCGGAGGTCGCCCTCGACCTTGAAGTTGGTGTCGATGTAGTCGCGCAGCTTGACGAGCTGCTCGTCACCGAGGTCACGCACGCGCAGGTCCGGGCTGACGCCGGTGGCGGTCAGGGCTTCCTTGGCGCGGGTACGACCCACGCCGTAGATGTAGGTGAGCGCGACCTCGAGCCGCTTGTCGCGGGGCAGGTCGACGCCGACGAGGCGTGCCATGGATCTCTCTTCTGTGTCGGAGGTCTGCTGCAGCACCGGTCCCGGGTTCACCGGGTCCCCGGCCTCCTGCCGGGGGTGGCGTCCCGACCCGGCGGACCGGGGCGGGGGGCGGGTGCTGCGTTGGGCGGTACGACGGTGCGTGTGCGCCGCGGGCCGTCATGACCGGCCCGGGTCTCGCCGGGGACCTGGCGGTCAGCCCTGGCGCTGCTTGTGGCGCTGGTTCTCGCAGATGACCATGACCCGGCCGTGACGGCGGATCACCTTGCACTTGTCGCAGATCTTCTTGACGCTCGGCTTGACCTTCATCGGTGTCTTTCAGACGTGACGCGCACCCCGCATCGCGCAGCGGGCGTCAGAGGCGGTCGGGTTACTTGTAGCGGTAGACGATGCGACCACGAGACAGGTCGTAGGGGCTCAGCTCCACCACGACCCGGTCCTCGGGGAGGATCCGGATGTAGTGCTGGCGCATCTTGCCCGAGATGTGGGCGAGAACCTTGTGACCGTTGCCCAGCTCCACGCGGAACATCGCGTTCGGCAGTGCCTCGACCACGGTGCCCTCGATCTCGATGACCCCGTCCTTCTTCGGCATGTCCTCCGCATTCCTTCTGACCGGGGTCGTCCCGGTCACGTTGACCTTCTCAGCGCACATGTGACGGGCGCCTGCTGCCTCCGGACCAGCCGCGGGGAAGACAGCGTGCGCGAATACTCGTGAGCCGACTCGCGAGTCTACGCCAGCGACACGCCGGGAGCGAAATCGCCCCCGTGCACCCGCCGCCGACCCCGCGTCCTGAAGTGGCCGTCCTCTGGCGGCGCGGGGGCCCTACCCGCGTCGTCGTAGCACCCCCGCGCCACCAGAGGACGCCGGGTGTCCAGGGTCCTAGTCGGCGAGCGGGGCGACCTTCACCCCGAGGGCACCCAGTCCGGCCTCGCCGCCGTCCCGCGCCGTGAGCACCCAGATGCCGCCGTCGTGGAGCGCCACCGAGTGCTCCCAGTGGGCAGCGTGCCCGCCGTCCTGCGTGACGACCGTCCAGCCGTCGGCGAGCTCGCGGCTGCCCGGGTCGGCGGCGGTGAGCATCGGTTCGACCGCCACGCACAGGCCCGGGCGCATCCGGGGGCCTTTGTCCCGCGTGCGGTAATTCAGCACGTGGGGGGGCTGGTGCATCTCGGTCCCGATGCCGTGGCCGCCGTAGTCCTCGACGAGCCCGAACCGGCCGGCCACGTGGTCCTCGACCGCGCCGCCGATGTCCCCGAGCCGCTCCCCCGCGACGACGGCGGCGATCCCCCGCCACATCGACTCCTGGGTGACCTCGACGAGGCGGGCGTCCTCGGCGTCCGCCTCGCCGCCGGCGGCCGGGACGACCGCGGTGAACGCGGAGTCGCCGTGCCAGCCGTCGAGGATCGCGCCGCAGTCGACGGACACGACGTCGCCGGCCCTGACGACCCGCGGGCCCGGGATGCCGTGGACGATCTCCTCGTTCAGCGAGATGCACGTCGACGCGGGGAACGGCGGGTGGCCGTAGCCGAGGAACGACGGGACGGCGCCGGCGGACCGGATGACGTCGTGCGCGACCGTGTCGAGGTCCTTCGTCGTCACGCCCGGCCGGAGCGCGGCACGGACGGCGTCCAGGGCGTCGGCGACGACGAGGCCGGCCCGCCGCATGAGGCGGACCTGGTCCGCGGTCTTGTACTGGATCCGGTCGCGTCCGAGCATGCGAGGACTCTACGTGAGCAGCGCGGGTGGGCGGGCACCGCCGCTGCCCCACGAGCGGCGAGGCGAGGACGACGGTCGGACGGCGCTCAGGCCTCGAGCGCAGACAGCGCGCCGGCGAGCCGGTCGGTCACCTCGTCGACCTCGCCCATGCCGTCGACCGGGACGAGCAGCCCGCGCGCGGCGTAGATGTCGACGAGCGGCGCCGTCTCGGACAGGTACACGTCCTGCCGGTGCCGGATGACGTCCTCGGTGTCGTCGTCGCGGCCCTCGGTGTGGGCGCGGTTGAGCAGCCGGGCGACGAGCTCCTCGGTGCCGGCCGTCAGCTGGACGACGGCGTCGAGACCGGTGTCCGCCGCCTCGAGCATCGCGTCGAGCGCCTCGACCTGGGCGGCGGTGCGGGGGTAGCCGTCGAGGAGGAAGCCGTCGGCGGTGTCCGGCTGCGCGAGCCGGTCGCGGACCATGTCGTTCGTGACCTCGTCGGGCACGAGCTTGCCGGCGCGCGTGTAGCTCCTGGCGCGCTCGCCGAGCGCGGTGCCGCCGGCG
Organism: Kineosporiaceae bacterium; assembly: GCA_036745175.1. GTDB lineage: Bacteria > Actinomycetota > Actinomycetes > Actinomycetales > Kineosporiaceae > R-H-3. The sequence goes on from DAIOGQ010000232.1 coordinate 3,128, forward strand.
ATGTTCGCCCGGAAGATGTCGCCGGTCGAGATGGCCGGCACCCCGAGCCGGGCGGAGAGCCGCTTCGCCTGGGTCCCCTTGCCCGCGCCGGGCGGGCCGAGAAGCAGGAGTCTCATGGCAGCACCGACCTCACCGGGTGCGCGCCGTGGTGGCGCACCTCATCGCAGGAACCCTTCGTAGTGCCGCTGCTGGAGCTGGGACTCGATCTGCTTCACCGTCTCGAGACCGACGCCGACGACGATGAGGATCGAGGCGCCGCCGAACGGGAAGGAGTTCGCGTTGGCGTTCAGCAGTGCGAACGCGATGAGCGGGATGAGCGACACGACCGCGAGGTAGATCGACCCCGGCAGGGTGATCCGCGTGAGCACGTAGTCGAGATACTCCGCGGTCGGCCGGCCCGCCCGGATGCCCGGGATGAAGCCGCCGTACTTGCGCATGTTCTCGGCGACCTCGTCCGGGTTGAACGTGATCGCCACGTAGAAGTACGTGAAGAAGATGATGAGCGCGACATAGACGATCATGTAGATCGGGTGGTCGCCCCGGACGAGGTGGTTCTCGACCCAGGTCACCCAGCCGGGCGGTGCCTTCGTGACGTCGCCCCGGTTGAACTGGGCGATGAGGGCCGGCAGGTAGAGCAGCGACGAGGCGAAGATGACCGGGATGACGCCGGCCATGTTGACCTTGATCGGGATGTAGGTGCTCGTCCCGCCGTACATCCGCCGGCCGATCTGGCGCTTGGCGTACTGCACCGGGATCCGCCGCTGGGACTGCTCGACGAAGACGACGAGCGCCATGATGACGATGCCGATCGCGATGACGATGAGCATCGTGTCGATGCTGTCGCTCTGCTGCTTGATCCCCCACAGCGCGCCCGGGAACCCGGCCGCGATCGAGGTGAAGATGAGCAGCGACATGCCGTTGCCGACGCCGCGCTCGGTGACGAGCTCGCCGAGCCACATGACCAGGCCGGTCCCGGCGGTCAGCGTGATGACCATGATGAGGATCGTCACGTAGCTGTTGCTCGGGACGAGGTCGGCCTCGCAGCTCTGGAACAGGCCACGCGGGTTACGGGCGATCGCGACGAGCGTCGTCGACTGCAGGATCGCCAGGCCGATCGTCAGGTACCGGGTGTACTGCGTCAGCTTCGCGGTACCGCTCTGGCCCTCTTCCTTCAGGGCCTCGAACCGCGGGATGACGACCGTGAGCAGCTGGATGATGATGCTCGCCGTGATGTACGGCATGATCCCGAGCGCGAAGATCGACAACTGCAGGAGCGCGCCGCCGCTGAACAGGTTGATCAGACCCAGGCCGCTCGCGGCCTCGGTCCCGATGCAGGTCTGGACGGCCTGGTAGGAGATCCCGGGTGTGGGGATGAACGAGCCCAGCCGGAAGATGGCCATGATCGCCAGAGTGAACAGCAGCTTGCGCCGCAGGTCCGGCGTCCGGAAGGCCCGGGCGAACGCGGAGAGCACAACATCCTCCTGCGCGCCGCCCGGTGGGGCGGCCGTCGAAACAACCCCTTGTTCGCGACCATAACACCCGCCCCTCCCCGGTCAGGAGAAGGCCACGGTGATCGGTCGGCCCAGAGGGAGCCGCCGCTCGGCGAGCGGCGTCCGGATCGGGGTCGGCGTGACGGTCGTCGGGTCCGACCCCCTGGACGGGAGTGGGGTCCGGCCTGCCGCGTCGGGCGGCGGGCCGGACCCCGGCTCTCGTTGTGCTGCTGCTGGGACGACCGCGTCAGAGCGTGGTCGCCGTACCCCCGGCCGCGGTGAGCTTGTCCCGAGCGCTCCCCGAGAAGGCGTGCGCGGTGACCTGGAGGGCCACGCTCACCTCGCCGTCGCCGAGCACCTTGACGGGTGCGCCGTCGCGAACGGCGCCCCGGGCGACGAGCTCCTCGACGCCGACGGTCCCGCCCTCGGGGAAGAGGGAGGAGAGCCGGTCGAGGTTCACGACCTGGTACTCCACGCGGAAGCGGTTCTTGAAGCCGCGGAGCTTGGGCAGGCGCATGTGCAGGGGCATCTGCCCGCCCTCGAAGGCGGCGGAGACCTGGTAGCGCGCTTTCGTCCCCTTGGTGCCACGACCGGCGGTCTTGCCCTTGCTCCCCTCGCCGCGACCCACCCGGGTCTTCGGCGTGCGGGAGCCGGGGGCCGGCCGCAGGTGATGGACCTTGAGCGTGTGCTCGCCCACGACGGGCGCGTTGCTGGACTCCGACATCACTCGACCTCCTCGACGCTGACGAGGTGGCGCACGGCGCGGACCATCCCCCGGACCTCGGGACGGTCCTGTTTGACGACGACGTCGCCGATCCGCTTCAGCCCCAGCGTGCGCAGGGTGTCGCGGTGCGCCTGGATCCCGCCGACCTTCGACTTGACCTGGGTGACCTTCAGGCGTCCCGTCACGAGGTCACCCCCGCCCGGGCCCGCAGCAGCGCTGCCGGCGCGACGTCCTCGATCGGCAGACCACGGCGGGCCGCGACCTCCTCGGGACGCTCGAGCCCGCGCAGCGCGGCCACCGTGGCGTGCACGATGTTGATCGCGTTGCTCGAACCCAGCGACTTGCTGAGGACGTCGTGGATGCCCGCGCACTCGAGCACGGCGCGCACCGGGCCGCCGGCGATGACGCCGGTACCCGGCGAGGCCGGCTTCAGCAGGACGACACCCGCGGCAGCCTCACCCTGGATCGGGTGCGGGATGGTGCCCTGGATCCGCGGCACCTTGAAGAAGTGCTTCTTGGCCTCCTCGACGCCCTTGGCGATGGCCGCGGGCACCTCCTTGGCCTTGCCGTAGCCGACACCGACGGTGCCGTCGCCGTCGCCCACCACGACGAGCGCGGTGAAGCTGAAGCGGCGACCGCCCTTGACGACCTTGGCCACACGGTTGATCGTCACGACGCGTTCGACGAACGCGGTCTTCTCCGCGCCGGCGTCGCGCCGGTTGTCCCGGTCCCGGCGGTCACGGCGGCCGGAGCTCTCGCCGGTACCAGCGGTTCCGGTGCCGCCGCCTCCGCCTCGGCGCTGGGGTCCAGCCATCAGAGGTTCCTTCCCTGTCGCTCAGTTGCTGCGGGCCGTGCCGTCGCAGGCGTCGATGCAGTAGCGGTCACAGCGCCAGACCGCCTTCGCGTGCGCCGTCCGCGACGGCCGCGACGCGGCCGTGGTACTTGTTGCCGGACCGGTCGAAGACGACCGCCTCGACGCCGGCGGCCCTGGCCCGCTCGGCGACGAGCTCGCCGACGCGCTTGGCCTTGGCCGTCTTGTCGCCGTCGTGGACCCGCAGGTCCGCCTCCATCGTCGAGGCCGACGCGAGCGTCCTGCCGACGGAGTCGTCGATGACCTGGACGAAGACGTGGCGGGCCGACCGGGTGACGACCAGGCGCGGACGCACTGTCGTGCCGGTGATGTTCTTGCGGACGCGGACGTGCCGGCGGGCCCGGGACGCGACCGCCCCCTTGCCCGCACCGCCGCCACTGCGCTTGAGACCGACTGCCATTACTTCTTCCCAGCCTTCCCGACCTTGCGCTTGATCTGCTCGCCCGCGTAGCGGAC
>DAIOGQ010000233.1:0-6665 GCA_036745175.1 Kineosporiaceae bacterium
GCGACGTCGTCGAGGGGATCGCCAGCGTCGACGAGTCGGCCATCACCGGCGAGTCCGCCCCCGTGATCCGCGAGTCCGGCGGCGACCGCTGCGCGGTCACCGGCGGCACCCGCGTACTGTCCGACCGGATCGTCGTGCGGATCACGCAGAGGCCGGGCGAGAGCTTCCTGGACCGGATGATCGCCCTCGTCGAGGGTGCCGGCCGGCAGAAGACGCCGAACGAGATCGCACTGAACATCCTCCTCGCGGCGCTCACCGTCGTCTTCCTCCTCGCCGTCGCGACGCTCCAGCCGCTCGCCATCTACTCCGCGGTCGCGGCCGGCGCCCAGGAGGGTCAGGCGATCGGTCCCGACGGCGTGAGCGGTGTCGTCCTCGTGGCGCTGCTCGTCTGTCTCATCCCGACAACCATCGGCGCCCTCCTGTCGGCGATCGGCATCGCCGGCATGGACCGGCTCGTCCAGCGCAACGTCCTGGCGATGTCCGGCCGCGCCGTCGAGGCGGCCGGTGACGTCAACACCCTGCTCCTGGACAAGACCGGCACGATCACGCTCGGGAACCGGCAGGCCCGCGACCTGCTCCCCGCCGACGGCGTCGACGCGGCCGACCTCGCGGACGCCGTCCAGCTGGCGAGCCTGGCCGACGAGACGCCCGAGGGCCGCTCGATCGTCGTCCACGTCAAGGAGCGGTACGGCCTTCGCGAGCGGCACGAGGGCGAGCTCGCCGGCGCCGTCTGGGTGGCGTTCACGGCGCAGACCCGGATGTCCGGCGTCGACCTACCGGACGGTGCCGGGATGCGGCAGGTCCGCAAGGGTGCGGCGGCTGCCGTCCTCGCCTGGGTTCGCGAGAGCGACCCCGCCGGCCGGTCGTCGGCCGGGCTCGGTGCCATCGTCGACGCCGTCAGCGCCTCGGGCGGCACGCCGCTCGTGGTCGCGGAGCGGGGACCGGACGGCCGGGCACGTGCGCTCGGTGTCATCCACCTCAAGGACGTCGTCAAGGTCGGCCTGCGGGAGCGGTTCGACGAGATGCGCCGGATGGGCATCCGGACAGTCATGATCACCGGCGACAACCCGCTGACCGCCAGGGCGATCGCCGAAGAGGCGGGCGTCGACGACTTCCTCGCCGAGGCCACGCCCGAGGACAAGCTCGCGCTCATCGCCAAGGAGCAGGCCGGCGGCCGGCTCGTCGCCATGACGGGCGACGGCACGAACGACGCGCCGGCGCTCGCGCAGGCCGACGTGGGGGTCGCGATGAACACCGGGACGTCGGCCGCCAAGGAGGCCGGCAACATGGTCGACCTCGACTCGGACCCCACGAAGCTCATCGAGATCGTCGAGATCGGCAAGCAGCTGCTCATCACCCGCGGCGCCCTGACGACGTTCTCGATCGCCAACGACGTCGCTAAGTACTTCGCGATCATCCCCGCGATGTTCGCCGGGCTGTACCCGGGCCTCGACGCGCTCAACGTCATGCGCCTGGCGAGCCCGACCTCGGCCATCCTCTCAGCGGTGATCTTCAACGCTCTCGTCATCGTCGCGCTCATCCCGCTCGCGCTGCGAGGCGTCCGGTACACCCCTGGCGGTGCGGCTGCCCTGCTGCGCCGCAACCTGCTCGTCTACGGCCTCGGCGGCGTCGTCGCCCCGTTCGTCGGCATCAAGATCATCGATCTCCTCGTCTCTCTCCTCCCCGGGATCGCCTGATGTCTCCCACCACCACCCAGCCGCCCCGGCCCGCACCGAGGGCCTCGAGGTCCCTCGGCACCGTCCGGTCGCCCTGGCTCGCACAGCACCTCGCCGCCGTCCGGGCCCTCGTCGTTCTCACCCTGGTCACCGGCATCGCCTACCCGCTGGCCGTCATGGCCGTCGGCCGGGTCCCCGGTGTGTCCGACCGGGCGGACGGCTCATTGGTGACGAACGCCGCCGGTGCGACCGTCGGGAGCGCCCTGCTCGGCCAGTCGTTCACCGACTCCGACGGCGCCGCGCTGCCGCAGTACCTCCAGTCCCGACCGTCCGCCGCCAGGGACGGGTACGACCCGCTCGCCAGCGGCGCGTCCAACCTCGCCCCCGAGGACGTCGTCGACACGCCTCCGGACGCCGCCACCGGCGACGAGGGGCGGCTCAGCCTGCTCGGCCAGGTGTGCGCCCGCAGTGCCGCCGTCGGCGCGCTCGAGGGGGTCGACGGTCGCCGCCCGTACTGCACGACCGCGACCGGTGACGACCCGGCGACCGTCGTGGGTGCGGTCCTCGCCGTCTTCCGCGAGGGCGGTGCCGCCGGGCCGGTCACCCGGGTGGTGAGCACGAACCAGCTCTGCCCGACGACGCCGTTCGTGGCCGCCTACGCGGGTGTCGAGGTGGACTGCCGGACGCCGGCGGACGACCTCACGGGCGCTGAGGTGACGCCGGTCCGCGGCGACGCTCCGGCGGAGCCGGTCGTCCCGGCGGACGCCGTCACGGCCAGCGCCAGCGGGCTGGACCCGCACATCAGCCCCGAGTACGCCCGGCTGCAGGTGCCCCGGATCGCTCGCGCCCGGGGGCTGTCCGAGCAGGCCGTGCTCACCGCCATCGACCGGCACACGGACGCGCCCCTGCTCGGGTTCCTCGGCCGGCCGGCGGTCGACGTGCTCGGCGTCAACCTCGACCTCGACCGCGGCAGCCCGGCCGGGTCGTGACGGCCGGGGTCGGCGACACTGTGGCCATGGCGACCGGACAGCTGCGGGTCTACCTCGGTGCCGCACCGGGGGTCGGCAAGACCTACCGGATGCTCGAGGAGGGCCACCGGCGGGCCGAGCGCGGTACCGACGTCGTCGTGGGCTACGTCGAGACCCACGACCGCAAGCACACGGCCGCCCTCGTCGACAGGCTCGAGGTGGTCCCCCGGCGCCGGATCGTCCACCGCGGCTGCGAGTACACCGAGATGGACGTCGACGCGGTCCTCACCCGGCGTCCCGAGGTCGCCCTCGTCGACGAGCTCGCCCACACGAACATCCCCGGTTCGCGGCACGCCAAGCGCTGGCAGGACGTCCAGGTCCTCGTGGACGCGGGCATCACCGTCATCACCACGCTCAACATCCAGCACCTGGAGTCGCTCAACGACGTCGTAGCCCAGATCACGGGGGTCACCCAGCGCGAGACCGTGCCCGACGCCGTCGTCCGGGCCGCCGAGCAGATCGAGCTCGTCGACATGACCCCCGAGGCGCTGCGCCGACGGATGGCGCACGGCAACGTCTACGCGCCGGACCGGGTCGACGCCGCGCTCGGCAACTACTTCCGCGTCGGCAACCTCAGCGCCCTGCGCGAGCTCGCCCTGCTCTGGCTCGCCGACAAGGTCGACGAGCAGCTCGACGACTACCGCGCCGACCATCGGATCGACGCGACGTGGGAGACCCGCGAGCGGGTCGTCGTCGCCCTCACGGGCGGCCCCGAGGGCGACACCCTCGTCCGCCGCGCCGCACGGGTCGCAGCGCGGTCCAAGGGAGCTGACCTGCTCGCCGTCCACGTCGCCCGCAGCGACGGCCTCGCCGACGCCGACCCCGCGAACCTGGCCCGGCAGCGCATCCTCGTCGAGGGGATGGGCGGCACCTACCACCAGGTCGTCGGTGCAGACGTGCCGACCGCCCTGCTCGCTTTCGCCCGCGGCGTCAACGCGACCCAGCTCGTCCTCGGGGCGAGCCGGCGCAGCCGCCTCGCGCACCTGTTCTCCCCCGGCGTCGGGGAGATGACGACGGCGCACAGCGGCCCGATCGACGTCCACCTCGTGACGCCCGAGGGCGCGGAGCAGTCCCGGCGGCTCCTGCGGGCGGGGGCCGCGCTGAGCCCGCGACGGCGCGCCACCGGGTACGCCGCCGGCGTCCTCGGGCTGCCGGCTCTCACCGGGCTGCTCCTGCTGTCGCAGGAGCACCTGTCGCTCCCCAGCGACATCCTGCTCTTCCTCGCCGCCGTCGTCGGGGTGGCGCTCATCGGCGGGCGCCGGCCCGCGATGATCGCCGCCCTGCTCGGGTTCGGGCTGCTCAACTACTTCTTCACCCCGCCGGTGCACCTGTTCACCGTCGCCGAACGGGAGAACCTGCTCGCGCTCGTCGTCTTCCTCGTCGTCGCCGTCGCGGTGGCGACCGTCGTCGACCGGGCAGCTCGCCGCACCGGAGAGGCCGCACGCGCCCGCGCCGAGGCCGAGACGCTGTCGACGCTCGCCGGCAGCGTCCTGCGCGGGAGCCGCCCGCTGCCCGCGCTCCTGGACCAGGTCCGCGAGACGTTCGGCCTCACCGGCGTCAGCCTGCTCGAACGCCGCGCCGACGTCATACCAGGCCCGGACACGCCGCACGACCCCGCCGACTGGGTCGTCGTCACGGCCGTCGGCGACCGGCCGAGCACGTCACCGGCCGACGGCGACGCCGAGGTCACCGTCGACGGACCCGCCGGCACCGAGCTCACGCTCGTCCTGCGCGGCAAGCCGCTCGAGGCCGGCGACCGGCGCGTGGTCGAGGCGTTCGCCGCGCAGGCCGCCGTCGCGCTGCGGCAGGAGCGCCTCGCGGCGACGGCCGCCCGGGCCGAGCCGCTCGCGGAGGTCGACCGGCTGCGGACGGCGTTGCTGAACGCCGTGAGCCACGACCTGCGGACGCCGCTCGCCACCGCGAAGACCGCGGTCGCCGGGCTGCGCGGCCACGGCACCTACCTCGGCGACGCGGACCGCGAGGCGCTCCTGGAGGCCGCCGACGACTCCCTCGACCGGCTGGAGCGTCTGGTGGAGAACCTGCTCGACATGAGCCGTCTCCAGGCCGGAGCCCTCGCGATGGCCCCGCACGTCATGAGCGTCGGCGAACTCATCCCGGTGGCCGTCGACGACCTGGGGGACGCGGGCTCGGCGGTCCGGATCAGCGTGCCCGACGATCTCGCCGAGGTCTGCATCGACCCCGCGCTCCTCGAGCGCGTGCTCGTCAACCTGCTGTCCAACGCGTTGCGCCACAGCCCGGACGGCGCGCCGGTGACGATCTCCGCGAGCGAGCACGCGGGGCGGGTCGAGATCCGGGTCATCGACACCGGCCCGGGGGTGCCGAGCACCGACTGGGACCGCATCTTCCTTCCGTTCCAACGCCTCGGGGACCGGGACACGAGCACCGGCGTCGGGCTCGGGCTCGCCCTCTCCCGCGGCCTCACCGAGGCCCTCGGCGGCACCCTCACCCCGGAGCTGACCCCGGGCGGCGGCCTGACCATGACCCTCGCGCTGCCGGCGGCGGGAGCGGACCGACCCGGCGGTGCCCGGCCGGCCCAGACCGGGTCGACGCCCACACCCGTCGAGGGGCGACGGGCGTGACCCGCCTCCTCGTCGTGGACGACGAGCCTGCGCTGCTTCGAGCCCTGCAGATCACCCTGCGCAGCCACGGGTACGAGGTCATCACCGCGCCCGACGGTCGCCGCGGCCTGGCCGCGGCCGCCCAGGAGCATCCCGATCTGGTCATCCTCGACCTCGGCCTGCCGGACGTCGACGGCGTGGACGTCGTGCGCCAGCTCCGGGGCTGGACCCAGGTGCCGATCCTCGTGCTCTCGGGGCGGCTGCACAGCGCGTCCAAGGTGGACGCCCTCGACGCGGGAGCCGACGACTACGTCACCAAGCCCTTCAGCATCGACGAGCTGCTCGCGCGGGTCCGCGCCGTCACCCGGCGCCTCGGCCCCACCGAGGGGACGGCACCGGTTCGGATCGGGCGCTACGTCGTCGACCTCGACGACCGCCGCGTGACGCCGGACGACGAGGCGGCCGAGCCGGTCCACCTCACCCCGACCGAGTGGCACCTGCTCGAGGTCCTCGCCCGGAGCCCGGATCGCCTCGTCAGCCAGCGGCGACTGCTCCAGACGGTCTGGGGTCCGACGTACGTCACCGAGTCGCACTACCTGCGCCAGTACGTGAAGCACCTGCGGCGCAAGCTCGAGGAGGACCCCGGGCACCCCCGGCACCTGATCACCGAGCCGGGGATGGGGTATCGCTTCCGGCCGTGAGGGGCTCCTGAAGGTCCTCTCCCGACCAGCCGGTCCAGCGGTCGACGACGACCCGGACGACCGCGCCCCGGGGTTCCAGCGCCCGGTACCGGGGGTACTTCGCGACGAGGGCGTCCAGGCACGCGCGGCGGTCGGCGGCGGACGACGCGGCGGGGAGGACCTCGGCGCGACCGTCGGCCCGGACCCACCAGAGCCGGCGCCAGTCGTCGTCGTAGCGGTCGGCGAGCACCGTGACCCGGGGGTCGGCGTCGACGAGCGTCAGGCGTCGCAGGTTCTGCGACGTCTTGGGCTTGTGGTCGACGGCGAAGACGAGGAGGTCGCCGCCGCCCCGGCGCAGGACGGCGAAGGTGATCGGGACCAGCAGCGGCGGTCCGGCGGCGTCGTTGACGCCCAGGACCGCCGACTCGGCGGCGACGAGACGCGCACGGGAGTCCGCGGCAGACAGGCGCATGCCCTCATCCTCGCGCGCTCCGCCCTGCCGGCTCCGCGGTCGCGCGGCGTCGAGGCCGCGCTCATGCCGGGGCCACCGCGCCCACCTCGGTCGTCAGCGCGCGGACGAGCCGGCCGAACCGGCCCGAGGGCGCGCCGTCCGCCACGGCGAACGCGTCCGCCGGCTCGTCGACGTCACGCAGCAGGGGCAGGTCGCTCACCGCGAGTCCCGCGTCGGTCAGGCGCCTGCGC
>DAIOGQ010000234.1:0-6625 GCA_036745175.1 Kineosporiaceae bacterium
GGACCTGCCCGTCATGCCGCCCGTCGCGCCGATGCTCGCCAAGTCGGTCAAGGAGATCCCCGACCTCGGCCACACCGAGCCGAAGTGGGACGGGTTCCGGACGATCGTCTTCCGCGACGGCGACGAGGTCGAGCTCGGCAGCCGCAACGAGCGGCCGATGACGCGGTACTTCCCGGAGGTCGTCGAGGCGATCCGGGCGAGCACGCCGCAACGGTGCGTGCTCGACGGCGAGATCGTCGTCGTCACCGGGGACCGGCTCGACTTCGACGCCCTGCAGCAGCGGATCCACCCCGCGGCGAGCCGGGTGACGCTGTTGTCCGAGCAGACCCCGGCGTCCTTCATCGGTTTCGACCTGCTCGCGCTCGGCGCCGACGACCTGATGGGCCGGCCCTTCGCCGAACGCCGTGCCCGGCTCACCGAGGCGCTCGCGGACGCCGCCCCGCCGGTGCACCTCACCCCGGCGACCGCCGACCTCGCGCAGGCCCGGGACTGGTTCACCCGCTTCGAGGGCGCGGGCCTCGACGGCGTCATCGCCAAGCCGCCGACCGGCACCTACCAGCCCGACAAGCGGACCATGTTCAAGATCAAGCACGAGCGGACGGCGGACTGCGTCGTGGCCGGGTTCCGCTGGCACAAGAGCGGCGACGTCGTCGGGTCGCTCCTGCTCGGCATCTACGCCGACGACGGGCGGCTGCAGCACGTGGGCGTCTCGGCGTCGTTCCCGATGGCCCGGCGACGCTCGCTGCTCGACGAGCTCGCGCCGTACCGGGTGGACGACCTCGCGGGGCACCCGTGGGGCCAGTGGGCCGACCCGGCCGCGCACGAGGGCAAGCGGCTGCCCGGCAACGTCAGCCGGTGGAACGCGACGAAGGACCTGTCGTTCGTCCCGCTGCGGCCCGAGCTCGTCGTCGAGGTCGGCTACGACCACATGGAGGGCAACCGGTTCCGGCACACCGCGCAGTTCAAGCGCTGGCGCCCCGACCGCGAGCCGGCGAGCTGCACGTACGACCAGCTCGACGAGCCGGTCCGCTTCGACCTCGCGGGCATCCTCGGCCTGGACTGACACGGTCGCCTGCCCGCGCGCGCTGCGGTCAGGCGGGCATCGGCTCGGGTGTCGCGGCGGCCCTGGAGCGGACCCGCGCCGACCGCAGGCTGTCGAGGGTCAGGACGACGAGGGCGAGCCAGACGACCCCGAATCCGGCCCAGCGGGACGCCGGCATCGTCTCGCCGAGCACCAGGACGCCGCAGAGCAGCTGGAGCACGGGCGTCATGTACTGGAGCAGGCCCATGGTCGACAGCGGCACGCGGCGCGCGGCGGCGGCGAAGAACAGCAGCGGCACGACGGTCACGACCCCGGCGCTGACGAGGAGCAGCCCCTGCCAGGGCGCGTCGTCCGAGAAGTGCCCGTCCCCGCGTGCCTCGAGGACGACGAGCGCGGCCGCGGCGACCGGGGCGAGGACGAGCGTCTCCGTCGTCAGGCTCGCCAGCGCCCCGACCGACACCCCGACCCGGTTCTTGACCAGGCCGTAGATCCCGAACGTCAGGGCGAGGGTCAGGGCGATGACCGGCGGCCGGCCGTAGTCGACCGTGAGGACGACGACGGCGAGGGTGCCGAGCCCGACCGCGACCCACTGCGCGACCCGCAGCCGCTCACGGAGCACGACGACGCCGAGCAGCACCGTGACGAGCGGGTTGATGAAGTAGCCGAGCGAGGCCTCGACGACGTGACCGGAGTTCACCGCGTAGATGTAGACGCCCCAGTTCACGGCGAGGAAGCCCGCCGCCGCGCCCAGCGTGGCGACGCCGCGCACGGTCGACATGGCCGTCCGCAGCTCGGTCCACTGCCGCATCGCGGCGACGATGACGAGGCAGACGAGCAGCGACCAGACGATCCGGTGCAGGACGACCTCGACGGCCCCGGAGGCCTCGAGGAGCCTGAAGTAGAGCGGGAAGACGCCCCACAGCAGGTAGGCCCCGGCACCGTAGAGCGCGCCTCGGCGTCCCTGGGGATTCATCGGACGATCCTATGGTTCACCGCTCCCAGCGCGCGCCCGGCCGTTCAGCGGGCGGACGGGCGCGGGTTGGCCTGTAGGTGGGCCTGCATGTGGGCCTGTGGGTTGGCCTGTGGGTGGGCCTGCAGGTGGGCGGGGTCAGACCGTCCAGGTGTCCTTGCCGGCGAGCAGCGCGGCGAGGTCGTCGTCCGACGCCGGGCCGCCGGCGCGCTCGACGGCGGAGCCGACCTGGGCACGGACCATGTCGTCGTAGGCGGGACGCTGCACCGACCTGAAGACGCCGACCGGGACGTGCGCCATCGTCGGGTCGTCGAGCCGGGAGAGGGCGAACTGCACCGAGGGGTCGGCGCTCGTCGCGTCGTGGACGACGAGCCCGTCGGTGCCCGGACCGCCCGGCGCGGTGAGATCGGCGACGTCCGTGACGGTCAGGTGTCCGTCGGCGGCACGCACGACGCCGCGCGTGCCGAGGCCGTCCTCACCGGGGGGGCCGAACCGGATGGGCTCGCCGTGGACGAGGTGGACCAGGCGGGCCTGCGCCTCGTCGCGGTCCTTGAGGACGTCGAACGCGCCGTCGTTGAAGATGGGGCAGTTCTGGTAGATCTCGACCAGGGCCGACCCGCGGTGCTCGACGGCCTGCCGGAGCACCGCCGTGAGGTGCTTGCGGTCGGAGTCCATCGTGCGGGCGACGAACGAGGCCTCGGCGCCGAGCGCCAGCGAGACCGGGTTGAACGGCTCGTCCACGCTGCCGACCGGCGTCGACTTGGTCACCTTGCCCGGCTCGGACGTCGGGCTGTACTGGCCCTTGGTGAGCCCGTAGATCCGGTTGTTGAAGAGCAGGATCGTCAGGTTCACGTTGCGGCGCAGGGCGTGGATGAGGTGGTTGCCGCCGATGGACAGCGCATCACCGTCGCCCGTCACGACCCACACGTTGAGGTCGGGGCGGGACGTCGCGAGGCCGGTCGCGATCGCCGGCGCCCGGCCGTGGATCGAGTGCAGGCCGTAGGTGTCGAGGTAGTACGGGAACCGGGACGAGCAGCCGATCCCGGAGACGCAGACGATGTTCTCCCGGCGCAGCCCGAGCTCGGGCAGGAACCCCTGGACCGCGGCGAGGACGGCGTAGTCGCCGCAGCCGGGGCACCAGCGCACCTCCTGGTCGGAGGTGAACTCCTTCTTCGTCTGCTTGACCAGCGGGCTCCCGTCGGCGCCGGTCGGGATCTTCGGGACGTCGTCGAGGCCGGACCGGAAGGCCGGCAGACCGAGGTCGACCGCCTGGGCCGGCGGGGCGAGGTGGATGGTCACAAGGACCCCTCCTGGGCGAGCTTGGCGATCGCGTCGGCGATCTCGGTGGAGGTGAACGGCAGCCCGCGCACCCGGTTGTAGCCGACGGCGTCCACGAGGTAGCGGGCCCGCAGCAGCAGCGCGAGCTGGCCGAGGTTCATCTCGGGGACGAGGACCCGCCGGTAGCGGCGCAGGACGTCCCCGAGGTTGGCCGGGAACGGGTTGAGGTGCCGCAGGTGAGCCGTCGCGACCCGCGTCCCGGCCTGCCGGGCCACCTGGGCGCCGGCGGCGATCGGGCCGTAGGTCGAGCCCCAGCCGATGACGAGCAGGTCTGCCTGCCCGGTGCCGGCCCCGTCGATGCCCTCGTCGGCGAGCCCCGGGTCGTCGACCTCGAGGAGCGGGACGTCGATCCCGTCGATCTTCGCCTGGCGCAGCCGGGTCATCCGGTCGTGGTTGTCCGGGTCGTACGAGATCTCGCCCGTGCCGTCGGCCTTCTCGATGCCGCCGATCCGGTGCTCCAGCCCTGCGACCCCGGGCACGGCCCACGGCCGGGCCAGGGTGACCGGGTCGCGGTCGAACGGTCGGAACACCGCGGTCCCGTCGTCCTTGGTCGCGTTCGGTGCGGTCGCGAAGTCGACCCGCAGGTCGGGCAGCGTCGCCACGGCAGGGATCCGCCATGGCTCGGACCCGTTGGCGAGGTAGCCGTCCGACAGCAGCAGGACCGGCGTCCGGTACGTCGTCGCGATCCGCACCGCCTCCAGCGCGGCGTCGAAGCAGTCCGCCGGCGAGCGTGGTGCGATGACCGGGACCGGGGCCTCGCCGTTGCGGCCGAACATCGCCTGGAGCAGGTCGGCCTGCTCGGTCTTCGTCGGCAGGCCGGTCGAGGGACCGCCGCGCTGGACGTCGATGACGACGAGCGGCAGCTCGAGCGACACCGCGAGCCCGATCGTCTCGGACTTCAGCGCCAGTCCCGGTCCGGACGTCGTCGTCACCCCGATCGCGCCGCCGTACGCGGCACCGAGCGCGGCACCGATGGCGGCGATCTCGTCCTCGGCCTGGATCGTCGTCACGTCGAAGCGCTTGAGCTTGCTCAGCGCGTGGAGGATGTCGGACGCCGGCGTGATCGGGTAGGACCCGAGCACCAGCGACAGCTGTGCCCGGCGGGCGGCGGCGACGAGCCCGTAGGCCAGCGCGACGTTGCCGGTGATGTTCCGGTAGGTGCCGGCAGGTGCGGGGGCCGGCGCGATCTCGTAGGCGACCGCGAACGTCTCGGTCGTCTCCCCGAACGCCCAGCCCGCCTTGAACGCCGCGAGGTTCGCCGCGAGCAGCTGCGGACGCGCGCCGAACTTCTCGGTGAGGAAGCGCTCGGTCGCCGTCGTCGGGCGGGTGTACAGCCACGACAGCAGACCGAGGGCGAACATGTTCTTCGCCCGCTCGGCCTCCTTGCGGGTGAGGTCGAACTCCTCGAGCGCCTTGACCGTCAGCGAGGTCAGCGGCAGCGCGTGGACCTGGTAGGAGTCCAGCGCGCCGTCCTCGAGCGGTGAGGCGGTGTAGCCGACCTTCGCGAGGTTGCGCCGGGTGAACTCGTCGGCGTCGGCGATGATCGTCGCCCCGCGCGGCAGGTCCCGCAGGTTGGCCTTCAGGGCCGCCGGGTTCATCGCGACGAGGACGTTCGGAGCGTCGCCGGGGGTCATGACGTGGTGGTCGGCGAAGTGCAGCTGGAAGCTCGAGACACCGGGCAGCGTGCCCTGGGGTGCCCGGATCTCCGCGGGGAAGTTCGGCAGCGTCGCCAGGTCGTTCCCGAGCGCCGCGGTCTGGGCGGTGAACCGGTCGCCGGTCAGCTGCATGCCGTCCCCGGAGTCGCCCGCGAACCGAATGACGACCCGGTCCACCCGCACAGACGTCTTGGTGCTCATGGGTCAACAAGCCCTTCACCGATCGTGCCGCTCACCGCGCAGCCGAATCGCCGACTGTTACGGCTCTCAACCATCGTAGGTCTGTGCGGGCCGCCGGGAAGGGCAACTGTTCCTGCCTGAGGGATGTTCCGTCGTCCGGGCGGAACGGGCAGGTGACCCGGCTGTCACGGTCCGGCACGCGGTGTCCCTCCGGGTCGCGGTACCCGGGCGGCGCGCAGGAGCTGCCGGCGGCCAGCGCGGAGGCACTGCCGGCGGGCAGCTCGGCGCGCTCCGTCGTCGGCCGTGTGGGGCGGCTCACAGGCCGTTCCGGTGCGAGCCCGTCCGGATGCTGGGACGCCGCTCGCCCCCGCAGCGGCGCGCCGTCCTGCGTGCAGCGCTCGGGCGGCACACCCTCGACCGGCTCACAGCCGGCCGGCGTCGATGATCCGGCGCAGGAACCGCCGGGTGCGGTCCTCGACGGGGTCCCCGAGCACCTGCCCGGGCGGGCCCTGCTCGAGGACCCGGCCGCCGTCGAGGAAGCAGACCCGGTCGGCCACCTGCCGTGCGAAGCCCATCTCGTGGGTCGCGACGACCATCGTCATGCCCTCGGTCTTCAGCTCACGGAGCATGCCGAGGACCTCCCCGACGAGCTCGGGGTCCAGCGCGGACGTCACCTCGTCGAACAGCATGAGGACGGGGTCGTTGACGAGCGCGCGAGCGATCGCGACCCGTTGCTGCTGGCCGCCGGACAGCTCGTCGGGGTGCGCCGCGGCGCGGTCCCGCAGACCCACCCGGTCGAGCATGCCGAGCGCCCGGTCGCGCGCGACGTCCGGCGCGACGCCGTGCGCCTTGCGCGGGGCGAGCGTCACGTTGTCGAGGACCGTCAGGTGCGGGAACAGGTTGAACGACTGGAAGACGATCCCCATCCGGGCCCGGACGGCGTCGGCGTCGACCCGCGGGTCGGTGATGTCCTCGCCGTCGAGCAGGACCGCACCGTCGTCGACGTCCTCGAGCAGGTCGATGCAGCGCAGCAGCGTCGACTTGCCGGACCCCGAGGCACCGATGAGGACGACCACCTCGTGGGCGTCGACGTCGAGGTCGAGGTCGTCGAGGACGACGGTGCGCGCAGCGCCGCGGCCGAACGTCTTGCGCAGCCCGTCGACACGCAGGAGCGGGCTCACAGCCGGCCGCCGGCGGCGGTGTAGCCGTAGCGGCGCGCCACCGCGTCGGTGACCCGGGTCAACGGGATCGAGATGACGATGAACAGCAGGGCGGCGACGACATAGGGGGTGAAGCTGCCGGTCCGCGACGTCTCGATCTGGGCCCAGCGCAGCGCGTCCAGGGCGCCGAGCACAGAGATGAGCCCGGCGTCCTTCTGCAGGCTCACGACGTCGTTGAGCAGCGGCGGGACGACGCGGCGCACCGCCTGCGGCAGGACGA
>DAIOGQ010000235.1:0-6618 GCA_036745175.1 Kineosporiaceae bacterium
AGGTCGTGCTGGTACTGGCCGACGCCGATCGACTTCGGGTCGATCTTCACGAGCTCGGCGAGCGGGTCCTGCAGCCGCCGGGCGATCGAGACGGCGCCGCGCAGCGACACGTCGAGGTCGGGCAGCTCGGCCGAGGCGTACGCCGACGCCGAGTACACCGAGGCACCGGCCTCGGAGACGACGGCCTTGACGAGCGCGACGTCGGGCACCGCCGCGATGAGCTCGGCGGCGAGCGTGTCGGTCTCGCGGGACGCCGTCCCGTTACCGATCGCGACGAGCTCGACCCGGTGCCTGCGCGCGAGGTCGGCGAGGACGGCGAGCGCGGCGTCCCACTTCCGGTGCGGCACGTGCGGGTAGATCGTCTCGGTCGCGACGACCCGGCCGGTCGCGTCGACGACGCCGACCTTCACCCCGGTCCGCAGGCCCGGGTCCAGGCCCATCGTCGCCCGGGTGCCGGCCGGTGCGGCGAGGAGCAGGTCGCGCAGGTTGCCGGCGAAGACCCGCAGCGCCTCGTCCTCGGCGACCTGCCAGAGCCGGCCGCGGACGTCGATGTCGAGATGGACGCCGATCCGGGTCCGCCAGGCCCAGCGCACGGTGTCGAGCAGCCAGCGGTCGGCGGGGCGGCCGCGGTCGGCGATGCCGAACCGGCCGGCGATGCTCCGCTCGTAGCTCGACGGCGCGGCGGGGTCGGGCTGCTCCTCGGGCTCGACGCTCAGCGCGAGGACATCCT
The DNA here is from genome assembly GCA_036745175.1 of Kineosporiaceae bacterium. Classification (GTDB taxonomy): domain Bacteria; phylum Actinomycetota; class Actinomycetes; order Actinomycetales; family Kineosporiaceae; genus R-H-3. The sequence goes on from DAIOGQ010000235.1 coordinate 731, forward strand.
CCTTCTCGCCGCGGAACAGCGCGAGGATCCGGTGCGACGGCACCCGGTGCAGCGGCTCGGAGAACGAGAAGTAGTCGGCGAACTTGGAGCCGGACTCCTCCTTGCCCTCACGGACGCAGGAGCCGATGCTGCCCCGTGCCCAGAGCCGTTCGCGGAGCTCGCCGAGGAGGTCGGCGTCCTCCCCGAAGCGCTCGACGAGGACCGACCGCGCACCGTCGAGCGCGGCCGCCGGGTCGGGGACGCCACGCTCGGCGTCCACGTAGCCGGACGCCGCGGCCTGCGGGTCGGTCGTCGGGTCCGTGAGGAGCAGGTCGGCGAGCCGCCCGAGGCCCGCCTCGCGGGCGATCTGTGCCTTCGTCCGCCGCTTCGGCTTGTACGGCAGGTAGACGTCCTCGAGGCGCGACTTCGTCTCCGCGCCCATGATCCGGGCGGCGAGCACCTCGTCGAGCTGTCCCTGGCCGCGTACCGAGTCCAGGACCGCCGCCCGGCGCTCCTCGAGCTCGCGCAGGTAGCGCAGGCGCTCCTCGAGCGTGCGGAGCCGGGAGTCGTCGAGGCTGCCGGTGACCTCCTTGCGGTATCGAGCGACGAAGGGCACGGTCGACCCGCCGTCGAGGAGCCCGACCGCCGCGCGGACCTGCCAGGAGCTGACGCCGAGCTCGGCGGCGAGCCGGTCCTCCACCGGCGGCAGCACCGGCGGCAGCGGGGCAGCCGGCTCGGCCCCTGCCGTCGAGGAGAGCGTCGGTGCGGCGTCGGTCGTCGTGGGGCTCGTCACAGTCGTGCATTCTGCCCCGCCGTCGGACGGGTCGCCGCGGCCCTGCTCGCCCCGGCCGCGTCGCGTCCGCATCCTGGGACTCGGGCGGCGAGGGCCGGCGCCTACGGACCGGGCATGTCGACCGCCTGGACGACCCCCGTCGCCCGTCGTCCCGACCGGTGGCGCAGCAGGACGGCGAGTCCGGCGGACGCGATCGGGAGGAGCAGGTACCAGCGCAGGAACGGCGTGAGCATGCAGAACAGGACGAGCGCCACGGTGGCTGCGACGCGGACCGGGCCGGTGAGCATCTTGCGCGCGGCGGCGAGCGTGAGGAGGTACACGCCCACGAAGCAGGCGGACGTCGCCGCCACGACGGCTGCAGGGCCCACCAGTCCGAGGAACAGCGGTACGAACGTCCCCGCGGCCGTCGCGACGAGCACCAGGAGCGGTCGCCGCGGCACGCTGCGCACCGAGCCGCCCGCGAGCCAGGCCGGCAGTGCGTGCTCGACCGCGAGGGCGGCGGCCAGCTTGGCCCCCGAGCCGATGTAGACGTTCATCCCACCCATCGTCAGGACGAGCGCGAGGACGGCCGTCGCGTCCCGGCCGACCGCCCCGAACCCGGCACCCACCAGGTCGGCGAGCGGCACCCGGGAGTTCGCGTCGGCGGGCACGACCACGGCCGCGACGGACACGCCGACGTAGATCAGGGTGACGATGCCGAAGCCCCATGCGACGGCCCGCGGGACGTCCCGGCCCGGGTCGCGGAAGTCGCCCGCCAGCTGGGCCATCGCCTCCCAGCCGATGACGAGCCAGACCAGCCCCGCCGCGGCCGAGCCGACGGCCCACCAGCCGTGCGGCGCGAAGGGCGTCCAGCCGGTACCCGCCCGCCCCGGCACGGCGACCAGCACGGCGACGGCGATGACCGCGACGAGCAGCGCCGACAGGCCGAGCTGGACCCCGGACGACACCCGCAGCCCGAAGACGTTCGCGAGCAGCACGGTCCCCCAGATCGCCAGCGCGATGACCACCGCCGCGCCCTGCCCGGCACCGGTGAGGTCGGCGACGTAGTAGGCCCCCATCAGGGCCACGGCCGGACTGCCGATGACGATCGACGTGAGGAAGCACAGCCCGGTGACCGCCGCGGCCGTCGGGCCGAACGCCTCGTCGACGTAGGCCGCGACCCCGCCGGAGACCGGGTGCCGGACCGCGAGCGCCGCGAACGTCGCGGCGATCGGCGCGGACAGGAGCATGAGGGCGGCCCAGGCGAGCACCGACGCCGGCCCCGCGACCTGGGCCGCGAGCGCCGGCAGCAGCAGGAGGCCGGGCCCGAGCAGGGCACCGACGTAGAGGGCGGCACCCCTCGTCGCGGTCAGCACGGCGCGACGCTATCCGGTGCCTGCGACACCCGTGGGGCCGGTCATGCCGGCAGCGGCCAGGACCGTGCGCCACGCTCCGACGAGCTCGCCGACGCCGGTCGCGGCTCGTCCTCGCCGAGCAGACCGGGGAGGCTCAGACGACCGGCCCGAGGACGGCGACCGCGAACGGCTGCGGACCGCGCGGTACGTTCGACCCGACGACGTCGACGGTCCACTCGCCCGCGACCGGCGCGGTCACCTGGACGACTTCGACGTTGTTCACGGTGTCGAAGACCGGTGCCGCACCCTCGCGCTGGTTGCCGACCTGCACGGTTCCGTCCGGCCCGGTGACGACGAGGTTGAGGTTGTTGACGAGCGCCGTGCCGGGGTAGTCGGTGTACGCGAGCACCACGCGCAGCGGAGCCGCTGCGAGCGGACCCCCGCCGGTGGCCGGCACGGTGAACGTGGTGCGCCGGGACTCGCCGGTGCCGACCCGGCGGTTCTGCCGGGTCAGCAGCCGGACGCCGTCCGCGGGGCTGGCGACTGCCGCGACGTCGACCCGGCCGAAACCCTGGTGGTCGTCGACGACCGTCCCGGACGGCGCCGTCGCGGGCAGGCGCCGAGCGCCCGCCACGAGGACGGCCTTGAGCAGCGCCGCGGTCGGCCGCGCCACCCGGTGGTCGCGCCGCAGGTGCTGACGCAGGGTCGCGACGGCGCCGGCGGTCAGCGGCGTCGCCATGCTCGTCCCGCCCATGTAGAAGTACTGCCTGGACGGCGGGAACGGTCGCCAGCCGGTCGCGGTCGGGCTGAGCATCGACGACTTCGTCGACAGCACCCACGTACCCGGTGCGACGACGTCGGGCTTCGTCCGGCCGTCCGCCGTCGGCCCACGGCTGGAGAACGCGACGACCTGGTCGGGGTCGTCGGCCATCGGGTCGCCCTTGTACGGCGGGGCCGGGTAGTCCTGCGGCCACCAGTCGCCGTAGTGCTCGGCGTCGAAGGCGTGCCGCAGGTTCTCGCACGCGCCGACGGTGATGCAGTTCTTCGCGGTGCCGGGGCTCGTCACCGACCCGAGGTTGATCGTCCCGTCGCCGTCGGCGTCGCTGCCGTCGTTGCCCGCCGCGACGAGGACCGTGAGCGTCGGGTGCTCCCAGACGAACGCGTCGAGCTGGCGGCTCTGCACGTCGTACGCGCCCGGGTCCCCACCGCCCCACGAGTTCGAGTGCACCCGGACGCCGCGGGCGAACGCGTCGGCGAAGATCGTCGTGATGTCGGCCGGGATGCCGGCGAGCAGGTAGCGCCCGTAGCGCTGCAGGTGCCGCGGGTCCTTCCAGTCCAGCGCCTGCTCGACGGCCTGGAACACCAGGCGGGCCCCGTGCGCGAGACCGCGGATCGGCGCCTGTCCCGTGATCGCGGCACTCGCCGTCCCGTCGCCCACCGCCGACCCGGCGACGTGCGTGCCGTGTCCGGAGTCGAGGTCGGCGGCGCCGTCGTCCGCGCCGGGGTTGTTGACGTACGAGGCGAGGTCGGGCGTCACCGGGTAGCTGAGCACAGCCCTGACCCGGCCGGCGAAGTCCGGGTGGACCGGGGTCGTCGTCCCGGAGTCGAGGCCGGTGTCACAGATCCCGACCACCTCGCCGGAACCGTCGAGGGACTGGACGGCCGTGACCGCCGGACCGGCGCGCATGATGCCGGTCGCGACGTCGTTGCTGATCCGGTTGAGCGCGCGACGGCGGACGGTCCGCACCCCGTGGACCTGCGACAGCCGGTCGAGCAGGCGCTGCTGGGCTGCCGCCGTCCCGGCCGGCTGCTCGACGACCAGGACGCCGCCGGTCGACTCGTCGGCCGCGACGCGGAACCCGAGGGCCCGGACGGCCGGACGTGCGGCGCGCGCCTCGCGCGCGGTGAAGAACTCGACGACGAGGGTGTCGGGCAGGAGCCGGGTCCGCGGCAGCTCGTGCCGCGCATCGATGTCGATCCGCGCGTCGGTCGGCAGGTGCCCGGCCCAGCGGACGTGCTCGAGCCCCGCGATGCGGGCGATCGCGGCGTCGTCCGCGCGGACGACGACCGTGAACCCGTCGTGGTTGTCGACGACCTGGCCGCCGGCGCCGGCGACGGCCTCGAGCCACTCGGACTTGACGGGACCGACGAACTGAACGAGGTAGTGGTGCGGGCCGGGCGGTAGCCGGCGGCGGCCCGGGTACGCGGGATGGACCCGGGTCGCGCCGCTGGCGGTGATCCGCGGCACGGACGTGTCGACCGTCGACTCGAGGCGCCCGCCGAGCGGGATCCGGTACTGGTCGGTGATGTCCTCGACGAGGTGCTCGCCGGCGACCCGGTCGGCCGCGTCGTCGTCGGCCTCGACGACGACGAAGGCCGCATAGCGCTCGACCTCGCGCACGCCGTCGGACGCCACGAGAGCGTCGGCCTGCGGACCTGTGACGAAGACCTTGAGCATGCGAGTCATGACGGCGTGCGCCTCCCGTGGCTGCCCCGGTGGGGACGCCGCAGCCCGTACGCCGCGGCTGTCTGTCAGGAGCGTGCGTCCCCGGGTCCGGATACACGGTAGCCGCGGGGCCCGTCAGCCGGTCCGTGCTTCGGCCGCCGGCTCCGCCGGGAGCGCCGCTCGTCCGAGACGCTCGCGGTCGAGCTGGACCTAGCCGTGCCAACCGGTGATCAACGGCGTGGGCGTGGGTCCCGATCCGGTCCCGAGTCGCGCGACGAACCGTGCGCACTCTGGTGCACCCGGTCACCCACCTGGTGCATTCCCGGTGTCCGCCACGGACCGGGCGGGTGACCTCGGTCGGTGGCCACTTCGTACCTGACGGGAGGCTGCGGTCGGCGCGACCAGGCACAGGGTCGGCGATGCCCGGCCGACGCTCGACCGGGGCTCACAGAGCGGTCGTGATGATGCCGCCCACGGCCATCGCCATTCCGAGTGCCTGAAGAGCGGAGATCCTCTCCCGCAGGACGACCACCGCTAGCGCGATGGTCACGACAGACAGGGCGGACGCGATAGGGATGACAAGGATCGCGTCTCCGATGGCGAGCCCGTAGTTCACTGCCGCGACGGCGCAGACCTCGACGACGCCCATCGCCGCCATGACAAGAATCGTTCGTGCCGGTGCGCCCGCCGTCCGCACTCGCTGGCTCGTGAGCATCGAGAAGGCCATGAGTATGAGGACGATTCCGAGCTTGACGAGCACGGTCGTCGTCAGCCATCCGATCTCTTCGGAGATGATCTCGCTGACGTTCCAGTAGACACCGAAGAAGAAGGCTCCCAGAAGGGTCTGCTTGACGCCCGCGCCGCGCAGCACCGGCGCCCGCCACACCGTCACCGCGCCCTGATCGCCCGGAGAGGATCATGCCGGCCTCCGACAAGCGGTCTCCCCGAAGGAGCCTGACATGCCCGCCCTGACACCGCGCTGGCCCTGGGTGGTCTACCTCGTCGCTGCCCTGCTCTTCCTCGACGCCGGAACGGGCAACTGGTACGGCGTCATCCTTCCAGTCGTGGCGCTGGGCCTGGGTGCGTCCCTGGGGTACCTGCCCACGCCGGGAAGGGCCGGCGTGCAAGGCCGTCCTCCCGCATCTGGCGCGGTCGGGCGGCGGGTGGACCGGGAAGACGTGGTGGTGGTGGCCGTCCTGTACGTCGCCATCGTCGCGCTGTTCGTGCTGGCATTCCGAGTGTTCACCCAGGACAACGTCCTCGGTCTGTTCCTGTGCTTCGGACCGGAGTTACTGAGTTCGTAGGCAGATGAGGGCGGCCTCGGCGGTATCGTGCC
>DAIOGQ010000236.1:0-6511 GCA_036745175.1 Kineosporiaceae bacterium
CGAGCGCGACGTGCGGATCGTTGTCCGGGCAACGGGTTCAGCGTCCCCCGGGCCGGCCGGACGACGGGCGGGCGACGCCACGGGCCCACCCGCCGTCGACCTCGGCGCCGCCCCGCCGGCCGACCCGGGACCGCCGTCCGGCGCCCTGTTCCGCCGTGGCGGCCCGGTGCCGGCGACGTCCGCGGCGTGCGGCGTCCGCACCCTCGGCGCCGCGGGGTCGCCGGGCGGTGCGACCGGCCGGGCGCACCGCGTCGTCGTCGTGGGTGCCGGTCACGTCGGGATGATCGCCGCCCTGCGGCTCGCGGAGGCCGACGCGGTCGACGAGGTCGTCCTCACCGACGTCGTCCAGGGCCTCGCAGCGGGGATCGCCCTCGACCTCGCGCACACCGCTGCACTCAGCGGCTTCCGGACGCGCCTGCGGGGTGTCGGCCGGGTCGAGGACGCCGGGCCGGCCGACTTCTACGTCGTCACCGCGGGTCGGCCGCGCAGCCCCGGGATGAGCCGCACCGACCTCGTCACGACGAACGCCGCGATCGTCGACGAGGTGAGCCGGGCGATCGCCCGGACGTCGCCCGATGCCGTGGTCGTCGTCGTGACGAACCCGCTCGACGAGATGACCCACCAGGCGTGGCGCAGCACAGGGTTCCCCGCATCTCGGGTGCTGGGGATGGCCGGCGTCCTGGACACCGCCCGGTTCCGGGCGCTTGCCGCCCTCGAGGCCGGCGCCGCCCCCGGCGACGTCGAGGCGGTCGCGCTCGGCAGCCACGGCGACGAGATGGTCCTGCCGCTGTCCCGGGCCACGTTGGCAGGGCGTCCGCTCGGCGACCGGCTGCCGGCGTCGGCCGTCGACGCCCTCGTCGAACGGGCCCGCGGCTCGGGTGCCGAGATCGTCGGACTGCTGGGGAAGGGCAGCGCCTTCATGGCGCCCGGCACGAGCGCCGCCCGGATGGTGCTCGCGATGGTCCGCGACCGCGGCGAGGTGCTGCCCGCCGCCGTGCTGGCCGACGGCGCCTACGGCCTGCGTGACGTCTACATCGGCCTGCCCGCCCGGCTCGGCCGCCGCGGCGTCCGCGAGGTCGTCGAGGTCGCTCTCACGGCCCCGGAGCACGCCGCGCTCGTGGCCGCCGCGCACCGCGTCCGGGCCCGCGTCGAGGCTCTCGCCGACAGCCTTCCCGCGACGGGATGAGCCGGTGCGTGCCGTGGCCTACTGGGCGCCCGGGGAGCTGCGCCGGGTCGACCTGCCCGAGCCGAGGGTCGAGGCGCCCGACGACGTCGTCCTCGAGGTCCGCCGGACCGCCCTCTGCGGCACCGACTTGCACCTCGTCGGTGACGGCCACGGGCTGAGCCCGGGCACGGTGACCGGGCACGAGCTCGTCGGGACCGTCCGGGCGGCCGGCCCCGCCGTCCGCGGGGTCCGGCCCGGGCAACGGGTCGTCGCCGCCGACTTCACCGCGTGCGGGCTGTGCTGGTGGTGCCGCCGCGGCGACCACTGGGAGTGCGCCGAGCGGCGGTTCATGGGTACCGGCACGGCGTTCGGCCCGGCGCTCGCCGGCTGCCACGCCGAACTCGTCCGGGTGCCGCACGCTGACGTCGTCCTTGCTGCCGTTCCCGACGACGTCCCCGACGACGCCGCGGTCTTCGTGGGCGACGCCCTGGCCACCGCGTACGCCGCCGTCCGCCGCGCCGCGTTCCGGCCCGGGGACGTCGTCGCCGTCCTCGGCGGCGGCCCGGTGGGGCAGCTGTCCGCCCAGGTCGCGCAGGCGCTCGGCGCCGGTGTCGTCGTCCTCGTCGAGCCGCTGGCCGCCCGCCGCGACCTCGCCGTCGCGTGCGGGGTCGCGGCGGTCACCCCGGACGGCGCCGGCGATGCCGTCCGCACCCTCACCGACGGGCGCGGGGCGGACGCCGTCCTCGACGCCGTCGGCGGCGCGACGATCCTCGACGCAGCGCTCGGGTTGCTCCGGCCGCGCGGGACGCTGTGCTCGGTCGGGGTCCCGGGGGACCGGCCCTGGTCGCCGTCGCTCGGCCGGCTCTTCGCCGACGAGATCACCCTCGCCTTCGCCGTCGGCGACGCGATGCGGGACACCGACGCGCTCTTCGGCCTGCTCCGCGGCGGGCAGGTCGACCCGCTCCCGCTGGTGACCGCGACGGTGCCGCTGAGTGACCTCCCGGCGGCCTTCGAGGCCGCGTCGGCACGCTCCGGGGTCAAGACGCTCGTGCGCCCGGACGGCTGAGGCCGACGTGTTCACACCGGGCACACCCGAACGTAGACTCATGATCTCGGCTGGACCAGCCCCGAGGAGCGGACCGATGACGCTCGCGACTCCCGAGCCGGCACGTCCGGCCGACGAACTGTCCAGCCTGCTCTGCACCGTTCCGGTGTCCGCCGACGAGGCCTGCGGTCGGCTGCACGTGGCCCTCGAGGCCGCCGTCGGCGGGGCGGTGTCGCTGTTGCGGCAGGTCCCGGACGGGCGCTGGGCCCGGCTCGCCGGCCCGCGGGTCAAGCCCGCCGCCATCGACCTCGGCGGACGCCGCCGCCCGGGACGGATGCGCTGGTGCGAAGCCGGCGACGTCGGCCTGGTGACCCACGACGTCGTCGTCACCGACGACCTCGTCCCGGTGCTTCAGCAGGCCTGTGCCTGGCTGACCCTCGTGCTGTCCCGCGGCGAAGCGGTCGCCGCCGGCTCGGACGCCGGCGCCGAGAGCCGGGTGCTCCAGGAGGTCATCGACCAGCTCCTGCGGGTCCGCGACCTGGACCAGGCGCTGCTGTCGATCACCGACCGCACCCTGACTCTGCTCGACGCCGACATCTGCGGGGTGCTGCTGCGCGAGGGCGACGAGCTGCTCATGCGCTCGTGCGTCGGGCACCGGATGGTCGAGACCAGCCGGCTGCGGATGGGCCGAGGCCAGGGCGTCGCCGGGCTGGTGTTCCTCACCGGCAAGCCCGCGAAGGTCGACGACTACGTCCGGGACACAAGCATCAGCCAGGACTTCGTCCCGCTCGCCGAGCTCGAGCAGACCCGTTCGGCGCTCGCCGCGCCGCTCACCCTGCACGGCGAGGTCATCGGCGTCCTCGAGGTGTGGCGGCGCCGGCCGTCGCTGTTCACCGAGGACGACGTCCGCCGGATCGTCACGCTCGCGGACGCCGCGACGATCGCCATCGACAACGCCCGGCTGTACGACGAGCAGGCTGCCGCGCTCGAGGAGCTGTCCCGTGCCCGGGACACCGTCGAGTCCCAGCTCGCGGTGCACAAGCGGACGGCGCACCTGCAGCGCACCCTGCTCACCGCTGTCCTCGAGGGCGAGGGCCTCGCGACAGTGACCCGGGTCGTCGCGGAGGAGACCGCGTGCCGGATCGCCGTCTACTACGGGGGTGGTCAGCTCGCGGCCCGGCACCCGACCCGGCTCGACCCGGTCGACCTGCCGTCCCGGCTGCGGATGCCGGCCCGGCCCGGCCGGCACGAGGTCTCGCTCACCGACGGCAGCAGGCACGTCGCCTGGGTTCACCCGCTTGTCGCCGAGGGGGACGAGCTCGGGTGCGTCGCGCTGCTGCCCGGGCGGGAGCCGCCCGAGGTGATGGACGTCGTCGCCGGCCAGGCCGCGATGGCGTGCAGCCTCATGCTGCTGCGTCAGCGGGCCGCCGGGAAGGCCCGCGCCGAGGCGCTGGAGCAGGTGGTCTGGGATCTTGTCCATGGCAACGCCGAGCAGCTCGCCGGCGCCCGGTCCCGGGCCAAGCAGCTCGGCGTCCCGCTCGACCGGCCGATGCGCCTGGTGAACGGGCGACTCGACAAGGTCGAGGACGTCGTCGCTCTGCAGGGCTGGACGGCGAACCAGGCCGACCGGATGCGCCGGGACGTGCTCCGGGCACTACGCCAGCGGTTCGGCCCCCAGTACCTCGTCCTCGCAGCGCACCGGGCCGACACCTTCGTCGCGGTCGTCGCCGGCCTGGACGCGGCGCAGGTCCGGGAGCGCCTGACGGCGCTCAGCGAGACCATCCACCAGGACCTGCCGAGCCTGTGCGTCAGCTGGGGCGTCAGCCGCGAGGACCCCGACCCGGCGGCGCTGCCGCGGTCGTTCGAGGAAGCGAGGGTCGCGGCGTCCGCGTCCCGCCGGCTCGGTGGCGACGGCGTCTGCCTCTACGAGCAGCTCGGGATCGTCCGGCTGCTGCTCGGCTCGGGGCGTGACCCGGACCTGCAGCAGTTCGTCGACGACGTGACCGGTCCGCTCCTGGAGTACGACCGGGACAACGCGGGCTCGCTGCTGACGACGCTGCGCGCGTTCTTCGACGCCGACTGCAGCCAGCGCGTCGCGGCCGAGCGGCTGTTCATCCACCACAAGACGATGCGGTACCGGATGGAGAAGATCAGGCAGCTCACCGGCCTGGACCTGGCGCACCACGAGGACCGGATGCGGGCTGACTTCGCCCTGCGCCTGCTGCAGGTCAGCGCCGACGCGGCCGCCGCGGCGGGCGGCCCCGCTCACTGAGCCGGACCCCTGCACCGCAACGGTTCCGACCTCCGACGACGGGAAGGGAACGACAGTTGACCGTGGCCTCAGGGCGGGGTGAAGCCGTCCGCCCGCTGCTGCTCGTGACCAACGACGACGGCATCGGCGCGCCCGGCCTGTGGGACCTCGTCCGTGCTGTGAGCAGGCTCGGCGACGTCGCCGTCGTCGCGCCGGTCCGGGAGCAGTCCTGGACCGGTCGCGCACACCGCAGCGACCCGGACGAGGCCGGAACGGACCTGGTGAGCGCCGTCGTCTCCCGCGGGATCAGCCCGCTCGAGGCCATCGAGCTGGTCAGCTGCCACGCCGTCGCCGGCACGCCGGCACGGTGCGTCCGGCTCGCCCTCGACGGGCTCGGCCTGCGGCCGGCCGTCGTGCTCAGCGGAATCAACTCCGGCAGCAACGTGGGCGCGCTCGTCACCGCGTCCGGGACGCTCGGCGCGGCCTGGGAGGCGGCCGGTGACCTCGTGCCGGCGGTGGCGTTCTCCCGGCCGGAGCGGATGGACGCCGCCCAGATCCCCGCGGTTCTCGAGCACGTGCGGGCGGTCGTCGAACGGGTCCTGCGCTCCGGGTTGCCGGCGGGCGCCGCCGTGCTCAACGTGAACGTCCCGATCGAGGTCGCCGCCGACGCGCCGTGGGCCGTCACGACGAGCAGCGCGGCCTCCCTCTACGGACACCGGATGACACCCGCGGCGCGGTACGACGGCGCGACCGTCTGGGCACTGGACTCCCTGCTACACGAGGCGGCGCACATCGAGCCGGGGTCGGACCTGGCAGCGCTGCGGGACGGGAACGTCTCGCTGACGTTCCTGCCAGCCAGGCACGGGCTGGCCGCGAGTTGGTGACCTGACAGACCGGTCCGTCACGGTGTCGACTCCGGGCGGTCGACCGGTCCCGCGGCCTACTGCCTGCGGATAGAAGCTGGGCGCGGCCTCGTCCCCGCTGGTGACGGTTCGTTCGGTCGACCTGCGGCGACGCACCTGCGGGATACCGGTTCCGGGGCAGTGCCAACGGACTGGTAACGCCCGCGTTGGCATATTGTTGTCAGTCGGTCTCACACGCGAGACCAGCAGTCCACCGATTCGGTGAAACTGCTGGTCAGAGCCTTGCCGGGTGGTGCGCCGTCAGGGACTCGAACCCCGAACCCGCTGATTAAGAGTCAGCTGCTCTGCCTATTGAGCTAACGGCGCGAACGGTTGACGAGGCTATCAGCCGGGCCGCTGGGGCGTGAAATCGGTATCCGTGACCGCTCCCGTGCGGGTGTCAGACGGACCCCCCGGGCCGGTCCCGACCGCGGCCTCGGTCACAGGCTCGGTCGCGGGTTCGGCGGCCAGCAGCTCACGCGAGTGCGGACCGTGGGGCATCGAGAGATCCATGATCAAGGTCAGTGGCAGGTGGCTGTCGAGCCAGGTCATCGCCAGGGCGCAGGTCGCCGGGGCGCCGTCGCGGGCAGTGGTGTCCCCATGCATCGCCGTCACCCGTCCTGTGGGGGGCCGGACCCCACCGCCCGTGCCCTGCCCTGGATGTCGACGTGTGCAGGAGGGCACTTGACGGTGCCGTCACCCGAAGGGCCCCCCGGCGAGCCCCGAGTTCACTCGTGTGCGCCCGCGGACGCACGTCAGGTGTGACGTCCGCCGCGCCACGCGGGCTGCTACCGAGTGTCGCTGGCGACGTTGCTGCTGCCGAGGATGCTCGCCCGGCCGGCCTCGAGCCGGGCCACGGGGACCCGGAACGGCGAGCAGGACACGTAGTCGATCGCGATGGACTCGAAGAAGTGGATCGAGTCGGGGTCGCCGCCGTGCTCCCCGCAGACGCCGATGACGAGGTCGGGCTTGACCTCCTTGCCCTCCCACGCGGCGATCCCGACGACGCGGCCGACGCCGGCCACGTCGATCGACTCGAACGGGCTCACCGAGAAGATCCCGTACTCCATGTACTGCGGGAAGAACGCGGCCTCGACGTCGTCGCGGCTGAAGCCCCACACCGTCTGGGTGAGGTCGTTCGTGCCGAA
>DAIOGQ010000237.1:0-6503 GCA_036745175.1 Kineosporiaceae bacterium
GCCCGTGGCCGTCGAGCAGGTGGCTGTCGAGCAGGTGGCCGTCGAGCACGTGGCCGGATCGGAGTCGGCGGAGTCGGCGGAGTCGGCGGAGTCGGCGGAGTCGGCGGAGTCGGCGGAGCCCGACTCCCCGGACCCGCCGGCCGTCACGCCGACGGTCGCCCCGTCGCCACCCGTCCCGGCCGAGCCCGCGTCTGTGGTCCCCGCACCCGCCGGACCGACGCCGGCAGCCGCCGTTGCGACCCGGGCGGCGCCGTCGACCCGGACACCGTCGTCGGCGTCCCCTGACGACCTCACGAGGATCGACGGCGTGACCACCGAGATGGCCGAGGCACTGCGGGTCGCCGGGCTGCGCAGCTACCGGCGGGTCTCGTGGGCGTCGGTCGACGAGCTCCGCAGCGCCCTGCGCGACTCCGGGCTGCAGCCGACGTTCAAGGTGGCGTACTGGCCGCTCGCGGCATCCGACCTCGCCGACCAGGCGGCGGCGCAGGCCGTGGCAGAGCCCGACCCGGACGACGGGGCCGAGGCCGACGACCCGCCCGCGGTCGTCGACGTCACCACCGAACCCGACGCCCCGCCCGCCGTCGTCGACGTCACCACCGAACCCGACGCCCCGCCCGCCGTCGTCGACGTCACCACCGAACCCGACGCCCCGCCCGCCGTCGTCGTCCTCACGCCGTCGACGATGTCGTCGTTCCTCCCGAAGGCCGACGACCTCGAGCGGATCGAGGGCATCGGGGTGAAGATCGCGGGGGCCCTGCGTGACATCGGGATCGTGACCTACGCCGACCTCGCGGCCGCCCCGCACGGCTGGTTGCGATCGGCGCTGTCCGCCGCGGGCCTGCGGATGGCGCCCACGCTGCCCACCTGGGGCGACCAGGCGCGGCTGCTCGCGGCCGGCGACGAAGACGGCTTCGCGGCGCTCCGGACCAAGATCTCTGGCGGTCGCGAGACCGGCGCCCGGTTGTGACCGCGGGCGCCGCGCCCGGCCTCGTGCCGCCGCCGGGCGACCTCGAGGGGCAACGGCGCGACGACCGCCGTGCCCGGGCACGGCGGCGACTGCGCCCGTCGGCACGGACGGCCGCAGCGGCCTTCCTCACCGTCGTCGGGCTGGGCGGGCTCCTCGGCGGCCAGGTGGTCCTCGTCGCGCCCGGCGTCGAGCGCGACCTGGAGGGCCGCGCCCTCGAAGCGTTGCAGGCTGCGGGGATCGACTCCGTCGACGTCCGGATCGACGGTCGGGACGCGACCCTCAGCGGAACCACGAAGGACCTGCGCGAGGCCTCGGCCGCCGAGCAGGCGGTGCTCACCGTCGCGGGGATGCGCTACGTCGACAGCGCCGGCGTGCGGGTCGGGGCCGGCGCCGCGGCACCGGGGGCTGCCGCGCCGGCCACGACGACGCGCGCGCCGGCCCCGCCGGCCGCGCCGGTCCAGACCCGCGTCGTGGCGGTCGCCGACCAGGGCCGTGTGCTCCTCGCCGGTGCGCTGCCCGACACCGCGACCGCGCAGGCGGTCGCGGCCCGGCTCGGCGACACCTACGGCACGGCGAACGTCCGGACGACGACGGCGACGACCGACGGCGCCGGCACCGCAGGACTCGACGCGCTCGTGGCGACGCTCGCCGCGCTCGGCCCGGACGCGGACACCGTCACCGTGGCGCTGGACGGCGGCCGGATCACGGTGGCCGGCGGCGTCACGTCGCAGGCCACCAAGGCCGCCGCGCTCGCCGCGGCGCGCAAGGCCGTGACGAAGCCGGCGGACGTCGTCGACAGGCTGACGCTGGGCACCGGTGTCGCCAGCCCGAAGCAGGTCGCCGCCCAGCTCGACAGCATCCCCCCCGTCACCTACGGAGCGACGGCCACGGCGCCGAACGCCGTCGGCCGCAGCATGCTGTCCGCCGTCGGCTTCGTGCTGTCGCTGCGGTCGCGGGCGACCGTGACGCTGGAGGGGCACAGCGACGTCTCCGGCGACGCGGCCCTCGACCTGCGGCGCAGCCTGGACCGTGCGCGCAGCGCAGAGGCCTACCTCGTCGGTCAGGGCCTCCCCGGCGCGCGCATCCTCACGACCGGGCTCGGCTCGCAGAACCCCGCGGTGGCCGGCGACTCGGCGCAGGCGGACGCCGCCAACCGCCGCCTCGTCGTCCGTGGCGGGTCCTGACCGCGGCTGCCCCGACCGCACCGTGCCCTAGCCTGAGCAGATGCGGCTGTACGTGCGTTCCCGGGACCGCAGGCCGGACCCCGCGCCGCTGAGGACGGACGACCGGACCGCCGTCCTCGTCGGCACCGGCGTCTGGGCCGTCCTGCTGGTCGCCGCCCTGCTGTCCTACCAGCGCCTCGCGGACGACGGTCGTGCCTGGTGGGTCTGGACACCGGTCGTCGGCATCGCGCTCGGCCTCTACGGCCTGCGCTACATCCGCACCCGCACCCCGCGCTGAGAGCGTGCGGCAGGCCCGCTACGACCGGTCGAAGGTCGCGTCGGCGAGCAGCCGACCGAGCGCGTCGCCCTCGAGCAGCGCGCCGACCGACGCCCGGCGCGGCCACGCTCCGGCCGCCCACGCGAGCCCGCGGGCGAGGCCGTCGAGCGTGCACGCGTGCACCCGCACTGCGCTGTCCGCACCGTCGACCCACCAGTCGACCTCGACGCCGTCGACGACGAGCCGGTCGTGCTCGCACCAGGTGGCGGGCGCACCGGGCAGCAACGACAGGACGGCGGCGGCCACGTCCGCGGGCTGCCCCGCGTCGTCGCCGTCCTCGACGACCCGGCCGGGTGCGACGTCCTCGACGAGTGGCACGTCGAGCAGGTCGGCGAGCGCCTCGCGGGCCTCCCGGCCGGCGGCGACGACGACGGCGCCGTCGATCCCCCGCCCCTCGAGGACACCCGGCTGAAGGTACATCGGGGCACCCACGACGGCAGCGTCCTCGGCGGGCACGAGCCGGGTGCCTGCCCCGTCGAGCACCCGGACGTCGTCGGTCGGCTCGACGTCAGGCGCGTCGGGCGCCAGCCGCGCGAGGACGTCCCACAGCCGCAGTGCCGTGCCCGCGTCGAGGTCGAGGTCGGGCTCAGCCAGCCGGCCGAGGACCGTGCCGAGCACCGCTGCGTCGAGACCCGCGAGGTCGCGGACGGCGCCGAGCGCGGTCCGCAACGCCGGCGCGACGTCCCGGAGCACGTCGGGCGCCGCCGGCAGCAGCGCGACGACCTCGGGTCCGGCGTCCGGGTCGGCCCACGGCAGGCCGGCGCCGAGCTCCCGGCGCAGCCACCACGCCGTCCACGACGGAACCTGTGCGCTGGCCCGCGGCCCGACGAGCGTTGCCGGCTCGGTGACCGCGGCGTGCAGACCGGGGTCGGCCGCGAGGAGCGCGAGGACCTCGGGCCAGCAGCCGTTGTCGACGACGTCGAGGTCGGGGACGGCGACGAGCTCTGCGACCCGGACGTCGTGGACGTCGGCCAGCGCAGGGGCGGCGGCCCGGGCGGCGGCGGTCCACGTGGCCCAGCCGTCGAGCCGGTCGAGGATCGCCTCGAGACGGCCGTCGGCCGGGCCGTCGTCGACGTCGCCGACGGCGTCCGGGTCGAGCGGGACCCCGGCCGCCCGCACGAGCCTGAGCCCGTCGAGGACGCCGACGGCAGCGAGGACCGCCGGACCCCATGCCTCGACGAGGTCGGCGTCGACGACGCCGACCGCTGCGGGATCGAGCAGTCGCGACGCCGCCGAGCCGGGCAGCACGAGCTCCGCGGCGGGCGCCGGTTCGCCGTCGTCGTCGGGCAGCAGCAGGTCGCCGAGCCAGGGCAGCTCGCCGGGCGCGAGACCACCGTCGGCGACGGCCGCCGCCACGAGGGTCAGGACGGCGTCCCGGACCCGCTCGCCGGGGTCGCGCTGGTCGACGAGGCCCCCGCCGGCGTCGGACGCGTCGGCGTCGAACCCCTGGGCGTCGAACCCCTGGGCGTCGAACGGATCCGTGTCGAAGCCCTGGTCGCCCGGGGCGTCGGCGTCGGCCGCCGCGGCCACGGCCGCCCGGACGACGGGCAGGTCGAGCGCCGCGCGCGGGCCGGCCGCCGCGGCGCCGAGGCGCTCGAGCAGGGGGTGCGCGGCGTCCGGGTGGACGGCGCGCGCGCCCAGGGTCGCGAGCGCCGCGGCGACCGCGGGCGGGCCGCCGGGCAGGAGGGTCCCGCGGGCGCCGCGGACGACGCGGCCGTCGGCGAGCGGCACCGGCAGCGCCGCGAGGGCCTCGCGGGCGCTCGGGTCGGCGGCGATCGCAGTGAACCGGTCGTACATGCGGCGCCAGTGCTCCGGCCCGCCGGTCCCGGGGAGCTGCTCGACGACGTCCGCGAGGGCGATCCGTCGGACGCCGACGCGGTCGAGCGCCGCCGCGGCGGACCGCGGCGCGAGGACGAGCCCGGCGACGGAGGCCGCGAGCGCCGCGACGACGTCCTCGTCGCCGCCGGCGGGCGGGTCGAGGGCCACGGCGTCGCGAGGCCTCAGCAGGAGGTCGGGGTCCTCGGCGGCGATGACGAAAGCGGTCCGGGGCAGCACCTCGAGGACCGCCGCACGCAGGCCGCCGTCGAGGACACCCGCCGGCAGCCCGACCGGGACCAGCTGCCATGGCGTCGCGCCGGACGCCGCCCGCGCCGCGAGCAGGTCGGCGTACGCGGCCGCTGCCGCCCCGACGAGCGCGTCCGTCGCCGGCCCTGCCGCGACGTGCCGGCGGCTCGGGTCGAGCGGGAACGTCGCGACGAGCAGAGCCGGCCACGGCAGCGGCTCGTCGCTCGGCGTCGGCGCGTGGAGCACCCCCGGCAGCACGGCGTCCGGGGTCGTCGGGAGCGCCCAGGTGAGGGCCCACGCCGTCCGGGACCGCTCCTCGGTCGGCCGGTCGTCGAGCAGGTCGGCGGCGAACCGGCCCTCCCGACGGACGACGCACCAGCGGTCCGCGACGTCGCGCACGGTCCGGGCGGGGCGGCCGGGGACCTCGACGGTCACTTCGTCGAGGTTCGGCAGCGCGAGCAGGAGCGGGTCGCCGACGTCGTCGAGGAGCCGGAGCACGAGGTCCTCGGCGACCGCGTCGCGCAACGGGAGGACGACCGCGGTGTCGTAGCCGTCGGGCGGGGTGCCGGTCGCCGGAAAGGGCAGGCGCAGCACGGGAACATGGCCGTCGCGGCGGGCGACCTCCTCCGCGAGCGCCGGGGCGCGGGCGGCGACCTCGGCGACGAGGTCGCGGGTGTCGGCGGCGGAGAACCGGACGCCGCCGCGGCGGGACACGACGACGGGCGCGTCGCAGACCCCGAGGACGGCCGCGAAGCCGACGCCGAACCGGCCGACGCTGCCCTCGCCACGCTTGGCGGAGGCGCGCAGCGTCGACAACGCCTCGACCCCGTCCGCGTCGATCGACGCGCCCGTGTTCGCCGCGACGAGGACCGGACCGCCGGCGAGCTCGGTGAGCCGGAGCAGGAGGCGGCCGGCCACCCCGGTCCGCGCAGCGGCGTCCGCGGCGTTCTGCGCGAGCTCGACGACGAGCCGGTCACGGTAGCCGCCGAGGGCCAGGTCCTCCTCGGCGTTGGCGTCCTCGCGGAACCGGACCGCAGCCGCCCGCCAGCCGGCGAGGACCCGCTCGCGGATCCCCTCGGTGTCGAACGGGTCGTCGGTCACGGCGTGCCGCTGGCCGCCACCTCGTCGGCCGGTGCCGCGTCCGGTGCCGCGTCCGGTGCCGTCTCGTCGGACACGGTCCCGTCCGCGGGGCCGGCGCCGGCGTGGGACTGCGTGAGGACCTGTTCCTCGACGGCGGCGTCTTCGACCGGACCGTCCTTCGCGGGCAGGACGACGTACTCGGTGCCGGTCTCGTCGAGGATCGGCTCGGGGAGCGGCTGCTGCTCGGCGGGCTCGACCTCGGTCTCGCTGTGCGCGCCGCAACCGTGGTCGACGCTGACGACCTTGGCGTCGGACGGGGACCACTCGTTCGCACAGACCCCGAAGACCCGGCGCATCGCCCCGGCCATCGGCAGGAAGTAGCCGCACGTCGAGCACGGCGCGGCCGCGTGGATCGCCTCCTCGGCGGTCGGACCGCGGTCGCCGAGGTACCAGCGCTCGCTCGCGGCGGCCCGGCCGAGCGGGCCCAGCACCCGGGCCCTGCCGAGCCCGAGCTCCCAGAGCGCGACCTCGTCCGCCTCCTCGTCGCCCGTCGCCGTGTACCCCGGCTCGAGGTAGGGGTCGTCGGCGCGGAACGGCAGGACGTCGGTGGAGCGCAGGTCCCCGGGCGCCAGTCGCTCGGACCACGGCACCCACGTCGGCGCGAGGATCGCCTCGCCGCCGGGCAGCAGGACCGTGTCCGACACCGTCGGCGTCTCGTCGCCCGCCACGTTGACGACGGTGACCGCCCAGTACCAGCCCCGGTAGCCCCTCGACCGGCAGGCGAAGGCGTGGGTCACGATGCCCGGGGCCTCGGCGACGACGCCGAGGTGGTCGCCGACGGTGTCCGGCTCGGCGATCGAGACGGCGGCCTCCCGGGCGAGGTCGACGGCCG
>DAIOGQ010000238.1:0-6502 GCA_036745175.1 Kineosporiaceae bacterium
ACAGCGGGAACGCGACGACGTGGAGCCGGTAGCTCGACCGCTCGAGGTCGACGGAGGACGGCATGGCGTCCATGAAGCGGCCGCGGCGCTGCTCGCGGCCGGCAGACCGGCCCAGCTCCCGGCGCTCCTGGACGAGCTGGAGCACGGTCGTCGAGAAGGCGAGCGTGAACAGCGCGGACGCGACGAACGCGACCGAGACGTGGATGACGAGCCAGAAGCTCTGCAGCGCCGGGACGAGCTGCGAGGCCCGGGTGTAGAGCACCGCGACGGCGAGCCCCAGCGTGAGGAGCACCGGGCCGACGACGAACGTGCCGAGGTAGCGGATGTCGCGCCGGGACAGCACGACGAGGAACACGCCCGTGACGACGACGGCCCCCGAGACCGCGAACTCGTACATGTTGCCCCACGGGGCTCTGCCCGCGGATGCGCCGCGGGCGACGACACCGCCGAGGTGCAGCGCGAACGCGAGCCAGGTCAGGGCGACCGCGATCCCGCCGGCCCTGGACCGTTCGGCGGCCGGGGCGACCTCCGGCTGCGGCCCGGCACCGAGGCGTGAAACGCCGGGGCGTGAGGCAGCGGGACTCGAGGCGCCGGGCAGCGGCGAGCCGTCGGCGGCGACGAGCGCCGGTTCGGCGACGGCGGACTCGCCCCGCCGGCTGCCGCCACGGCTCGACAGGTCCACCGCGTATGCGCCGAGCGCGCCGGTGTACACGAGCATCGCCGAGTAGACGAGCTGGTTCGACAGGCTCGCGAGCGTCTCGTCGACGGCCACGGTCACTCCTTCGGGGTCGTGCTGCCGGTGGCGCTGGGGGTCTTCACGTCCTGGAGGACCTCGGCGACGAGCGGGCCGAGGCCGGCGTCGTCGCCGCGGGCCAGGCCCGCCACCTCGACCACCGTACGTCCCTCGTCGTCCCTCGACACCCGGGCCCAGAGCCGGCGACGGCGGACGAAGAGCGACGTCGTCAGCCCGGCCAGCGAGAGCAGCGCGAACCCGAGCACCCAGACCTTGCTCGGGTCGTAGCGGATGTCCAGCGCGGCGTACCGCTTGACGCCGTCGAAGGTCACCGAGCCCGCGCCGCCCGGCAGGTCGACGGTCGCCCCCGGCGAGAGCAGCAGCCGCAGCGGCTCGCCGTCCGAGCCCCGGAGCTGGACCATGTCCTCGGTCTCGAGCACGTACACCGACTGCGGCACGCCGCTGTCGAGGCCGAGCCCGTCCTCGCCGGGCCGCGAGACCCAGGCGGTGAGGTAGAGCCGGGGGTCCTTGGCGTCAGGGAAGATCGAGACCGGGCCGAGTCGCGGGTCGACGAAGGCGGTCGGCAGGAAGAGCCCGGACAGGCCGATCTGGCGTGGGGCGGCATCCGGGACCTTGACGACGCCGACCGAGGTGTACCGCGCGTCCCGGGCGAGGAACGGCACCGGACCGCTCGCGGCCACCTGCCCCTCGCCGTCCCGGACTGTGACGACCGGCGCGTACCCGTTGCCGACGAGGAAGACCCGCGTCCCGTCGACGTCGAGCGGCGAGTTGACCCGCAGGCGGGCGGCCCGCGGTGCCGCGCCGGGCTCGTCGACGACGGTGAGCCGGCCGTCGAAGGACCTCGGGGCGCCGAACTGGTTGCCCTGCGTCGTCTCGTCGAAAACGACGCTCAGCGAGTCGAGCGTCATCGTGAACGGGGGCAGGTCACCGGGGTCGACCTGGCGGCCGGCCTGGAAGGAGTTGTAGCGCGGCCACACGTTGGCGAACCGCTCGCCCTCGACGACGATCGCCTGCCCGGAGTAGGAGAACAGCGACCCGGCCGCGATCGAGACGAGCAGCCCGAGGAGCGCGAGGTGGAAGGCGACATTTCCGGTCTCGGCACTGTGGCCCTTCTCGGCGGCGACGCTGGACCCGTGGTCGGCGAGCCGGAAACGGCGTCGGCGCAACGCCGTCCGGGCAGCGTCGAGGGCCGCGGTCTCGTCAACTCCGTCGAGGACGGCGGTCGCGTGCACCGGGAGCCGGTCCAGCCGGCGCGGCGTCCGCGGCGGCGCGCTGCGGGCGTTGCGCCAGTGCTGGCGCGCCCGGGGCACGACACAGCCGACGAGCGAGACGAACAGGAGCAGGTACACCGCCGCGAACCACGGCGAGGAGTAGACGTCGAAGGCGCCGAGCCGGTCGAGCCACGGGCCGGTCGAGGGGTGCTCGGAGAGGTAGGCCGTCACCGCGCCGGGGTCGATCCGGCGCTGGGGGAAGACCGAGCCGGGGACGGCGGCCACGGCGAGCAGCATGAGGAGCAGCAGCGCGACGCGCATGCTCGTCAACTGCCGCCAGGCCCATCGCAGCCAGCCGACCGGGCCGAGGCCGGGCTGCCGGATCGGCTCGGGTCGCGCAGTCTCGGGAAGCAGGGTGTCGACCATCAGCGGCCACCCGTCGCGACACGGTCCCGGCTCACAGGACGGTCTCGAATCCGGCGATCGAGCCCTTGAGGCTCTGCATGAGCACGCCCCAGACCCCGCTCACGAGCAGCACGCCGACGACGACGAGCATCCCACCGCCGACCCGGGTGACGAGCACGCGGTGCCGGCGGACGAGGTCGAACGCCTCCATCGCCCGCCGGTACGCCAGGCCCGCGGCGAGGAACGGCAGCCCGAGGCCGAGGCAGTACGCGACGGCGAGCAGCGCGCCGCGGGTCGGGTTGCCGCCGACGAGCCCGAGGTTGACGATGACCGCCAGCGTCGGGCCCGTGCATGCCGTCCAGCCGAGGCCGAAGGTCGCGCCCAGCAGCGGCGCGGCGGCCAGTCCCGCGGCCGGCCGGACGTCGAGACGTCGCTCCCCCTGCAGGACCGGCAGCGCGCCGAGGTAGACCAGGCCCAGCCCGATCGTCACGACCCCGAGGACGACGGTAAGGACCCGCTCGTACTGCAGCAGCAGCGATCCGAGCGCCCCGGCGAGAACACCCATCGCGACGAACACGGCGCTGAAGCCGGCGACGAACAGGGCCATCCCGGCGAGCATCCGGCCGCGGCGCTGCTGCTCGAGATCGACGCCCGTCAGGCCCGTGACATAGCCGAGGTAGCCCGGTACGAGCGGCAGGACGCACGGCGAGGCGAACGACACCAGGCCGGCGGCGACGGCGATCGGGACGGCGAGCAGCAGCGAGCCGTCGAACACCGTCTGACCGAGGCTCATCCCGTGGTCCCGCCGGAGCGGACGTCCGCGACGAGGTCGACGAGCGTCGTCCGGGTGACGACCGTGCTCGCCCGGGCGGCGATCCGGCCCTCCGTGTCGAGGACGAGCGTCGAGGGGATGGAGTTGGCGGACACGGCGCCGCGCAGCGCGAGGAGCGCGTTGCCGCCGTCGTCACGCAGGCTGGGGTACGTGATGCCGAAGGTCCGCTGGAACGCCTTGGCGGGCGCGGGGTCGGGGTCGCGGAAGTTGATCCCGACGAACTCGACGCCCTGCGGCCTCAGCTGCTCGTAGGCCTCCTGGAGGTCGGGGGCCTCCTTGCGGCACGGCGGGCACCACGAGCCCCACACGTTGATGACCACGACCCTGCCGCGGAGCGTCGCGAGGTCGAGCTGCGCGCCCTCGAGCGTCTCCCCGGCGAGGGCCACGGGGTCGCGGCGCTCGGCCGCGGACAGGAACGTGATCGTCCCGTCGCCGCCGACGTAGTTCGCGCCGCTGCCGGCCGTCCCGTCGGCCGTGCCGCCCGTCGAGCACGCGGCGAGCACGCCGACCGCGAGCAGGCCGGCCGAGACGGCGGCGACGACACGGCGTCCGGTCATGCCCCGGCCACCTTGCTCGCCTGCGGGAGCAGGTCGGCGGCCGGCTCGGCGTACGACACGGAGACGAGGTCGTCGCCGTCGTAGTGCAGCGACGTCACCGACGCGAGCGAGCACTCGCGACGGCGCGGGTCGTGGACGAACCTGCGGTGCTGGGCGGCACGGCGGGTGATCCAGATCGGCAGCTGGTGGCTGACCATGACGGCCTCGTGCCCGCGGGCGGCGTCCCGGGCGTCCTGCGACGCGGCGTGCATCCGCCAGGCGACCTGGGCGTAGGGCTCGCCCCACGAGGGCCGGAACGGGTTGACCAGGTGCCTCCACGCCGACGGGCGCCGCAGGCTGCCGTCGCCCACGCCGAAGCGCTGGCCCTCGAAGACGTTCTCGGACTCGATGAGCCGGGCGTCGATCGTCACCTCGAGGCCGGTCACGGCGGCGATCGGCGCGGCGGTCTGCCGCGCGCGCTCGAGCGGCGACGACACGAGGTGCACGACGTCGTGCGTGGCGAAGTACTCCGCGGCGCGGTCGGCCATCGTGCGGCCCAGCTCGGAGAGGTTGTAGCCCGGCAGGCGGCCGTACAAGATCTTGTCCGGGTTGTGCACCTCGCCGTGCCGCAGCAGATGGACGACGGTCCGCTCGGTCATGAGGTGATCCTGGCAGCCGCACCGCCGGCCTGACCTGCCGACGAACCGGCGGCCGCGGCGGCCTTCGCGGCGGAGGGCAGCGCGGAAAGGATCCGGTCGACGGCGACGTCGTCGTGGGCTGCCGAGAGGAACCAGGACTCGAACGCGCTCGGCGGAAGGTAGACGCCGGCGGCGAGCATGCTGTGGAAGAACGCCTTGAACGCCGCGAGGTCCTGTCGGCGGGCGTCGTCGTAGTCCGCGACCGCGGTGAGGGTGTCGCCGGCCGCGAAGAAGACACTGAACATGGAGCCGGCGCGCTGGACGACGTGCGGCACCCCCGCCGCGGCGAGCGCGTCCGACGCGGCGGCCGACACGGTCCGGGCGGCGGAGTCGAGCCGGGCGTAGACCTCCGGGGTGCAGCCCTGGAGGGTCGCCAGGCCCGCCGCGGTCGCGACCGGGTTCCCGGACAGCGTGCCCGCCTGGTACACGGGGCCCTCCGGTGCGAGGTGGCTCATGACGTCGGCCCGGCCGCCGAACGCCGCGGCCGGGAAGCCGCCGCCCATGACCTTGCCGAACGTGAAGAGGTCGGGCGCGCCGTCCGCGGTCGGGCCTTCGAGGCCGTACCAGCCGGCTGCGCTCACCCGGAACCCGGTCATGACCTCGTCGCTCACGAAGAGGGCTCCGTGGGCCTTGGTGACCCGGCGCAACGCGGCGGTGAACCCGGGCGCGGGCGGCACGACACCCATGTTCCCTGCGGCCGCCTCGGTGATGAGGCAGGCGATGTCGTGGCCGTGCGCGGCGAAGGCGGCTTCGAGCGCGGCCACGTCGTTGTACGGCAGCACGAGCGTGTCGGCGGCGCTCGCCCCGGTGACGCCCGGGCTGTCGGGGAGGGCGAACGTCGCGACCCCGGAGCCCGCGGCGGCCAGGAGCGCGTCGACGTGCCCGTGGTAGTGGCCGGCGAACTTCACCACCTTGCTGCGCCCGGTGAATCCACGGGCGAGCCGGATCGCGCTCATCGTCGCCTCGGTGCCCGAGCTGACGAGCCGGACCTTCTCGACCGGGCCGACCCGGGCGACGATCTCCTCCGCGAGGAGCAGCTCGTTCTCGGTCGGCGTGCCGAAGGAGAAGCCGTCGGCCGCGGCCTTCTGGACGGCGCCGAGCACCTCGGGGTGGGCATGGCCGAGGATCATCGGCCCCCACGAGCAGACGAGGTCTACGTACTCGCGCCCGTCCGCGTCGTAGAGGTAGGGCCCGGCGCCCCGGGCCATGAACCGCGGCGTCCCGCCGACGGCACGGAAGGCCCGGACCGGGGAGTTGACGCCGCCGGGGACGATGGCCCGGGCCCGCTCGAAGAGCGCTTCGGACGCCGGCGCGTCCACGGGGTACGGGGTCACGGCCCCAGTCTCGCAAGACCCGCGGCCGATGCGTGAATCGGGGCTCTGCGATCTCGGCGGCAGCCGGGTACGGCGTCCCGGCTCCCCGGCCCGCTGCATGGCTGCGGCGGCGTGCACGAGCGGCAGCGGCCACCTCGGTCGTGGACCGCACGGGCGGACGTCCCACTGCGACAGAGACCGTCGCACCTCGCGCAGCGTCCGGTCCCGGTAGAACGTCTCCGGAGGCCGCGCGAGCCCGTAGCGGTCGCCCCACCACTCGCCCTGCACGGGGTCGACGACGAGTGGCAGGTGTGCGGGGTACCGCCGCCGGGCGCCGTCCCGGCAGTCGCCGTCGAACTCCTCGAGCGGCGGCACGAACACAAGGCCGCCGAGGCCACCGCCGGCCACGGTCTGCGGCCTGCCGACGACGAGCACGAGGCCGGCGGCCGCGACGATCCGCTCGAAGAGCCGCAGGCTCGGACAGTCCCCGGTCTCGACCCGCTCGACCGTCGACCGGCCCACTCCCACCTTCTTCGCGAAGTCGCGCTGGCTCATCCCGGCGAGCCGCCGCGCCTGGCGGACGTAGTCCGCCGCAGGGAACCCTTCCGACCACATGAGCAGATCGTCGCCAGGCGGTCGCTCGTCGGCGCGCCGTCGCCCCGCGGCTGTGGACAGTGGGGCGATCCCCGGATCTGTGGACAGGACGGCGCCGACCATCGGGTCGGGTCAGCCCGCTCCGGAGTGGACGTCGCC
>DAIOGQ010000239.1:0-1378 GCA_036745175.1 Kineosporiaceae bacterium
GCCACTTCGTCTGGTGCGCGAGGGGGGAGTTGAACCCCCACGTCCTTTCGGACACACGGACCTGAACCGTGCGCGTCTGCCTGTTCCGCCACTCGCGCGAGCCAGAAGAGGCTAGCACGCAGCGCAGCGGGTCCCGACCCCGATATCCGGCGGTCGCGCGAGCCGCTGCGCCAGTGGGACGACTCGGCGGTGGCCGGGTCCGAAGCCCGGCCGGGCGGCCGGGCGGCCGGGCCGGCGGACCCGTTGCCTGTCGGGGGCGCCGTCTAGCCTCCAGCCGCATGACCGATCACGCGGCTGGTCGCCTTGCGGACGGCGCGACGGACCCGCTGCCGGACCCGCCCGGGTACGGCCGCGGGCTGCCGGCCTTCTGCGCCAACCTCGTCGTCCGCGACCCCCGGCGCTCGGCCGGCTGGTATCGCGACGTCCTGCGCGCGCGGGTCCAGCACGCGGACGCCTCCTTCGCGGCGCTCGAGGTGCTCGGTGTGCCCCTGATGCTCCACGCGGACGGCACGTACGCGGCCCACGCGTGGGCCCCGGACCTCACCGGCGGCGCACGGCGCGGCCTGGGCGCCGAGCTGCGGCAGCTCGGCCTCGACCCGGACGCCGTCGCGGCCGCCGCGCACGACCAGGGCAGCCCGGTGCTCCAGGAGCCGGCGGACAAGCCGCACGGCTGGCGGGACACGATCGTCGAGGACCCCGACGGTTACGCCTGGGCGGTCGGGGTCGCGCTGTGAGCGGCGTCTCCCTGCAACCTCGGGGCCCCTGCAACCTCGGGCGCTCGATGCTCGTCACCTGTCGTGACGAGCAGGTGGAGATCCGGTCACGGTCCACGGCGGTGGGACCGAGCGGGTCCTCCGAGGGCACGCGGCGCGGTTAGGCTGACCAGGTACCGGCCGGCGGGAGGTTGCCCTCCGGCCTGCTCGGCTTGGGGTCGCCCGGGCGCCACGGTGGACCACCCTCCGTGTGCGGCGAACGGCGGTCCCGGCACCGGGCGCACGTGCGTGGCGGAGAGGAGGACGGCCGTGGGAGTGCTCGACCGCTTCGAGAAGGGCATCGAGCGTGCGGTGAACGGCGCCTTCGCCAAGGCGTTCCGCAGCGAGGTGCAGCCCGTCGAGATCGCCAGCGCGCTGCGGCGCGAGTGCGACGAGAAGGCCGCGATCGTCGGCCGCGACAGAACGATCGCCCCGAACGCGTTCGTCGTGGAGCTCGGGCACGCCGACCACGACCGCCTCGGCGAGTGGGAGGTCGCGCTCGGCGACGAGCTGAGCGCTGCCGTGCACGAGCACGCCCGTCAGCAGCGTTACGCCTTCGTCGGCCCGGTCCACGTCGAGTTCGAGGAGGCCGAGGACCTCGACACCGGGGTCTTCCGCGTCCGCAG
>DAIOGQ010000239.1:1478-6501 GCA_036745175.1 Kineosporiaceae bacterium
CGCAGTCCTACCCCGCCGCGCCGCCCTACCCGGGCGCACCGCCGGCCCTGCCGTCCCGCCCCGGCGACCCCGCGCCGTCCGGCTGGCCCCCGCCGGCGACCCAGGACGCCCCCGCCGAGCACGCGCCGTCCTGGGCGAGCAGCTCGCCGGCGTCTCTCGGCACGCTCGACGTCGACGGCCGCGCGCACCCGATCGACGGCCCCGTCACGGTCATCGGCCGAGCCATGGACGTCGACATCGTCCTCGACGACCCCGGCGTCTCACGCCGGCATGCCGAGGTCCACGTCGTCGACGGGCGCGCCCGGGTCATCGACCTGGGCTCCACGAACGGCACCTTCGTCGACGGCGAGCGGGTGCACGCCGGCACGCTCACCGACGGCAGCACCATCACGGTCGGCCGGACCCGCATCACCTACCACCCAGGGCAGTGGTGACCGCCGGCCGATGAGCGAGCTCACCCTCACCCTGCTCCGCCTGGGGTATCTGGCCCTGCTGTGGATCCTGGTCCTGTCGGTCGTCGCAGTGCTGCGCAGCGACCTCTTCGGGACCCGGGTCACCCGGCGTACGACCGCCCGGTCCGGGGCAGCCACCGCCGCGCCGCCGGCGGTCGTGCGAGGGCGTGACACCGAGGAACGGAAGGTCCCGCACACCCTCGTGGTCACCGAGGGCGGGCTCAAGGGGACGTCCCTGGCGCTCGGCCAGGCGGCTATCCTGATCGGCCGTGCCCCCGAGTGCACGCTCGTGCTGGAGGACGACTACGCGTCCAACCGGCACGCCCGCTTCTTCCTCGACGCCGGCACCTGGCTGGTCGAGGACCTCGGCTCCACGAACGGCACCTACCTCGGCCGGTCCAAGGTCGAGTCCCCCACCCCGGTCGACATCGGCACACCTGTGCGGGTCGGCCGGACGGTCCTCGAGCTGCGGAGGTAGCTGGGTTGGCGATCGCCCTGCGCTATGCGGCCCGCTCCGACGTCGGTCTGGTCCGCCAGAACAACCAGGACTCCGCCTACGCGGGCCCGCACCTCCTCGTCGTCGCCGACGGGATGGGTGGTCACGCCGGGGGCGACGTCGCGTCGTCCCTGGCGGTCGGCGAGCTCGCCCCGCTCGACGGCGAGTCGCACGGCGCGGACGACGCGCTCGAGCACCTCAAGCAGGCGGTCTTCGCCGCCCACCGCGAGCTGCTCACCCGCGTCGACGAGGAGCCCCAGCTCACCGGCATGGGCACGACCGTCACCGCGCTCCTGCGCACGGGCGGCAAGCTCGCACTGGCCCACATCGGCGACTCGCGCGCCTACGTGCTCCGCGAGGGCGAGCTCATCCAGATCACCAAGGACCACACGTTCGTCCAGACCCTCGTCGACGACGGCCGGCTCACGCTGGAGGAGGCCGAGCAGCACCCGCAGCGCTCGGTCCTCATGCGGGTGCTCAGCGACGTCATCGACGACGTCGAGCCCGACCTGTCGATGCGTGAGGGTCGTCACGGCGACCGCTACCTGCTGTGCTCGGACGGTCTGTCCGGCGTCGTCAGCCACGACACCCTGCGCGACGCGCTGGCCGCCGGTGCCGACCCGGCGTCGACGTGCGAGGCGCTCGTCCAGCTGGCGCTGCGCGCCGGCGCCCCGGACAACGTCACCTGCATCGTCGCGGACGTCGTCGACGCCTCGGTGACCCACGCGGAGACGAACCCCTCCGTCGTCGGGGCCGCCGCGCTCGTCCAGCGCAGCCGTGCCGCCGTCGGGGCGCCGTCCGCCGCCGAACGGGCCGCCGCCCTCACCGCGCCCGTGCCGATGTCCCTCGACGGCGACACCCAGCCGATCCCGCTCGTCGCCGCGGACGACGAGACCGTCGCGCCGCAGGTCCGGCGCCGGCGCGGGGTCGCCCGGCTCGTCGGCGGGCTCGTCGTGCTCGCAGTTCTCGTCGGCGGCGGGTACACCGCGTGGCGCTGGGTCATGCACCAGTACTTCGTCGGGCAGGACGCCGGGTTCGTCGCGGTCTACCAGGGCCTGCCGGACGACGTCGGCCCGGTCAGGCTGTCCCGCGTCGACTCCGTCGCGACGGACATCCCGATCACCGACCTGCCCGCCTACGACCGGGAGCAGGTCTCGAACGGGATCGTCGCCGACACCGAGCAGCAGGCCTGGACGATCGTCGACAGCCTCAGCGAGCGCGCCGAGGCGTGCCGGCTCGCGACGGCGTCCCCAAGCCCGTCGCTGACGGCCTCGCCGAGCGTCACCGGCTCCCCGACGGTGACCGCGACGGCCACGACGACGGCCGGCCCGACCGCCAGCACGACGGCGAAGGCGACCACGACGGCCAAGGCGACCGGCACCCCCACGGCGACCGGCGGTCCGAGCATCGCACCCAAGGCCGCGGGGACGTCGGCCCCCGCCCCGTCGCCGTCGCTCACCGAGACCGACCCGGTCGCCCTGCCGACGAGCGCGAGCGCCTCGGCGGGCACGACGAGCGAGCCGGCTCCGCCGGACGCGGGCTGCGGGGACGTCACGCCATGACGCCCGCCGTGACGCACGTCGTCACCACCTCCACCGCCGGCCCGGTCGCCGGCGGCCGGGGGGTGAGCTGATGGCTGTCGTCACCGAGCTGGAGACCCGGCCGCGCCGCAACGTCGAGCTCGTGCTCCTCGCACTGTCGATCGCGATCGCGATCGGCGCCTACGCGCTCGTCGGGCTGGCGTCGGAGGACCGCGTCCCGGCCGACTGGCTCAGCGTCGGCGGCGGCCTGGCCGTCCTGGCGTTCGTCCTCCACCTGGTGCTGCGGTTCGCCGCGCCGTACGCCGACCCTGTCATCCTCCCGATCGCGACCGCGATCAACGGCCTCGGGCTCGTCGTCATCCACCGGCTCGACCTCGCCGAGGGCCGCGACTTCGGTTCCGCGCTGGCCACCAAGCAGCTCGTCTGGACGGCGGTCGGGGTGTCGGCCGCGGTCGCCGTGCTGCTCGTCGTCCGCGACCACCGGATCCTGGCCCGCTACACGTACACGGCGGCCGCGGGCGGTCTCGTGCTGCTCCTGCTGCCCCTCGTGCCGGGGCTCGGCGTCGAGATCTTCGGCGCCCGGATCTGGATCAGCCTCGGGCCGCTGTCGTTCCAGCCGGGAGAGATCGCCAAGATCCTCCTGGCGCTCTTCTTCGCCGGGTACCTGGTCACGGCGCGGGACTCGCTCGCCCTCGTCGGACGACGTGTGCTCGGGATCCAGCTGCCGCGGGCCCGCGACCTCGGCCCGATCCTCGTCGCCTGGGTCGCGAGCCTCGGCGTCCTGGTCTTCGAGCGCGACCTCGGGACGTCGCTGCTCTTCTTCGGTCTCTTCGTCGCGATGCTGTACGTCGCGACCGAGCGGCGGAGCTGGATCGTCATCGGCATGGGCCTGTTCGCCGCCGGCGCCTTCGTCGCGTGGACGATCTTCGGCCACGTCCAGCGCCGGGTGGACATCTGGCTGCACCCGTTCGACCCCGACGTCCTCGACAACTCCTTCCAGCTCATCCAGGGTCTCTACGGCATGGCGAGCGGCGGGCTCATCGGCACCGGCCTCGGCGAGGGCCGGCCGGACATCATCCCCTTCGCCGAGAGCGACTTCATCTTCGCGGCGATCGGCGAGGAGCTCGGGCTCACCGGGATCTTCGCGCTGCTGCTGCTGTACGGCGTCCTCGTGGAACGGGGCCTGCGGACGGCGATCGGCGTCCGCGACGGGTTCGGCAAGCTCTTCGCGGCCGGCCTGTCGTTCACGCTCGCCCTGCAGGTCTTCGTCGTCGCCGGCGGCGTCACCCGGGTCATCCCGCTGACCGGACTGGTCATGCCGTTCCTCGCCTACGGCGGCTCGGCGCTGCTGTCGAACTGGATGGTCGTCGCGCTGCTGCTGCGCATCTCGGACGCCGCGCGCCGGCCCGCTCCGGCGGAGGTGACCGTGTGAACGCCCCGCTGCGCCGCCTCGCGGCCGTCGTCGCCCTGCTCTTCTTCTCGCTGCTCCTCAGTGCCACCTACGTGCAGTTCGTCGACTCGGGCACGCTCAACGCGCGCACCGACAACCGCCGCACCCAGTTCAAGGAGTTCGGCCGCGAGCGCGGCCCGTTGCTCGTCAACGGCCGCACCGTCGCGCAGTCGGTCCCCGTGGACGACGCCTACGGCTTCCTGCGCAAGTACCCCTCGCCCGCGACGTACAGCCACATCACCGGCTTCTACTCGATCGTCTACAAGCCGGTCGGCATGGAGGCGGCCGTCGGCGACCTGCTCGCGGGCACCGCCGACCAGCAGTTCTACCGGCGGCTGTCCGACCTGTTCACCGGCCGGCAGCCGCAGGGCGCCTCCGTCGAGCTGACGATCGACCCCGCCGTCCAGAAGGTGGCCTGGGAGGCTCTCGGCGACCAGCGCGGCGCCCTCGTCGCGCTCGACCCGAAGACCGGTGCGGTCCTGGCGATGGTGAGCAAGCCGGGCTACGACCCGAACCTGCTCGCGAGCCACGACATCAAGAAGGTCACGGCCGCCTGGGACAAGCTGCTCGCCGACCCGGCCCGCCCGCTCGACGACCGGGCGATCGCCGGCCGCGGCTACCCGCCGGGCTCGGTCTTCAAGATCGTGACGGCGGCGGCGGCGCTGTCGAGCGGACGCTACAGCCCCGACACGCTCGTCGACGGGCCGGCCGAGCTCGACCTTCCGCAGACCGGCAAGAACCTGCCGAACGACTTCAGCGGCCCCTGCGGGGCGAACGACAAGGTGTCGCTGCAGGACGCGCTGCGGATCTCGTGCAACACCGCGTTCGGCTCGGTCGGCCTCGACCTCGGGGGCGACGCGCTCCGGGAGCAGGCCAAGAAGTTCGGCTTCGGCCAGGCGCTGGCCATCCCGCTGAAGGTCACCCCGAGCAGCTTCCCGGCGAGCCCGGACCCGCCGCAGACGGCGCAGTCGGCGATCGGGCAGTTCGAGGTCCGGGTGACGCCGATGCAGATGGCGATGGTCAGTGCGGGGATCGCGAACGGTGGGGTCGTCATGCAGCCGCAGCTCGTCAAGGACGTGCTGTC
>DAIOGQ010000240.1:0-6449 GCA_036745175.1 Kineosporiaceae bacterium
ACCGGGGGCCGGGGGCGGCGCCGCTCGTCCTGACCCCGGAACGCAGCCCGGCCCGCCCGATCCGGCCGGGCCGCGTCCTGGCGATGCAAGACCGGGACGGCACACCGGCGCCCTTCGGTCCCTCGTCGCCGGCGGTCGCGGTCGCTAGCGTCGTCCGGTGAACGCCCGGTGAAGGAAGCCTCTCCGGATCGGGCGAGCCGCCCGGAGGTGGCCGCCATGCCGAAGAAGGGCCACGACAGGCGCCGGCGCGGCCGCACGCAGAGGGTGCCCGACGACCCCGGTCATCCCGGTGCTCGCACGGACGCCGACCAGCGCGCGGCCGGCGCGGGCGGCGACCGCGGCGGCGAGGACCCACGGGACGCCCGCGGCGCGCGCCGCCGCGTCGCGCGGCCCCGGCTCACGCGCCGTCCGGCCATCGACCACGAGCTCGACGAGGACCCGCCGCTCAGCCGCGAGCAACGGTTCGAGGCGCTCGCGCCGGGCCTCGCCGTGCTCCGCGCGTACCGCCGCCGCTGGCTGCGTGCCGACGTCTTCGCCGGGCTCGCCGTCGCGGCCTACCTCGTGCCGCAGGTCATGGCGTACGCGGCGATCGTCGGCGTCCAGCCGGTGGCGGGACTGTGGACGGCCCTCGCGGCCGGCGTCGTCTACGCCCTCCTCGGGTCCTCGCGCGTGCTCTCGGCGGGGCCGGAGTCGACCGTCGCGCTGATGGCGGCCGCGACGGTCGCGCCGCTCGCGCACGGGGACGCCGCACGCGCCGCCGCGCTGACCTCGGGGCTGTGCCTCGTCGTCGCCGGCTGGTGCCTGATCGCCCGGCTCGCCCGGCTCGGGGTCGTCGCCGACCTGCTCTCGCAGCCACTGCTCGTCGGCTACCTCGCCGGCGGCGCGGTCCTCATGGTCGTCGGCCAGCTCGGCCGGATCACCCGCACGGAGGTCGACGGCGAGAGCATCGTGGCCCAGCTCGGCTCGTTCCTCGACGTCGCAGCCGGCACCCACTGGCCGACGGTCGCGGTGTGCGCCGCGACGCTCACGCTGCTCCTCGGCGTCCAGCGGGTCCGGCCCTCGTGGCCCGGCCCGCTCGTCGCGGTCGCGTCGGCGACAGTGGTCAGCGCGGTCGCCGGGCTCGTCGACCGTGGCGTCCAGGTCGTCGGCGCGGTGCCGTCCGGGCTGCCCCGCCCGCAGCTGCCTGCCATCGGGACCGGCGACCTCCAGGCCCTCGCCATCGCCGGGCTCGCCGTCGCCGTCGTCGCCTACGGTGACAACACCCTCATCGCGCGCGGGTTC
This sequence comes from Kineosporiaceae bacterium, assembly GCA_036745175.1. Classification (GTDB taxonomy): domain Bacteria; phylum Actinomycetota; class Actinomycetes; order Actinomycetales; family Kineosporiaceae; genus R-H-3. Next base: position 1,282 of record DAIOGQ010000240.1, read on the forward strand.
CCGGGGCCACCCACGGACACCGACGACGAGGAGAGCCCGGACGCGACGGCAGCGAAGGTCCCGTCGGCCGGAGCAGCAGAGGCAGCCGGGGCGGCCGGGGCGGCCTCAGCGCCGCAGGCGGATGCCGGGACCGGCGGCCGCGTGCGCCGTCCGTTGCCGCCGCCCGAGGTCGACCCCCAGCAGGAGCTCCTCGCGCTCGCCGGCGTGCACGCCGCGGCCGGTCTCGTCGGCGGCTTCCCGATCTCGTCGTCCGGGTCACGGACCGCGCTCGCGATCGCCGCCGGGGCGCGCTCGCAGCTCTACTCGCTCGTCGCGGCGGGTGTCGTCGTCGTCGTGCTCTTCGCCGCCGGACCGCTGCTGTCGGACCTGCCGAAGGCAGCGCTCGGGGCGGTCGTGCTCTACGCCGCGAGCAAGCTCGTCTCGTGGCGCGAGTTCGTCCGGCTGGCCCGGTTCCGGACGACGGAGCTCGTGCTCGCGCTCGCCTCGCTCGTCGGGACGGTCGTCTTCGGCATCCTCACCGGCGTCGTCGTCGCGATCGCGCTGAGCCTGCTCGAGATGGCCGGCAGGCTCGCGCGGCCGCACGAGGGCGTGCTCGGCCGGGTGCCCGGGATGGCCGGAATGCACGACGTCGACGACTACCCGGACGCGCAGACGCTGCCGGGGCTGGTCGTCTACCGGTACGACGCACCGCTGTTCTTCGCCAACGTGGCCGACCTGCGCCGCAGGGCGCTGCGTGTCGTCGAGCAGGAGAACTCCGCCGACCCCGAGCACCCGGTGAGCTGGTTCGTCCTCAACGTCGAGGCGAACGTCGAGGTCGACATCACCGCGGCCGACGGGCTGCGCGGGCTGCACGACGACCTCGCGCAGCGCGGCGTCCGGCTGGGGCTGGCCCGGGTGAAGAACGACCTGCTCATCCCGTTGCGCCGGGCGGGCCTCGACGAGCTCATCGGGGCGGACATGCTCTTCGCGACGCTGCCGGTCGCCGAGGAGGCGTACCTCGCCTGGGCGCACGCGGAGACGGAGCGGGGCGAGGCATGATCTACCCTGCGTCCCTGGCCCGCCCGGACCGCCGAAGGAGGCCGTGATGGCCACCCGCCACCACCAGCAGCTCCGGCTGCCCTACCCCTACCCCGTCGTGCTCGACGCGTTCGCCCGCGTGCTGCCGCAGATCGGCTTCAGGGTGAGTACCGTCGACCCTGCCCGGGGCATGGTCTTCGCCGCCCGCCCGACGTCGCTGTGGTCATGGGGCGAGAACGTCACGATCCAGGTCGGCCAGGTCGCGCCGACCGAGCCCAGCGAGGCGAGGGTCGACTCGGCGCTCGCGTTCGGCCTCGTCGACTGGGGCCGTAACCGCAGGAACGTCGAGAAGATCGTCGCGGTGATCGACGGGTTCCTCGCCGAGCACGCGGCGGCCGCGCGGCTGCCGGAGTGACGCCGCTGCAGCCGGGAGTTCCCTCCGGACCCGTTGCGCCGCAACGGTCGCCCGCTGCTGGTCACGCGGTGAGCGGCCCGGCCAGGAACGCGCGCACCTGCTCGTCCTTCGACCGGATGACGAGACCGGCGTCGTCCGGGCTGAGCCGGTGCCACAGCGTGAGCAGCAGCGCGGCGGGGTCGCCCTCGAGGTCGGCCCGGAGCAGGCCGGGCACGCGGTGGATCCGCACCCGGCCCCGGGTGCCGAACGGCTCGACCCGCCAGGCTGCGTCGACTCCGAGGCAGCGGATCGTCACCGGCTCGTCGAGGTCGTGCGGCCCGTAGCGTCGGGTGTAGACCCCGAACAGCTCGTCGACACCGTCCGCGGCGAGCGCCGGGTCGACCGGGGTGCGGCCCGGCGCCGCGGTCTCGAGGTCCCAGCGGTGCAGCGTCGTCTCGTGGGCCTGGTGCCGCGGCCACCAACCGAGCCGGCCCCGGCTGCGCTCGGCGAAGTTCGGGCACGGCACGTCGGGGTCGGCGGCGGCAGCAGCGACCGCGGCGACCATCGCGGCGGCGAGGTCGTCGAAGACCTCGCACAGGGCCTCGCCCCGCTCGTGGACGGACGCCGGGCCACCGCTTCCGCCCCGGGCGGTGATGATCCCGGTCGCCCAGCGGAAGTCACCCGCGAGGTGTGCCGCGACGTCCCCGACGGTCCAGCCCGGCAGGTGGGGGACGTCGACGGCGTGGTCGACGGAGCGCAGGAGCCGCGAGCAGCGCACCGCCTCCCGCCGGACCACGTCCACGAAGTCGATCTGCGCTGTCATGGCGCCGGACCGTAGCGGCCCACGCGGACAGGTTCTGACCGCGATGATTCTGCACGCGTCCGCGGGTCTGCCTGCAGACCGGCCTGACCGTCGCCGACCGACCGTCACCGACCACCCGTCGCCCGCACCTCCCGGAGGCACCGCCATGACACGTCCCGCCGACGAGCACCGCATGATCGCCGGCCTGTTCAGCGACCGGGTGCGGGGAGTCGACCCCTCCGGCTGGGACGCCCCCGCGCCGTGCGAGGGCTGGCTGGCACGGGACGTCGTCCGGCACCTCGTCGAGTGGTTCCCGGCGTTCCTGCGGGCCGGTGCCGGCGTCGACCTCGCGTCCGGACCGTCGGTCGACGACGACCCGGTCGCCGCCTGGACGGTGCACAGCGACGCCGTGCAGGCGCTGCTCGACGACCCCACGACGTCCGGCAGGGTCCTCGTGAACCCCCACATCGGCGAGGTCCCGCTGCCCGACGCGGTGAGCCGGTTCTACACGGCCGACGTCTTCCTCCACACCTGGGACCTCGCGCGCGCGACCGGTCAGGACGAGCGCCTCGACCCCGCGCGGTGCGCGGTGATGCTCGAGAGGATGCAGCCGATGGACGCCGTGCTCCGTGGTAGCGGGCAGTACGGCCCGAAGGTCGAGGTGCCGGACGACGCGGACGCCCAGACCCGCCTGCTCGCGTTCATCGGCCGCCAGGTCTGACCCGCGTCCGCGGCGCGTGCGGGGGGCGGCGGCCGTCGGCCCCACGGGCGTCCTCGACCCGGGCGGCCCGGGGGACGCCACGCAGGCGCGGGTCGCCGTCAGCGCCTGACGGCGGTGACGGGCCGCCAGACGACCGCTCAGGCCGGGCCGGCGAAGTCGACGTCCTCCGTCGCGACCGTGTCGGCCGTCCGCCCCGGCGCCGCCTGGTAGCTCCAGTACAGGTTCGTGTGCGCGATGACCTGGCCCGGCGGTGGCGCCCCCCAGGCCGACAGGTCCTCCGTCGTGTGGGCGTCGCTGACGAGCGTCGCGTCGTACCCGCGGACCAACGCGCCGTGGAGCGTCGAGCGGATGCACGCGTCGGTCTGCGCGCCGGCCACGACGAGCCGCCCGACGCCGAGACCGGACAGTACGCTCTCGAGCGTGGTGGCCTCGAAGGAGTCGCCGTAGTTCTTCTCGACGAGCGGCTCGGCGTCGCCCGGGGTCAGCTCGGGGACGATCCGCCAGGCATCGCTCTGCCGCGCGAGGCCCTCGTCGGAGTGCTGCACCCAGACGACGGGGACCTGTTGCTGCCGTGCCTTCTCGACGAGGGCTCCGACGTTCGCGACGACCACGTCGCGCTCGTGGGCGCCCTCGACGACGCCGTTCTGCACGTCGACGACGAGCAGTGCCGTGTTCGGCCGGTTCTCGAGTGTGGTCATGGTGGTGTCCTACTCACGGTGGGTTCTGGTGTGCGTCAACGCTAGACCCGGCCACCGACAGGCGGCCGGTCACGAGCCGATCGGCGCCGCCCGCCACCGCCCGTCGGCCAGGCCAGGCCAGGCGGCTCACCACTCGATGCCCTTCTGGCCCAGCTGGCCGGTGTCCATCGGGTGCTTGATCTTCTGCGTCTCGCCCGCCCCCCGGAGGGACGCTACCGCCGGTCCGACGCCCCTGCGGGTCCGCCCGCCCCGGCCGCCGGGCGGGGACGTCCGGCGAACGGATGAGGCGCTGTCCGACGATCAGCTGGGAACGGCCCCGTGACGGAACCGATCGGGTGACGAGCCGTTCCGGTGGGAGCGGTCGCGTGCCACGCTCGGGAGGGCGGTGTCCGGGGGCGTCGGCCGCAGGCCCCGGGGGCCGGGTCACCGCCTCGAGGGGAGTGCCCAGATGTCCACCGGTCTCGCGAGACCTCCGCTGTCGGCCTGCCCCCAGTGCGCCACGGAGGTCGTGGCCTCGACGACCACTGCCTTCGACGCCCGGCTGCGCGCTGTCACCGTCACCCGCGCACGATGCCCCGGCTGCGGCTGGGAGCGGACGACAGGCCCTGACCGGGGCCAGGCTGCGTCGCTGGTCGGTCGACGGCTGCCTGACTCGTCGGGACGGGTCCGTCCAGCCGGATGAGGACGTCTGACGCCTGGTCACGCGGCTCGGGCCCGGCGGTCCTCGGGGCGAGGAGCAGGTAGGCCTGGGCCGCGAGGATCAGCGCCACGGCGACCCAAGCCCCGGTGCTCAGCTGGACGCCGTACCTGAACCGGTCGAGAAGGACCACGCCGACCTGCAGGAGCACGATCCAGCCGAACGTCACGGGAGCCAGCTCCGCGTACTGCAGGCTGCAGGCGTAGACCCAGAACAGCAGCAGGAAGAGCACGGCGCCCAGGGCGGCGATCCACGGCGAGCGGCGCTCGACCGCCTCCTTGGCCGCGACGGCGCCAGCCAGGTCCAGGACCGCGAGCAGTGCCATCGCGAGCACCGCCACGAGCGGCTGCGGCCAGCTCTCCGGCATCTTCACCAACATGACGACCTCCCTCCGGCGGGTCCACGAACCGACTCCCCGGACGCTAGGCGCGGGGGCTACGGCGTGGCATCGGGGATCTCCCGGGGCCCGGAACGCGTCGATGGGGGCTCGCCTGGGAACCGGGTCGCGGGTCGACCGCCCGGACCTGCGCTGCCGCGATGCGGCGGGGAGGACCGCGGGTTCCGATCCGGTCCGCCACGACGTCCGGCTCGGCTGACCGGCCAGGCCGGGCGTGGCCTCCATGACGGTCCTGTCACCCGGTCGGACACCGGTCGCGATCGGTAGTACGGTCCGCCGCAGTGGCTGTGATCCTCATCGTCGAAGACGACGCGGGCATCCGTTCCGCGTTGATCCGCGCGCTCACCGAGCGCGGGCACGCCGTGCGCTGGCAACCCGCGGGTCTCGCGGGCCTGCAGTCGGTCATCGACGACCGGCCGGACGTCGTCCTGCTCGACCTGGG
>DAIOGQ010000241.1:0-6423 GCA_036745175.1 Kineosporiaceae bacterium
CGGCTGGCCGCGGCCCTGCGGCTCGTCGACGGGGCTGATGCCGCCCGGCTCCGGGCTGCCTACACGCCGCGCGCCCAGATCACCCACCGGGTCGACGTCCGGGCCTTCACCGACGTCAAGCGACGAGCGATGCAGGCGCACGTGACCCAGGCCGCGAGCGACGACGGCACCCGGACGCTACGCCTGCTCCTCGGTCTGCCGCGCTGGCTGTTCGACCGGGTCGTGGGCCGCGAGTGGTTCGTCGACCGGACCCGCGCACCGGGCCGCTGCGACGACGTCTTCGCCGCCGTCCGTCGCCCGTAGCCGCGGACGGTTCCGGCCACCTGCTTCACTGGACCGGGGCCGGGACCGGGCCGATGGGCTCACGGTCGAGGTCTGTGTCGTGAGCAGGTCACGGCCGGGGTCGGAGCGGGTCAGGAGTCGGTCAGCGTGGCGACGTACCGGGTGGGGGTCGTCGAGGACGACGCCCGGATGCGCCGCGCGATCGTGCGCGGGCTGCGGGCCGAAGGACTGCTGGTGCCGCTCGCGGTCGGTACGGGAGCGGAGTTCCTCATCGCCGTGGCCGGTGAGCAGGGCCCGCAGAACGGGGCGGGCGGCCGTGCAGCTGTGGAGCTGGACGTCGTCGTCCTGGACGTCGGGCTGCCGGACTGCGACGGTCGCGACGTCTGCCTCGCGATCCGGGCGCGGGGCGTGGACGTGCCCGTGCTCTTCCTGACGGCGCGCGACGGGGTCGCGGACCGGCTGCTGGGGTTCACCTCCGGTGCGGACGACTACCTCGTCAAGCCGTTCGTCTTCGCCGAGCTGGTCGCGCGGGTGACGGCGTTGGGCCGCCGCTACGTGCGGTCGGAACCGGTTGCCGACGGCGTGGCCCTGGACCCGGCGACCCATACCGTCTGCGTCCGGCCGCCGGACGGCTCCGTGACGCAGGTTCGCCTGACACCGACCGAGTTCCGGCTGCTGTCGGCGCTGATGGCTCGTCACGGCGAGGTCGTGCGCCGGCGTGCGCTGGTGGCCGCCGCCTGGGCGCACGGGTCGATCGTGCACGACAACACCCTCGACGCCTACGTCGCGCGGGTCCGGCGCAAGCTGCGCACGGTGGGCGCGGACCTGACGGTCAGCACCGCTCACGGCGTCGGCTACCGGGTCGACTGATGCGCCGCCGACTCGTCCTGACCGCGGTGCTGGCCCTCGCGGCCGCGCTCGTCCCCGTGACCGCGGTGTTCTACCTCGTGCTGTCCCGGACGCTGGAGGCGGACGCACTGTCGGTGCTCCAGGCCCGGGCCGCCGCCGCGAGCGCGACGGTGGCAGCGGGCGTCGGGCTGTCGTCCGCACAGGGCCCGCGGGACGAGGCGGTGCTCGACGCAGTGACGTGGGTCTTCGACCGCGACGGCCGCCTCCTGGAGCGCCCGAGGCACGACCAGGCCGTCGAGGCGGTCGTGCTGTCCCTGGCCCGGGTCAGGGCACCGGTCCGCCGTGACGTCGGGGATACGGCACTGCTCGCGGTGCCGGTCACGGCCGACGCCGAGGACGCCGACGCAGGACGACTGGGCACCGTCGTGGCCGGGGTGTCCCGGACCCCGTACGAGGACGCGGAGGCCGATGCCCTCACGGCCGCACTCGCCCTGGACGTCGTGGTCCTCGTGGGCGTCGGGCTGCTCACGCGCCGGATGGTCGGCGCGGCCCTCGAACCCGTGGCGCGGATGACCTCCACGGCCGAGGAGTGGGGTGCGCGCGACGTCGACAAGAGGTTCGCCCTCGGAGAACCGACGGACGAGCTCACCGGGCTCGCCGCGACCCTCGACGGTCTGCTCGCACGGCTGTCCAGCAGCCTGGGCCACGAACGGCGTCTGACCGCCGAGATCGCCCACGAGCTGCGCACGCCCGTGGCCCGGATCCGCACCGACGCCGAGGTCGCGCTCAACGGCCGGCCCTCGGCCGCCGACCTGCGTGCCACCCTGACCGACATCGTGGCCGACACCGAGCACCTCGCCGCGACCATCGACTCGCTCCTGCGGTCCGCAGCGACCGATGCCGGCGGGCTTCGCCGGGGCACGACCGGCGCACGCTGCGACCCATGGGCGGCTGCGCGGACCGCCGCCCGTCGCGCCGGCCTGGCGGCCGGTGTCGTCGACCCGGGCACCGCCGTCGACCTGGGCACCGCCGTCGACCTGGGCACCGCCGTCGACCTGGACGTCGCGGCGGAGGAGGACCTCGTCGTGCGAGCCCTGCAGCCGGTCCTCGACAACGCCGGCCGGTACGGCGAGGGCCGGATCCGGATCCGGGCCCGGGTCGAGGCGGCCGACCTCGTGCTCGACGTGCTCGACGAGGGGCCCGGGTTCACCGCCGACGACTGCCGCAGCGCCCTCGAGCCCGGAGGCCGAGGCTCGGCCGCCGCGGGCATCGCGGGTGCGGGCCTAGGTCTCCCGCTGGCCCGACGGCTGGCCCGCAGCGCCGGCGGGGACGTCACCACCCACGCTGCCACGCCCGCGCGTCCGGGTGGTCACGTCGAGGTCCGGTTCCCGCTGGCCAGCCGCCCACGCCCCGACCACGGGACGACGTCGGCGCCACCACGGTGGCGCCCTCGGCGCCACGGCCGCCGCCCGCGCTGAGCCGGCGCAGCGTTCAGGTCGCTGTCAGACCGGGCGTGGCAGGCTGAAATGGTGACTGGCCCCTCACGCACCACGTCCGCGCCCCGATCACGTCGCCACCGATCCGCGGCGGGCCGCCGAACTGCAGCGGCACCCGGTCGTCCGTGCTGGACCGGACGTGTCGTCGCCGCTGCGGCGCTGGTCGCAGCCCTGCTCGCCGGATGCGCGGGTCCGGTGACCACCGACGCCGTCCGGCGGCCCTCCGGGAGCCCCACCGGGACCGCCGAGGGTCCGGCCGCCCCGCCCGCGACGCCGTCCCGTCCGACGCCATCGCTCCCGCGGCCGGACCACGTCGTCGTGGTCGTGATGGAGAACCACGGCTACGGCTCGATCGTCGGCAGCGCGGACGCCCCGTGGATCAACTCCCTGCCCGCGGCGGTGATGACCGACTGGCACGGCGTCATGCACCCCAGCCAGCCGAACTACCTCGCCATGTTCACCGGATCCACCCACGGGGTGACCGACGACCACTGCCCCCTGACGGTGCCCGGGCCGAGTCTTGCCGAGCAGCTCACCTCGGGCGGGCTGTCCTTCGTCGGGTACTCCGAGGGGCTCCCGACGGCTGACCCGACCGCCTGCCGCGTCGGCGACTACGCGCGCAAGCACAATCCCTGGGTCGACGTCACCGGCCTTCCTGCGTCGATGAACCAGCCCATGACGGCGTTCCCCACCGGCTACGCGGCGCTGCCCACCGTGTCGTTCGTCGTCCCCGACCTGTGCCACGACACCCACAACTGCCCCACCCGGGACGGCGACGCGTGGCTGCGCGACGCCCTCGACGGCTACGTCACCTGGGCCGCCGCCCACAACAGCCTGCTCGTCATCACTTACGACGAGGACGACAGCCAGACCCCGGGCAACCACATCCCGACCCTGTTCGTCGGCCCCATGGTCAGGCCGGGACGCTACGACACCCTCGGCAACCACTACACGCTGCTGCGCACCGTCGAGTCCCTCTACGGCCTGCCGCCGATCGGCCGCGCCGGGGGCCAGGCACCCCTGACGCAGATCTGGGCACCGGCCTCGAGATAGCCGCCACGCGACCCGGCTGGAGGATCGTCCACGCCACGGTGAGTCCGTCGTCAGGGACCTGGTCCTGCACGCGCGGCACAGGTACCGTCCCGTCACCACGGGTCAACGCATCCGCCGGCCCCCGACCTCGGACCCCACGGAGTGCTCATGTCTCGTCGTGACCTCATCGACCCCGAGTCCCGCGTCCCGCTCGACGCGCTGCTCGCCTTCCTGCCCGGCGGCTTCAACGCCATCGGCGACATCGTCACCCGTCGGGCCACGCTGGAGCAGGTGCTCGCATCGATGGAGATGCCGGAGAACCCGGCCGTCGCGAAGACAGACAGGACGGTCCCGGGCCCGGACGTCGCCCCGGACATCAGCGTCCGGATCTACCGACCGGTGACCGCGACCGGCACGCTGCCCGGCATCTACTACATCCACGGTGGCGGCATGGTCCTCGGCACGGTCGCCGGCGAGGACGCCACCGCTGCGATGCTCTGCGACCAGGTCGGCGCCGTCGTCGTCTCCGTCGAGTACCGCCTCGCCCCCGAGCACCCTCACCCCGCTCCGGTGGAGGACTGCTACGCGGGCCTGGTCTGGACGGCGAAGAACGCCGCCGAGCTCGGCATCGACGTCACCCGGTTCGCGATCTACGGTGGCAGCGCCGGTGGTGGGCTGGCCCTCGGGACGGTGTTGCTCGCCCGGGACCGCGGTGGCCCTGCGCTCGCGTTCATGATGCCGATCTACCCGATGATCGACGACACGAACACGACGCCGTCCAGCCATGAGGTCACCGACATCGGGATCTGGGACCGGGACGGCAACATCGAGGCGTGGGCCTGGTACCTCGGCGGTGCGCCTGCGGACCAGTACGCCGCGCCGACCCGTGCCGCCGACGTGTCCCGGCTGCCGCCGGCATACATCGACGTCGGCACGCTCGACCTGTTCCGTGACGAGGACGTCGCCTTCGCCCAGCGGCTCATGGCGGCCGGCGTCCCGACCGAGCTGCACGTCAACCCCGGCAGCTACCACGGCTCGGAGGTCTTCGCGCCGGACGCGGCCCTGTCCCGGCGGATCTGGGACATGCGGATCGAGGCCCTCAAGCGCGGGCTCGCCTGACCGGGCCACCCGACCGGGGCCGACGACGATCCGGGCCCGGTCCCGGTGCTGGCGGACGAGCTACGGCACGAGGTCCAGCTCGAGGACCAGCTCGCCCTGATGGACCCGGCCGGTCGACCGGAAGCCCCGTCCCAGGTAGAAGCCGAGCGGCGACGCCGAGCCCCGGCCTTCGTTCGACACGGATGTCAGCAGGACCCGCGCGTCCGGCCGGCTCGTGCGCAGGTGGTCGACGACCCGGGCCAGAGCGGCCGCACCGTACCCCCGGCCCTGGTGCTGTCGGTCGACGAGCAGCCGCCACAGGAAGTACGGGCCGAGGTACTCGGGGTTGTCGACCGTGATCCCGTCACTGATCATCACGAAGCCGACCGGTGTGTCGCCGGCGTAGACGGCCCGGTACCAGGGCCGCGCGTCGGGGAGCTCGGCCGCCTCCGCCAGCGACTCCGCGACCCCGGCGACGTACTCGGACTGCGCCTGGTCGACAGTGAGCGCCTCGACCGCCACCCGGTTCTCGGGCGTGATCTCCCGCAGGCTGACCGTCACGGCAGGCGTCACGGCTCCATGGTGGCGTCATGGGTGGCGTCATGGGTGGCGTCATGGGTGGCGTCATGGGTGGCGTCATGGGTGGCTTGATGGCGACGTCCGGCTCTGCGAGCTCTCGTCCGTCCTGCGTACGCTGACGAGCCATGGCACACCCGCTCATGTTCGACGACGCCGACCCGCTCTTGGCCCGGCTCCGGGGAGTCGCTCTCGGCTTCCCCGACGCCGCGGAGAAGATCTCGCACGGACACCCCGCGTTCTTCACCACGAAGGTCTTCGCCTACTACGGCGGATCGGTGAAGGTCGACGGGGTCTACGTGCAGCACGAGCGGTCCGTCGTCGTGCTCGTGGACGATGACGACCGGCCCGGGCTCCTCGACGATCCGCGGTGCTACGTCCCGGCGTACCTCGGCGTCTCGGGCTGGCTGGGACTCGACCTCGACAGCAGCACCGACTGGGACGAGGTCCGCGAGCTTGTCGATGCCTCCTACCGCCGCACGGCGGGCGCCCGGCGGGTCGCGGCGCTCGACACCGGACCGGACTGACGACCGGTCCGGTGGACCGGCGACGGAGACGATCAGCGCGTCGCCGTCCCGTCACGACGCCCCCGAGCCCAGACCCTGGTACTCGAACACCTGTTCGACTATTGTCAACGGATGGCGGGCGGTCCGACCATCCTGCATGCCGACCTCGACGCCTTCTACGCGTCCGTCGAGCAGCTGCTCGACCCCGCCCTGCGCGAGCGCCCCATCGCCGTCGGCGGCAGTGCCGCGGGCGGTGTCGTCCTCGCCGCGTCCTACGAGGCGCGGGCCTTCGGCGTCCGTGGCGGGATGCCTGGATGGCGAGCGCGGCGGCTCTGCCCGGCGATCCAGTTCGTCCGCGGCCACTTCCAGGAGTACCAGCGCCTCGCGGACGACGTCATGGACGTCCTCGACGACGTCACCCCCGCCGTGGAGCGCATCTCCATCGACGAGGCCTTCCTCGACGTGTCCGGGGCGACGCACCTGTTCGGGCCGCCCGCGACGATCGCCGCTCTGCTGCGCCGTCGCGTGCGGGCCGAGGTCGGGCTGCCGATCTCGGTCGGTGCCGCCCGCACGAAGCACCTCGC
>DAIOGQ010000242.1:0-6388 GCA_036745175.1 Kineosporiaceae bacterium
CTCAAGGAGGACCACCCGGCGATCCGCTGCGTCGTCCTCACGTCGTTCAACGACGACGACGCCGTCGCGGCCGCCCTCGACGCGGGTGCCTCGGCGTTCGTGCTCAAGACCGTCCGCGGAACCGAGATCGCCGAGACCGTGCGCGCCGTCGCCTCCGGCCGCAACCTCCTCGACGAGCGCTCCCTCGCCCGCCGTCGCGCCCAGCACGCCGACCCGACCGACGCGTTGACGCCGACCGAGAAGAAGGTGCTCGACCTCATCGGCGAAGGGCTGTCGAACCGCGAGATCGGCGACCATCTCGGGCTCGCCGAGAAGACGGTCAAGAACCACGTGACGGGTCTCCTGGCCAAGATGGGCTTCCGCCGCCGCACCCAGGCCGCCGCGTGGGTCGCCGCGCACCGCCAGGGCACCGGCTGGAACTCCCCGGACTAGGGTATGTCCCGCAGCTCGGCGCAGTAGGTGCCGGACTGCGGAACAGGCCCTGGCCCGGCAGGGGCCGCCGGGCCCGGCCGCATCAGGGCGACAGCGGCACCGACCAGCGCAGGACCGTGCCGCCGTTCTGGCCGGCCCCGGCCGTGCAGGAGCCGCCGTGCCGGCGAGCACGGGCGGTGAGGTTGTCGAGGCCGGACCGCCGGCCGCGACCGGTCCCCACGCCGACCCCGTCGTCGGCGACGTCGACGTTGAGCAGCGCGTCGACGACGGCGACGGTCACCGTCACCCCGGACGCGCGGGCGTGCCGCGCGGTGTTCGACAGGCCTTCACGGACGACGGCGATGACGTCGTCGGCGATGTCCGGCGGCACCGTGGCGTCGACGACGTCGGCGTCGGCGACCGAGAGGACCGGGCGGAAGCCGAGCGCGTTGTGCGCGCGGTTCGCCTCGCCGTGCAGCCGGTCGACCAGGCCGGTCACCTCGTCGGGGTCGCGCAGCGCACGGATCGTCGACCGGATCTGCCGTACGACGCGGTCGAGGCTCTCCAGGGACAGGTCGACGTCGGCGAGCGCGCCGGCGTCCAGGCGCTCGCGCAGCCGGCTGAGCCGCATGCCCATCGCGAACAGCTCCTGGACGACGAGGTCGTGCAGGTCGCGGGCGATCCGGGCGCGCTCCTCGAGGAGCTCGGCCTCCTCGGTCCGGCGCCGGCCGTCGGCGAGCTGGAGCGCGAGGGCCGCCTGGCCGGCGAAGGTCTGCGCCGTCGCGAGGTCGTCGTCCGTGAACTCCTCGGCGTCCGTCGGCCGCAGCAGGATCAGGACGCCGACCCGCTCGTCGCCGGCGACCAGCGGGGCGTACAGCGCCGGCCCGAAGGAGCGCATCTGCGGCACGAGGAGCGCCGGCTCCCTGGACAGGTCCGCCGAGCGCTGCCCGCGCCCGGACCGGACGACGGACACCGCGCGGCCCTCCTCGGGCATGACGATCCCGACGAGCTCGTCGGCGCGGTCCCCGTCGGCGACCTCGAGCACCCACTGCGCGTCCCAGCCGGGCAGCACGAGCCCCGAGGTGCTGGCCCCTGCCACCTCCCGCGCCCGGCGGGCGATGAGCTGGAGCGCCTCGTCGTCCTCGGCGCCCGACAGCATCACCGTCGAGACCTCCTGCGCCGCGGCGAGCCAGGCCTCCCGGCGCCGGGCGTCCTCGTAGAGGCCCGCGTTCTCGACGGCGACGGCCGCCGCCGCGGCAAGAGCGACGACGACGTCCTCGTCCTCGGCGGTGAAGCCGCCCGCCTTGTCGGCGAGGTACAGGTTGCCGATGACGCGCTCCCCGATGCCGACCGGCACCCCGAGGAAGCTCTTCATCGGCGGGTGCCCCGGCGGGAAGCCCGTCGACGCAGGGTGCTGGGAGATGTCCGCGACCCTGACGGCGCGGCCCACCCGGGTGATGTGACCGAGGACGCCGTGCCCGCGCGGCAGGTGGCCGATCCTGCGCTGGACCTCGGGGTCCATCCCGGTGTGGACGAAGGCCCGGTGCAGGTTGTCGTCGCCGAGGACGCCGAGGGCTGCGAACGGCGCGTTCGTGAGGTCGGACGCCGCGCGGACGATCCTGCGCAGGGTGGAGTCGAGCTCGAGGCCGTCTGCTACCGCGACGACGGCGTCGAGGAGGCGACGGTCGACGGCCGGCGGCGTTGCGGGGTCCGTCACCTGCGCATCATCGCAAACCCCCGCCCGCCCCGCCCCGCCCCTCAGCCGGCGGCGGGGTGCGCACGCACCCGGTGACGGAGCGGGTGCGCCCGGCGGGCTCGCCCGGGTGATCACCCCGCTGTCCGCCGATCGGGTCACCCCACTGGGTGTGCGCCGCCCGGGCTCGTTACCTTTTGTTCATGGAGGAGCCTCTCGGCACCGGACCGGCGCCGGCGACGCGCCCGGTGCCCAAGCCGGGGCCGCACCTCGCGGGCACGCTGCGGCGCCCCGCCGTGGCTGCCTCGCGGTCCAGGGCCGGCCATGCGCAGCGCACCGACGGCGCACCGGTGCGGCTCACCGCACAGGTGTCGGGGAGCGTCCAGGGCGTCGGCTTCCGCTGGTGGACCCGGTCACGGGCCCTGGAGCTCGGCCTCGTCGGGACGGCCACCAACCTCGACGACGGGCGGGTCGAGGTGGTCGCCGAGGGGTCGCGCTCCGGCTGCGAGCGGCTCGTCGAGCTGCTGTCCGAGCAGCCGCCGCGCAACCCGCCGCCGCGCGCGCCGCGCTCCTGGTACCGCCGTCCCGGCGTCGTCGCCGAGGTCACCCAGGCCTGGGAGCCGGCCCACGGCGGCCTCACCGGCTTCCGCGAGGGCTGAGCGGCACACCCGCGCGGGCACTGCCTCAGCGCGGGGCGACGACCGCGACACGCAGGCGAACCGGTCGAACGGGACACGAGCGACGGGTCGCCCCGATGTGGCCGGTCGGCGATCCACCGGCCTGTAAGGTGGTGAGCCACCTTCCCCGGCGCTCGTCCTCGCCGACCGCCGCCCGGGTCCGGGTGGTCGGCCGCCCGGTGCGTGACCCCTGTCGAGGAGACTCCCGCGTGCACCTGAAGAGCCTCACCCTGAGGGGCTTCAAGTCCTTCGCGTCCGCGACGACCCTGCGGTTCGAGCCGGGCATCACCTGCGTCGTCGGCCCCAACGGGTCGGGCAAGTCGAACGTCGTCGACGCCCTCAGCTGGGTCATGGGCGAGCAGGGCGCCAAGAGCCTGCGCGGCGGCAAGATGGAGGATGTCATCTTCGCCGGCACGTCCGGCCGCCCGCCGCTGGGCCGGGCCGAGGTGTCGCTGACGATCGACAACACCGACGGCGTGCTGCCGATCGACTACACCGAGGTCACGATCTCGCGGACGATGTTCCGCTCCGGCGGGAGCGAGTACGCGATCAACGGCAGCCCGTGCCGGCTGCTCGACATCTCCGAGCTCCTGTCCGACTCCGGCATCGGCCGCGAGATGCACGTCATCGTCGGCCAGGGTCAGCTCGACGCCGTCCTGCACGCCTCGCCGGAGGACAGGCGCGCCTTCATCGAGGAGGCCGCCGGCGTCCTCAAGCACCGCAAGCGCAAGGAGAAGGCCCTGCGCAAGCTGGACGCGATGCAGGCCAACCTCACCCGCGTCTGCGACCTCACCGCCGAGATCCGCCGCCAGCTCAAGCCGCTGGGCCGGCAGGCCGAGGTCGCCCGCCGCGCCCAGGTGGTCCAGGCCGACCTGCGCGACGCCCGGGCCCGGATCCTCGCCGACGACCTCGTCCGGCTCACCGCGACGCTCCAGGCGGAGGTCGCCGACGAGACGGCGCTGCGGACCCGCAAGGAGGAGGTCGAGCACGAGCTGACGACCGGACGCAGCCGGCTCGGCGAGCTCGAGGAGGCATCCGCCGCCGCCGCGCCACGGCTGGCCCGCGCGCAGGAGACCTGGTACCGGCTGTCGTCGCTGCGCGAGCGGGTACGGGGCACCGCGAGCCTGGCCGCCGACCGGCTGCGGATGCTCGCCGAGTCCGAGCCCGAGCGGACCCCCGGCCGCGACCCCGAGGAGCTCGAGGCGCAGGCCCGCGCCGTCCGGGAGACCGAGGACGCGCTCGCCGAGGAGGTCGCGCAGGCCCGCGCGGTCCTCGACTCGTGCGTCGACGCCCGGCACGGCGCCGAGCGCGCCGAGGGCGAGGAGGAGCGCCGGCTCACCGCGCTCCAGCGCGCCGCCGCCGACCGTCGCGAGGGGCTCGCCCGGCTCGCCGGCCAGGTCGCCGCCCGGCGCAGCCGTGTCGAGGCCGGCGACGAGGAGCTCGAGCGGCTCTCCGCCGGGATCGACGAGGCCGAGCAGCGCGCCGATGCCGCCCAGCAGGAGTTCACGGCGCTCGAGACCCAGGTCGCCGGGCACGAGGCCGGTGAGCAGGGCCTCGACGCCGAGCACGAGGCGGCCGCCGCCGTGCTGGCCGACCTCGAGGCCGAGGTCGAGCGGCTCCAGCAGTCCGAACGGGACGCCGAGCGCGACCGTGCGACCTGGTCGGCCCGGCACGAGGCCCTCGGCGTGGGTCTGGCACGCAAGGATGGCGTCGGAGCGCTGCTCGCGGCGAGCGAGCGGCTGTCCGGCGTGCTCGGCTCGGTCGCCGCCCTCCTCCAGGTGCGCAGCGGGCACGAGAACGCCGTCGCGGCGGTGCTCGGGGTCGCGGCCGACGCGGTCGTCGTCGACACCGCCGACGGCGCCCACGCGGCGCTGCGGATGCTCAAGGACGACGACGCCGGCCGCGCTGCGGTGCTCGTCGCCGGGGGATCCGGCGCCCCCGGGGCCGCCGACCGTTCGGCGTGGCCGGCGCTGCCCGCGGGGGCCCGCTGGGTCCGCGACCTCGTCCACGCGCCCGCGCCGCTGGCCGCGTCCGTCGACCGCCTGCTCGCCCGGGCCGCCGTCGTCGCCGACCTCGACGCAGCGCGTGCCTTCGTCGACGCACACCCCGACGCGACGGCCGTGACCTTCGCCGGGGACGTCGTCGTCGCCGGCCTCCTGCAAGGCGGGTCGGCGTCCGCGCCGTCGCTGCTCGAGGTGCAGGCGGCCGTCGACGAGGCGGCCGACCAGGTGGCGGAGGCGAACCGCCGGGCCGAGCAGTCCCGGTTCGCGCTCGCCGGGGCGACGTCGCGCCGCGACCACGCGGCCGAGCGGGTGGAGGCAGCCCTCGACCGGCTCCACGAGTCGGACGCCCGGCTCGCGGCGGTCGCCGAGCAGCTGGGGCAGCTCGGCTCGACCGCTCGGGCCGCGCGTGCCGAGGCCGAGCGGCAGCGCCGGGGCGTCGTGGCGAAGACCGAGGCGCTCGCCGTCGACCGGGAGGCGCTCGCAGAGCTCGAGGAGCGGCTCGAGGTCGCGCAGGAGGGCCCGCAGGACGAGGAGCCGTCGACCGCGGAGCGCGATCGGCTCTCGGTCGCGGCGACCGCCGCCCGGGCCGCTGAGATGGAGGCCCGGCTCGCGCTGCGCACGAGCGAGGAGCGGGCCCGTGCGCTCTCTGGCCGGGCGGAGGCGTTGCTCAAGGCCGCGGCGGCCGAGCGGGAGGCCCGCACCCGTGCGGTGGCCCGCGAGGAGCGGCGCCGCCGGCAGGCCGTGACGGCCCGCGCCGTCCTGGCCGGTGCCGAGTACGCGCTCGTCCTCCTCGAGGGTTCGCTGACCCGTGCCGAGCAGCTACGAGCCGCCGCCGACGACGAGCGGCGGGCCCGCGAGCGTGAGCTGCACACGGTCCGGGACGCGGTCGCCACGCTGGCCGAGGAGCAGTCCCGGCTGACCGACTCGGTGCACCGCGACGAGGTCGCGCGGGCCGAGCAGCGGGCCCGGATCGAGGCTCTGCGGCAGCGCGCTGTCGACGAGCTCGGCATCGAGGCCGACATCCTCGTCGAGGAGTACGGCCCGCACCAGCCGGTGCCGCCGTCGCTGCCCGCGCCGGGGGAGCCGGAGCCCGACGGGGAGCTGCTGCCGTCGCCGTTCGTCCGCGAGCACCAGGAGAAGCGGCTGCGGGCCGCCGAGCGCGCGCTCGCGCTGCTCGGCACGGTCAACCCGCTCGCGCTCGAGGAGTTCGCGGCGCTCGAGGAGCGGCACAAGTTCCTCACCGAACAGCTGGAGGACCTCAAGTCGAGCCGGCGCGACCTGCTGGACATCGTCAAGGAGGTCGACGAGCGCGTCGAGCAGGTCTTCACCGAGGCATACCACGACACCGCGCGCGAGTTCGAGAAAGTCTTCGCCCGGCTGTTCCCCGGTGGCGAGGGCCGGCTCGTCCTCACCGACCCGGCGGACATGCTCGCGACCGGACTCGACGTCGAGGCCCGGCCGCCGGGCAAGAAGGTCAAGCGGCTGTCGCTGCTGTCGGGCGGCGAGCGCTCGCTGACGGCCGTGGCGCTGCTCGTCGCGATCTTCAAGGCCCGGCCGAGCCCGTTCTACGTCATGGACGAGGTCGAGGCCGCGCTCGACGACAC
>DAIOGQ010000243.1:0-6378 GCA_036745175.1 Kineosporiaceae bacterium
ATCGACGGCGTCGAGCAGCTGACCCGCTACCTCGAGCTGCTCAACCGCGACCCGCTCCTGGCCCCGGTCGCCGGCGTCTTCGCCGCGCAGGAGATCAAACCGCAGGCCCGGGTGCTCGCGACCGACCGCGGCATCCGCTGCCTCACCGTCGACTACGACACGCTGCGCGGGCATGACACGTCCGAGCACCGGCTCTTCTGACGGCGTCGGCCGGCCCGGCACCGGCGACCGGTCCGGCACCGGGACGCCGTCCGGTCGCCGACACCGTGAGCCGGGGGAACCGGACCCGGCCGGCCGACGTCGCAGCAGCGGACAGGTGCCCGACCGCCGACGCGGTCCCGACGAGAGGCTCACCGACGTGCCCGCTCCCCGCTCCCGGCGCTGCGCCGGACTCGCCGTCCTCGCCGTCACCGCCGCGCTCACGATGACGCTGACGGCCTGCGGCTCGGGCGGCGACGACGTCCGGACCGTCCCGGGCGGCGCCGGGACCGACCGTTCGACGGGTGCCGGGGTCGACGGCGACTGGACGCTCGTCGCCGGCAGAGGCACCGGCGGCCCCTTGCGGCTCGTCGACGGCCGACCGGTGACGCTCACGGTGCGGGGCCGCGACGTGGGCGGCCGGTCCGCGTGCAACTCCTACAGCGGCACCGCGACCCGTGACGGGGACGGCTTCGTCCCGGGCGCGCTCGCCGTCACCGAGATGGCGTGCGTCGACGCCGGCGTCATGGCCCTCGAGTCCGGCTACCTCGACGCGCTCGCCCGGGTCACCAGGGTGTCGGTCGCGGGAGACCGGCTCGTCCTCCACGGCGCCGGCGTCGAGCTGACCTTCGCCCGCCGGCCCCCCGTCCCGGACCTCGCGGTCGAGGGCGTCCGGTGGAACCTCGACACCCTCGTCGAGGGCGAGAGTGCCTCGACGACCCTGGGCGCTGCGTTCCTGCGGCTCGACGGGGCCGGCGGCCTGACGGGCAACGGCGGGTGCCGCGACCTGGTCGGCAGGTACCGGCTCGAGGGCGGCACGCTGACGGTGAGCGGCCTGCGCCTCGTCGAACCTGCCGCCGCCGACTGCGGGGCCGACCCTGCGGCCCAGGACGACCGTGTCACGGCGGTCCTCGGTGCACCGATGAGGGTCGAGGTGGCCGGCAGGCGGCTCACCCTGACGGCCGGCTCCCTCGGGCTGGGGTTCTCCGCGGCGACGGGCGACTGACGAGGACACCTGTGACGGTGCACCATGTGAGCGTGCAGCGTGTCGTCGTCGTCGGAGCCGGTGTCGTCGGGCTCACGTGCGCGGTGCGGCTGGCCGAGGCCGGCCACCAGGTCGACGTCCTCGCTCGTGACCTGCCGCCCGAGACGACGTCCGCCGTCGCCGGCGGCCTGTGGCTGCCCTACCTCGCCGAGCCCGTCGAGGACGTCGTCCGCTGGGCCCGCGCCTCGCACGCCGAGCTCACGGGCCTCGCGGACGACGACCGGACGGGGGTGCGGGTGATGCCCGGTCACGTGCTGCGCCGGGACGCCGCCCCCGGGCCGGCCTGGGCTGCAGCCGTCCGGGACGTCGTCGACGTCGCGCCCGTCACGGCCCCGGCCGGGTACGCCCGGGCCTGGGCCATGTCGGTCCCGCTCGTCGACACCGGCCGCTACCTGCCCTACCTCGCCGACCGGCTCCGCGCGGCCGGCGGCACCCTGACCCGGCTGCCGCTGCCCGCGCTGCCGCAGCGCGGGCTCGTCGTCAACTGCACAGGGCTCGCCGCCCGCGCGCTCGTCCCGGACCCGACGGTGCACTCGGTCGCCGGGCAGGTCGTGGTCCTCGACGACCCCGGCCTGCCGCAGTGGTGGTGCGACGAGGAGGGCGAGCCCGGGGCCGGCTCCCGGGGCGGCGAGCTGACGTACGTGCTCCCCCGCGGCCGCGACGTCGTCGTCGGCGGCACGGCGCAGGACGGCGTGTGGGACACCACACCCGACCCGGCGACGGCCGAGCGGATCCTCGCGCGGGCCACCGCGCTCGTGCCCGAGCTCGCCGCGCTGCGGGTCCGCAGCCACCGGGTGGGCCTGCGGCCGGCCCGCCCGCAGGTCCGGCTCGAGGTGGAGCCGCGGCGGGACGACGACGGCCGGCCGGCTCCGGTCGTGCACTGCTACGGGCACGGCGGCAGCGGGGTCGCGATGTCGTGGGGCTGCGCCGACGACGTCCTGGGGCTTGTGGCGCAGATCGGCGACCTGAGCACGGTTGCTCACGCAACGTAGAACCTCGGGCGAGCTCACCGCGTGTGCCTTGCTATCTCCGTCACCGTCCGTCTAGGTTGCGGGGTGCCGAAGAACGGCACAACGCACTGACCCGTGCGCCTGCGGGACTGGGAGCGGCATGGCCGACGCGGCACCGTCGAGCAGAAGTGGCGCCGACCGCCGGGACAGCCCGGCGCCCCCTCTGCTCTCCGGCCGTCCCGGCGTCCCGACCCTGCCGACCGGCGAGCTCCCCCTCGGCGCTGCGCCGGCCGTCAGTCCCATGAGCGGTGCGATCGGCCCGCTCGACACCGCGACGCTCGCCGCCCTGGCCACCGGCCCGCTGCCGCAGGCGGACGCGGGGGCCGCCGTAGCACCTGCGCCGCGTTCGCGCCGGGAGGCGCGCGAGGCGGAGAGCCGCAGCCGGCAGGGCCGAGCCCCGGGCCCCGTCCCGCCGGCCGCGCCACCCACCGCTGCGAGCTCCGCGCCGACGCTGCCGCGGCGGCGCACGATCGCGGCAGCCGCCGGCGCGGCCGTCCTCGGTGGTGGTCTCGCGGCGCTCGTCCACGACCGGTTGGCCGCCGCGGCCCGGCTCGACGCCGCGATGAGCGCGCCACCGACCGACCTGCGCAACCGAGCCGCCGGCGCCGTGTCCCGGGCCGGCGCACGGACGCCCGCCAAGGCCCCGACGCTCGCCCCGGGCACGCCGTCCGGGCTGCTCGCGCTACCCGCCGACCTCGACGTCGAGCACACGCTGCGCCGCTTCACCTACGGTGCGACCCCCGCGCTGCGCGCCGAGATCGACAAGGCCGGTGTCGCGTCGTGGCTCGGTGCCCAGCTCCAGCCGTCGACGGTGCCGGACCCCGAGGGCGACGCCCTCGTCCGCCGCTTCCCGCGGCTCGGCTGGTCGGTCGTCGAGACGGTCGCGAAGATCGAGTACAAGGACCAGTGGGCGGTCATGATGGACCTCGCCGCCGCTCACGTCGGCCGGGCCATGTGGAGCAGGCGCCAGCTGCGGGAGGTCATGGTCGACTTCTGGTCCAACCACCTCAACGTCACCAACCCGAGCGACGGCGTCTGGCACAGCCGGCACCGCTTCGACGCCGACGTCATCCGTCGGCACGCGTTCGGCCGTTTCGAGGACATGCTGGTCGCCAGCGCCTTCCACCCGGCGATGCTCGCCTACCTCGACGCGTACAACTCCACCGGCGACGCACCGAACGAGAACTACGCGCGCGAGCTCCTCGAGCTGCACACGGTCGGTGTCGACGGCGGCTACGGCGAGCTGGACATCAAGCAGGCCGCGCTGCTCGTCACGGGCTGGACGCTGGACGACGGCAAGGTCGGCTACGACCCGGGCCGGCACCACGCGGGGCGGGTCGAGGTCATGGGCTGGAGCCACCCGAACCCGACGCGACGGGGCGGCAAGGAGGCGGTGACCTCGCTGCTGAAGTACCTGGCGAACCACCGCGCCACCGCCCGGCACGTCGCACGCAAGCTCGCCGTCCGGTTCGTCTCCGACGCCCCGCCCGCCGACCTCGTCGAGCGGCTCGCGACGGTCTACCTGCAGCAGAAGACGGCGATCAAGCCCGTCCTCGTGGCCCTGATCGCGTCGCCGGAGTTCGCGGCCTCCCAGGGCGAGAAGATGCGGCGGCCGTTCGAGGCCGTCGTCGCCGCGGCGCGCGCCGTCGGGGTGCGGACAGGCGAGGACACCAAGGGCCTCATGGACCTGTACTGGATGCTCGAAGGCATGGGCCACAAACCGCTCGCGTGGCCGATGCCGAACGGCTACCCGGACGTCGCAGCCACGTGGCAGTCGCCGGCGACCGCGCTCAACCAGGTCAACGTCATAACCGCGATCGTCCACGGCTGGTGGCCGCGGGCGCTCGGGCTGCCGAAGATGTCCGCGGTCTTCCCGAACGGCCCGACGTCGCGGCAGGGTGCCGTCGACGCCGTCGCGCGCCGGATCTTCGGCCGCGCCGCCACCCGCCGCGAGGTCGAGGCGCTCGACAAGCTCCTGGCGTCGGCGCCCACGATGCCGCGCCGGTTCGGCCGCGGCACCTGGGAGCAGGAGGAGACCCTCGCCCTGGCGATGACGCTGCTGCTCAACTCTCCCGCGCACCTCGTCCGCTGACCGCACCGCCGACGCGAAGGTTCTGCGATGACCCCCAACGGCCTACCGTCCGTCCCGGTCCCGCCGTGCGGCTGCCCGGACTACGAGTCGTCGTCGGTCTCCCGCCGCCACCTGATGAGGCTCGCCGCGGCAGCTGGCCTCGTCACCGCGACGACCCTGTCGGACGCCCGGGTCGCCTTCGCCGCACCGGCGGCGACGTCCGGTGACGTCCTCGTCGTCCTCAGCCTGCGCGGCGGCTTCGACGGGCTCTCCGCCGTCGCCCCGATCGGCGACCCGGGGTACGCGCGAGCGCGGCCCGGGATCGCTGTCCCGGCCGCGAAGGCGAAGAAGGTCGACGCGACGTTCGGGCTGCACCCCGCGCTCGCGCCGCTGTTCCCGCTGTGGGACGACGGGACGCTCGCGGCCGTCCATGCGGTCGGTCAGAAGGACCCGACCCGCTCGCACTTCGAGGCGATGGCGGAGATGGAGCGCGCCGCACCCGGCACGTCGCTGCGCGACGGCTGGATCGACCGGACCGTCGGCCTGTCGGCGGCCGCGGGCGCGTTCACCGCGGCGCAGGTCGGCTCACCGGCCCTCCCGTCGTCGCTGTTCGGCGACGCGCCGAAGATGGCGATCGGGTCGCTGGCCGGGCTCAAGGTCGACGTCGACCCCAAGCTCGTGCCGATGAGCGCGTGGCGCAATGCCTTCGACCACCTGCACGCGGGCACGCGAGCCGAGATCCGCGACCCGCTGCACAACGCGATGGACGCCGTCAGCCGGGTCCAGGCACTCCCCGAGGCCGGCGACGTCGGAGCGCTCGGCTACCCGGACAACCAGCTCGGCAACGCCTTCCACGACGTCGCCCGGCTCGTGCGGGCCGACCTGGGCCTGCGGTACGCGACGGTCGACTACGGCAACTGGGACATGCACGAGAACGTCGGCGGTGTCGACGGCGGCTGGATGACGAACCAGCTCGGCGACCTCGCGACGACGCTCGCGGCGTTCGCGGCCGAGCTCGGCCCGGAGCTGGGCCGGGTCACCGTCGTGACGCTGTCGGAGTTCGGCCGCCGGGTCGAGCAGAACGGCTCGTACGGCCTCGACCACGGCCACGGCAACGCCGTGCTCCTGCTGGGCGGCGGGGTCCGGGGCGGCAGGGTCTACGGCCGCTGGCCGGGGCTCTCGCCCGCGAACCTCGACGCCGGCGACCTCGCCGCGACGACCGACTACCGCGACGTGATCGGTGAGATCCTCACCAAGCGCTGCGGGGTCGGCTCGCTGACGAAGGTCTTCCCGGGACTGGCGCACCGCCCGCTGGGGCTCGCGGCCGCCACGGCCTGACCCACGGCACGCGAGGGCCGGGCCCGGCGGCGGACGGCGGGTGCGCACGGCCGGCTCGTTCCGGGAGCCGGGTGCGAGGATGCCCGGGTGAGCGATGTCGACTTCGACCTGAGCGACGAGGAGCTGCGCGCCGCGGCGTCCGTCAAGTGGACGTACTGCCCGCCGGACGTGCTGCCGGCCTGGGTCGCGGAGATGGACGTGCGGCCCTGCCCCGCCGTGCTGGACGCGGTCCGGGCTGCGGTCGACCGGGGCACCTTCGGCTACCCCGCCTTCGACCGGGACACCGGCCTCCGCGAGGCGACCACCGCGTTCCTGCGCCGCCGCTTCGGCTGGGCCGTCGACCCGGGCTCGGTCTTCTCCTGCGGCGACGTGATGGCCGGTGTCCGGCTCGTCCTCGAGACGCTCTGCGCCGATGCGCCCGTCGTCGTCCCGACGCCGACGTACCCGCCGTTCCTCGACGTCGTGCCGATCGCCGGCCGGACCGTCGTCCAGGTGCCGTGCACGATCGGCGACCCCGGCCGCGGGCCCGCGCTCGACCTCGACGGGATCGACGCCGCGCTCGCCGCCGGCGCCCGGACCGTCCTGCTCGCGCAGCCGCACAACCCGCTCGGCCGAGCGTTCACCGCGGTCGAGCTCGCCGGTCTGCGCGACGTCGTCGTCCGGCACGGCGCCCGCGTCGTCAGCGACGAGATCCACGCACCGCTCGTCCTGCCCGG
>DAIOGQ010000244.1:0-6364 GCA_036745175.1 Kineosporiaceae bacterium
CTCCTTGACCGACTTGGCGAGCATCGGCGCGACGGGCGGCATGACGGGCAGGTCCATGGCCCCATCCTGCCCCGCAGGGACGACCTCGGCGCCGGAAGGGGACGACAGCCGCCCGGGGGGCGGACGCACGAGAGGGCGTCGGCCCGCGCCTTTGGTGCAGGATGTCCCGCATGGCGACTCCGGCCGAGGAGCTCGACGTCGCGGGGACCCCCGTGCGGCTGTCGAATCCCGACAAGGTCTACTTCCCAGCGCTCGGGGCCGACGGTGGCACCAAACGCCATCTCGTCGAGTACTACCGGGCGGTCGCGACGCTCCCGACGAGGCAGGACGGCCCGCCGGCGATCCTGCAGGCACTGCGCGACCGGCCGACGTACCTCCAGCGCTTCCCCGACGGGATCGAGGGCGAGGAGGTCTACCAGAAGCGGCTGCCGCCCAAGGTCCCCGCGCACGTGCAGTCCTGCCGGGTGACGTTCCCGTCCGGCCGGCACGCGGACGCGCTGCGGGTGACGAACCCGGCGGACGTCGTGTGGGGCGCCAACCTCGGGACGGTCACCTTCCATCCCTGGCACGCCCGCTGCTCGGACGTCGAGCACCCGGACGAGCTGCGCATCGACCTCGACCCGCAGCCGGGCACGGGCTTCGCGCAGGCGCGCGCGGTCGCGCTCGACGTCGTCCGGCCGCTGCTGGCCGACCTCGGCTACACCGGCTTCCCCAAGGCGAGCGGCGGACGCGGGGTCCACGTCTACGTCCGGATCGAGCCGCTCTGGACCTTCACCGAGGTCCGTCGGGCCGCGATCGCCGTCGCCCGGGAGATCGAGCGGCGGGCCGACGGCCGGGTGACGACCGCGTGGTGGAAGGAGGAGCGCGGCGAGCGGGTCTTCGTCGACTACAACCAGAACGCGCGCGACCGGACGATCGCCTCGGCGTACTCGGCCCGCCGGACGCCGCGCGCGACGGTGTCGACACCGCTGCGCTGGGGCGAGCTCGCCGACGCCGAGCCGGACGACCTGACGATCGCGACGGTCCCCGGACTGCTCGCGCGACGCGGCTGCCCGATGGCCACGATCGACGACGTGGCGCACTCCCTCGACGCCCTGCTCGACCTCGCCGAGCGCGACGAGGCGGGCGGCCTCGGCGACCTGCCGTACCCGCCGAACTACCCGAAGATGCCGGGCGAGCCGAAACGGGTGCAGCCGAGCAGGTCGCGCGCCGACACCGCCGGCAACGCTCCCGCGGTCGGCCAGGGGCTGCCCGACCTCGAGTGACGCGCGGCGTCAGCGGCTCCGCCGGGGCGAGCGAAGGGCCTGGTACCGCTGCCGCGGTACCAGGCCCTTCGTCCGCGTCGGTCCTACCGGTCCGCTGGTCAGCGCACTGGACCGAGGTGCTGGTCCTCCGGGGGGACGACGAGCGCACCGGTCATGATCGCCACGACGTCGGTGATGCTCACGTTCACGGGCATGACGACCGCGGCGCGCTTGCCGAGCCGCTGGACGTGGATCCGGTCGGCCACCTCGAAGACCTGCGGCATGTTGTGCGAGATGAGAATGACGGGCATCCCCCGCTCGCGCAGGTTCTGGATGAGCTTGAGCACTTGGGCGGCCTCGCGCACGCCGAGGGCCGCCGTCGGCTCGTCGAGGATGATGACCTTGCTGCCGAACGTCGCGGCGCGGGCGACCGACACCGCCTGCCGCTGACCACCGGAGAGCGTCTCGACGGCCTGCCCCATGTTCTGCAGGGTGCCGATGCCGAGGGTCATCATCTGGTCCTTGGCCGACTTCCGCATGCCCGCTCCGTCGAGCATCCGGAAGATCGAGCCCAGCGGACCCGGCTTGCGGGTCTCACGACCGAGGAACAGGTTGGTCGCGATGTCGAGGGCCGGCGCGACAGCGAGCGTCTGGTAGACGGTCTCGATCCCTATGGCCCGCGCCTCGATGGGTCGCTTGAAGCTCACGGGCTCGCCGTCGAGCAAGATGTCGCCGCTGTCGGGGATCTCGGCCCCGGACAGCGCCTTGATGAGCGTCGACTTGCCGGCACCGTTGTCGCCGATGACCGCGAGCACCTCGCCCGGGTAGAGGGCGAAGTCGGCGCCGTCGAGGGCGACCACACGCCCGTAGGTCTTGACGAGGCCGCGGCTCTCGAGGACGGGGGTCACCGTCGAGGTCGTGCCGGTGGTGGACGTCTCGGTCATGCGCGGGCCCTCCGGATCCACTGGTCCGCCGTGACGGCGACGATGATGAGCGTGCCGATGGCGAGCCGCTTGTACGCCTCGTCGAGGCCGGCGACGGACAGGCCGTTGTCGACCACACCGACGATGAGGGCGCCGATCAAGGTACCGAGCACCCGTCCGCGGCCGCCGAACAGGCTCGTGCCGCCAATGACGACGGCGGTGATCGAGTCGAGGTTCGCGTCGACGCCGCTGTTCGGGCTCGCCGCGTTGACCCGGCCGATGAGGATCCAGCCGGCGATGCCGAAGATGACGCCGGCGACCGTGTAGACCGACAGCAGGACCCGGCTGACCTGGATGCCGGCCAGCCGGGCGGCGTCCGGGTCGTCACCGACCGCGTAGACGTGCGTGCCCCACGCCGTGTAGCGCAGCACGTAGGCGAACACGGCGTAGAGCGCGATCATGGCGAGCACACCCGTGGTGATCGTGAACCCGCCGAACGCGACCGGCTTGCCGAGCCACTTGAGCTCGTCGACCAGCTCACGGTTGCGGACCGTGCGGCCGGTCGCGTAGAGCAGCGTCAGCGACGTGAAGATGCCGAGCGTGCCGAGGGTGACGATGAACGGCGGCAGGTTGATCCGGGTGACGAGCAACCCGTTGACGAGGCCGGCGAGCCCGCCGACGACGATCCCGAGGACCAGCGCCGGCAGGCCGGGCACGCCCTGGTCGAAGGCGGTCTTCGCCATGACCATCGACGAGAAGACCATGACGGCGCCGCAGGACAGGTCGATCCCCGCCGTGAGGATGATGAGCGTCTGACCGAGGGCCAGGGTCGCGATGACCGCGGTCTGCTGGGTGATCGTGCCGAGGTTGCTCGGCTGGGCGAAGTTCTCGGAGATGCTGCTGAAGATGACCAGCGCGATGACGAGGACGATCGCCGGGCTCAGCCACGGGTAGGCGTGCAGGACGGCCTGCACGCGTTGGATCGGGGACTGACGGTCGAGGAACTCCTCGGCCGCGTCGTAGCCCGCGCTGGTCGCGGTGGCATCGGTCACGACGCCCGCCTTTCTGTGTCGGGTGGAGCCAGCCGCACCCCGGACACCCCGGCCGGTGAGGTGGGTCACACGCTAGGACAGCGGTGGGGGCAGCCACCAGGGGCTGCCCCCACCGCCGTTCAGTGCTGGTGGTGGATCACGGGTGTCACGTCACTGCTCGGGACGAGGATCAGCCCCAGGCGTTGTCGAGTCCGTACTGCGGGTCCTTGCTGTCCACGCCGGCGAGCGGCTTGGTCGCGATGAGCGCGACGCCGGTGTCGAAGAAGTCGAGGCCCGGGGTGACCTCGGGCTTCTTGTTGTTCTTCACGATGTCGACGATCGCCGCGACGCCGAGCTCGGCCATCTTCAGCGGGTACTGCTGGGAGGTGGCGTCGATGATGCCGTCGCGCACGTCCTCGACGCCGGCCTTGCCGCCGTCGACCGAGACGAGGATGTAGTCCTCGGGCTTCTTGCCCTTGGCCTGCATCGCGGCGTCGGCACCGGCCGCCGTCGGCTCGTTGATCGTGTAGACGACGTTGATGTCGGGGTTCTTGGCGAGAAGGTTCTCCATCCCCTTCTGGCCGCCCTCCTCGTTGGCGCCGGTGGCCTCGTTGCCGACGATCTCGTAGTCGCCGCCCTTGCCGCCGGTGTACTTGCCGGTCTTGGCCTCGTCGCCGTTCTTCTTCGGGTCGCCGACCGGGATCCCCATGCCCTCGAGGAAGCCCTGGTCACGGTTGTAGTCGACCGAGACGACCTTGTCGTCGAAGATGTCCAGGAGCGCGATCGTCGCCTTCTTGCCGTCGAGGGCGGCAGCCGCGTACTGACCGATGAGCACGCCCGCCTTGCGGTTGTCGGTCGCGAACGTGATGTCGACCGTCTCCGGCGGGTCCGGCGGGGTGTCCAGCGCGATGACGAACAGGCCCGCGGCGCGCGCCTTCTCCATCGCGTCGTTCACGCCGGTGGACATCGGCGTGATGAGGATGCCCTTCTGCTTGGTCGAGATCGCGTTCTCGATCGCGTCGATCTGACCCTGGTCGTCGCCCTCGGCCTTGCCGGAGGCGATCGTGACGTCGACGCCCTGGCTCTCGCCGGCCTTCTTCGCACCGGCCTGCATGGCCACGAAGAACGGGTTGGTCGAGTCCTTCGTGATGAGCGAGACGGCGATCTTGTCCCCCGCCGGGGCGGACGACGCGCCGGCCGTGGCCGATTCGGAGGTCGTGGCGCCCCCGGAACTGCTGCCGCCACAGGCGGCCAGCGCGAACGAGGCGGTGATCGCCACACCGAGAAGCGTGGCCGACCGGCGGCCCACACCCCTCGTGCTGTTCCAGCGAGCCATGAGCACGCTCCTTCGAGATTGTGTCGGACGGCAGACCCGTCCTGACATCGTTGTCGGAGCATGTCTAGCCACCCGACCATGGGGGCGTCAAGCACGTTGACGCCGCTGACCCACACCTGTGATGACAACGTTATTTACCTGTGGTGCACGCCCGCGCCCGCCAGGCGCTCCCACCACCCCGTCCAGTCCCCACTCCTTCCCCCCCGCTATGCCCCGTCCTGCCCCGTCCTGCCCCGTCCTCTGGTGGCCGAGGGGCCCTACGAGTGACCGGGTAGGGCCCCTGCGCCACCAGAGGACGCCGAGGCCACAGCCGCCGAGGCCGCCGCGGGGTGTCAGCGCCACCTCCTCTGGTGCCCAAGGGGCCCTACGAGCCACCGGGTAGGGCCCCTGCGCCACCAGAGGACGTCCAGGGCCACGCGCTCGACCACGACGGGCTGCCCCGTGCGCTACGACGACGGAGCTACCCCGTGCGCTCGACGACGGCGGCGGCGAAGGCCCGCAGGGCGCTCGTCGCCGGTCCGTCGGGCAGCGGGGCGAGCGCATCGACGGCCTCGCGGGCCCACCGGGCGGCCTCGGCGCGAGCGGTCTGCGTCGCCGGGTGGAGCCGGAGCCGGGCGACGGCGTCCGCGAGCCGGGCGTCGTCGGACAGGTCGCCGTCGAGCAGGGCGACGAGCTCGAGCGAGGCGTCGTCCCCGTGCTCGTCCGCGTGCCGGCGCACGAGGAGGACGGGCAGCGTCGCGACGCCCTCGCGCAGGTCCGTCCCGGGGGTCTTGCCGCTCGTCGCACCGTCGCTCACGAGGTCGATGACGTCGTCGGCGAGCTGGAAGGCGACGCCGACCTTCTCGCCGTAGGCGATGAGGACGTCGAGGACGTCGGCGCCGCAGCCGGCGAACATCGCGCCGAACCGGGCGGACGTCGCGATCAGCGAGCCGGTCTTGTCGGCGAGCACCCGCAGGTAGTGCGCGACCGGGTCCTCGCCGTCGCGGGGGCCGATCGTCTCGTGGAGCTGGCCGAGGCACAGCCGCTCGAAGGTCTCCGCCTGGATCCGGACCGCCTCCGTGCCCAGGCCCGCGACGATCGTCGAGGCGCGGGCGAAGAGCAGGTCGCCGGTGAGGATCGCGACGGTGTTGCCCCACACCTCGTGAGCTGCCGGGGCGCCGCGGCGCACGGGCGCGGAGTCCATGACGTCGTCGTGGTAGAGCGTGGCCAGGTGGGTCAGCTCGACGACGACCGCTGCGTCGAGGATCTGCGGCCGCTCGGGGTCGCCGAGGTGGGCCGCGAGCAGTGCGAGCATCGGCCGCACGCGCTTGCCGCCCGCGGACACGAGGTGCCGTGACGCGTCGTCCGCGAGCCGGTCGGCCTGGCCGACCGCCGATCTCAGTGCGGTCTCCACGTGGGCGAGGCCCTCGCGCAGGCGCGCGTCGAGCGAGGCATCGACGAGGCTGAGGTCGAGCGCCGCGGTCACCGGGGTGGCCGCCGCGGGCCCCTGACCGGTCACGGCCGTGACCACGGCACGGCTCGGCTCGGTCGGCGCTGGAAGTGACGGCTCACGCGTGGAAGCGTCTCACGGCAGGAACGCCGAGGCGTTCTGGGTGAGGTCGAGAACGAAGGTCGGGGCGACGCCGAGGAGCACCGTGGCGAGCGCCGCGACGCCGACGGCGAACACGAGCGCGGGGCCCGGGGTGGCGACGACGGTCGCCGGCCCGGAGGGCTCGCTGAAGTACATCAGGACGACGACGCGCAGGTAGAAGAACGCGGCGACGGCGCTGGCGAGCACGCCGACGAGCGCGAGCACCCAGCCGCCGCCGGCGACGGCGGCGGAGAACACCG
>DAIOGQ010000245.1:0-6340 GCA_036745175.1 Kineosporiaceae bacterium
CTGCCGCACGGGGTCGACGTCCGGGTCGGGGCCGGCGTCCGGCTCGAACCGCTCGGACGGCACGACGTCGTTGATCGCCCCGAGGCGGGCCCCGGCGAGCAGCGTCTGCGACAGGGCGAGGAGCAGCACGGGGATCGCGGTGTCGGGCGAGGAGCCGGCAGCGACCTCGGTGACGGCGTCCAGGTAGGTCTGCGCGTCGGCGGCGGCCTCGTCGGCGAGGCGGCGCAGCTCGCGCTCCTCGGCGACGGTCTCGACCGTCACCTCGCTCGACGACGTGGTGGCGGTGGTGTCGGTGCTCCGGTCAGACATCCAGAAGTCTCCTCCCCTCGAAGGCTCGGCCCAAGGTCAGCTCGTCGGCGTACTCGAGGTCCCCCCCGACGGGCAGCCCGGACGCGAGCCGTGTGATCCTGACACCCATCGGCTTGAGCCAACGGGCGAGATAGGTGGCCGTCGCCTCCCCCTCGAGGTTCGGGTCCGTGGCGATGATGATCTCGGTGACGTCGCCCGACGCGAGCCGGGTGACGAGCTCCTTGATCCGCAGGTCGTCCGGGCCGACGCCCTCGATGGGGCTGATCGCCCCGCCCAGCACGTGGTACCGGCCGCGGAACTCACGCGTCTTCTCGATCGCGACGACGTCCTTCGGCTCCTCGACGACGCACAGGATCGCAGGGTCGCGGCGCGGGTCCCGGCAGATCCGGCACTGCTCGTCGGCCGAGACGTTGAAGCACACGTCGCAGAAGCGCACCTTCTCGGTGACCTCGGTCAGTGCGGCGACGAGCCGACGGATGTCCGTCGGGTCGGACTGGAGCAGGTGGAAGGCGATCCGCTGGGCACTCTTCGGACCGACCCCGGGCAGCCGCCCGAGCTCGTCGATGAGGTCCTGGATCACACCTTCGTACACGGACCGCAGCCTACGTGACCGCGCCGTCACCGGGGTCGATCGGTCCGGCGTCGGCGCGGTGGAGGTCCCGCCCGCGACGATCGTGTCCACAACCCTGCGGTGGTCGTAACCGCGAGGGCCGTGGGCGACGGGGCGGTGCTCGGCCGTCAGCAGGCCGGGACCGTGGTGACGATCGCGTCGCACAGCGGCGGCCAGACCTCCAGGCCCCACGGCCCGAACTCACGGCCGGTCAGGCAGGCGCAGGCGATGCCGCGGACCGGGTCGACCCAGA
This sequence comes from Kineosporiaceae bacterium, assembly GCA_036745175.1. GTDB lineage: Bacteria > Actinomycetota > Actinomycetes > Actinomycetales > Kineosporiaceae > R-H-3. The sequence goes on from DAIOGQ010000245.1 coordinate 1,173, forward strand.
GGAACGAGCCGGCTCCGCCGAAGTGTCCGAAGGCCGCTCCCCCCACCCGTGTCCCGGCCCAGTGGCGCGGCCGGCCGAAGTTGCGCTCGAAGCCGAGCCCCCAGTCGCACGGGTCGAAGCGGCCGACCCCGGGCACGATGCCGGCGACCCCCGGGAACTGGACCTCGACCCACGCGGCGAGGGTCGACGGGTGCAGCACGGTCGGGGCGAGCAGCTCGCGTCCGAAGCGCGCGAGGTCGTGCACGGTGCTGTGGAAGCCGAAGGCCGGCGACCCCTGCGGCACCGTCGCCGCGAGCCCGAGGGGTCCGAGCACGGCCTCGGTCAGGTACTCGGGCAACGAGATCCCGGTCGCCGCCTCGAGGTGGGCCGCCGCCTCCTCGATGCCGCGGTTGGAGTACACCCGGCGCGTACCCGGTGGCGCCACGACGTCCGCGTCGCTCTCGAAGCCGTAGCCCGACGTGTGCGCGAGCAGGTGACGCAGAGTGGCCCCGGGCGGCCCGACGGCGTCGTCGAGTTCGACCGCCCCCTCGCTCACGGCGACCGCGAGCGCGTAGGCCGTGAGGAGCTTGCTCACCGACGCGATCCGGGACGGCGCGTCGACGGCGCCGTGGGCCGCGACGACGCCGTCGCGGTCGACGACGACGACCCCGGCCGCCGGGACGTCCCAGTCGTCGATCCTCGCCAGCACCGCGTGGAGCGCGCCCGCGTCCCGCCGGGTCGCTGCCCCCGCCCGGCCCGGGGCGGTGCCGGCGTCGCTCACTCCTCGCGGTCCTCGATCACCTTGCCGCCCAGCAGCTGCTCGACCACGGGCGCTCCGACGAGTGTGGAGTCCTCGACGTCGGGGTCGTCGAAGCTCGCCTCCTCGTCCCGCGGGGTGGTCGGCCGCACCGGCTGCTGCCTCCCGGCGCCACGCTCGGCCGCGCCACGCCCGGGCGCGCCACGGTCGCCGGTCCCGCGGTCGCCGGCACCGCGGCTCCCCGGCCGGCCGGCCGGTGCCTTCGCCGCACGCCCGGCGTCCGGCCGCCCCGGTCGAGCGGTTGCGGCTGCGGGTGCGGAGGCCGACGCGGGTGAGGGCCCGCCCTGGCCCTGGCGCGGCCGGTAGCCCTCGTCGTCGGGTGGCGGTTCGTCGTCCGGCGGAGGCTCGTCCGGCAGCGGGATGTCGTCGTCGACCGGGGGGACGACCGACAGCCGGGTCCGCCGGGACGGGTGGTCCTCCCGGGAGTCCGTCGCGACGGAGGGGTCCGGCCGGACAGTGCCACCACCCGCAGGCGGGGACTCGCGGACCGGGTCGGGGACCGCGGTCACCGCGCGGCCGGACCGACCGGGCGGGGTCCTCACCGCACCCTCGTCCCCGGCCGGGACCGCCGCGACCGGCGGGCCCCACCCCGCGGGCTCCTCGACGGGCGCGGCCGCCGGGACCGGCTGTGGCGCCGAGCCGCGGACCTCGGCGACGTGGGTGTCGTCGGCGGGCCGGGGGGCCTGCCGCGCCGGCGGCTGACCGGGCGGCGGGGCCTGCGGCGCCCGGACGCTGCCCCGGTCGCCGCCGACCGCCTCGATCGTGCAGTCCAGCCCCACGACGTCGATGAGCGCCTGCCGGAGGAACTCGATGTGCGCGCCGCGGCCGAACGTCGCCGCGAGCCCCGCCGAGCCGAAGCCGAGGAGCAGCCGGGTGCCGTCGTAGTCGATCACCTGAGCGTGCTGCGAGACGAGCGACCACGTGGCGCGCTTGAGCCCGGACAGGGCCACCAGGACGTCCGGCCAGAGCCGGCGGACCGTCGCCGTGTCGGGACCGCCGCCCCCCGGGGGGCCCGCCGGCGGTGGTTCGGTGACAGGGGAGTCCGGTCCGTGCGCCGCGGGCCGTCCGGTCGGGTCGACGACCGGTTCGACCGCAGGTGCGGTCGGCTCCGGAGCGGGGGCCGTCGGAGCCGTCGGAGCTGCGGGGGCCGCTTCAGCCCGATCCGGTGCGGCGCGACGCTGCCGCTCCCGGCCCGGGTCGGCCTCCGGGACCTGCCCGGCGGGGCGGACGGGCGCCGCGGGCTCGGCGGGGACCGGCGACGCCAGCGGCGTGCCGGGCGTGACGACCCCGAGCCGCTTCTCGATCCGGTCGACCCTGGCGCGCAGTCCGCGCTCGGCGTCGTCCGCGGCGGGCAGGAGCAGGCGGGCGCAGAGCAGCTCGAGCTGCAGGCGGGGGGACGTCGCGCCCGTCATCTCGGTGAGAGCCGCGTTGACGACGTCAGCGGCCCGGGACAGCTCGGCGCGGCCGAAGCGGCCGGACTGCTCCTGCATGCGGCGCAGCTGGTCGGCGGGCAGCGCGCGCAGGACCGCGTGACCGCCGTCCGGGACCGCTGCGACGACGAGCAGGTCACGTAGCCGCTCGAGGAGGTCCTCGACGAAGCGCCGGGGGTCGTGCCCGGACTCGATGACGCGGTCGACGACGGAGAAGACGCCGGCGCCGTCGCCGGCCGCGAACGCGTCGACGACGTCGTCGAGCAGCGTCGAGTCGGTGTAGCCGAGCAGCGAGACGGCGAGCGGGTAGGTCAGACCCTCGGGCCCGGCGCCGGCGATGAGCTGGTCGAGCACCGAGAGCGAGTCTCGGACCGACCCCGCGCCGGCCCGGACGACGAGCGGCAGCACCCCCTGGCCGACCTCGACGCGCTCGGACGTGCAGAGCTCGCCGAGGTAGGCCTGCAACCGCTCAGGCGGGACGAGCCGGAAGGGGTAGTGGTGGGTGCGCGAGCGGATCGTGCCGATGACCTTGTCGGGCTCGGTCGTCGCGAACACGAAACGCACGTGCGGCGGCGGCTCCTCGACGATCTTCAGCAGCGCGTTGAAGCCCTGCGTCGAGACCATGTGCGCCTCGTCGATGATGAAGACCTTGTAGCGGTCGCGGGCCGGCGCGAAGGCGGCCCGTTCGCGCAGGCTGCGCGCGTCGTCGACGCCGCCGTGGCTCGCGGCGTCGATCTCGACGACGTCGAGGCTCCCCCCGCCGCCGCGGGCCAGGTCGGTGCAGGAGTCGCAGACCCCGCACGGCGTGCCCGTCGGTCCCTGGGCGCAGTTGAGGCAGCGGGCGAGGATCCGGGCGCTGGTCGTCTTGCCGCAGCCGCGGGGGCCGGAGAACAGGTAGGCGTGGTTGACGCGGTCCTTGCCGAGCGCCGCCGTCAGCGGCCCGGTGACGTGATCCTGGCCGATGACCTCGGCGAACGTCTCGGGCCTGTAGCGGCGGTACAGCGCGGTCGACACGCAAGGCACCCTAACCCCGGCCGCCGACATCGGCGCGGGCCGTCCACCGATTGCGCAGGCGGCCGGACGGGTGGTCGCGGCGGCCGTCGTAGGCTCCCCCGGTGGCGGACGACGTCGAGCACGGATCGCAGCGCCCGGGCCGGCAGCCCGGCGAGGGCACCGTCGAGTACGAACGGCTCGGGTCCGGCGACGTCGAGGCGGTCGCGCGGTGGCTCGCCGCCGAGCCGTGGCCCTTCCACTCCGAGCCCGTCGTGGGTCTCGACGCCGCGCGCCGGCGGCTGCTCGAGGACCCGCTCGACGCCCCCGGGGCGGCGGCGTGGTGGCTGCTCGTCGCCGGCCGGCGGCTCGGCCTGCTACGGGTCCACGACCTCGACGACCCGACGGCGCTGTTCGACCTGCGGATCACCGGCGTGGCCCGCGGGCGCGGGCTGGGCACGCTCGCTGTCCGCTGGCTGTCGTCCCAGGTCTTCGCGACGTACCCGCACATCGCCCGCGTCGAGGCGGTGACCCGGCGGGACAACGGTGCCATGCGCCGCGTGCTCGGGCGCTGCGGCTACGTCAAAGAGGCCCATTACCGCGACGGCTGGCCGGGCCCGGACGACGAGGTCCACGACGCGGTCGGCTACGCGCTGCTGCGGCGGGACTGGGCGACAGGCACGCGCACACCGGTGCCCTGGGACGACGAGCCGCGGTAGCGGGCCGCGTCGCGCGGCCGTGGTGTACTCCGCCGCAGGCCCGGACGGACCCGGCCGACCGGGCGTATAGAGTTGACCCAGACCCCTCGTGCGGCGTCACCCCGCTGAACTCCCCCAGGGCCGGAAGGCAGCAAGGGTAGGCAGGCTCTGGCGGGTGCACGGGGGGTCCTTCACTGCGAGCCCGACCGCCGCGTCACGGGATGAGCGGCGGGTGCCCCGGGTCGAGCAGGCCCTGGTCCGCGAGGGCGACGTAGAGCGGCGTCGTCCGCGGCTCGTGCCCCCACTGGTGGTCGCCGTCCTCCGGCCGTACGCCCCCGAGCAGCTGCTGCTGCACGGGGTTCAGACCCGACCACCAGGACGTCCGCGGCAGATCCGCGACCTCGTCGCGGATCCGGACCCAGCGGTAGGTGTAGCCGACGAACACAGCCTTGCGGACGACGTCGCTGCGGTTGAGCGACCGCGCGTGCCAGAGCCGGCGGTCGAAGAAGACGACGTCGCCCGGCTCGACGGTCACCTGGACGGCGCCCGCCGGCTGTGACCACGGGACGTCGCGGCGGGGCGGCCCGTCGAGCCAGTTCGTCCGGTGGCTGCCGGGCACGACGGTGAGGTTGCCGCGGCCGGTCCGCCGCACGTCCGACAGCCAGTACGCGAGCTTGACCGACATCCGTGGTCGCGGGTCGGTCTCGAGCTCGCGGTTCTGCCGGCCGCCGTCCTGGTGCCAGTGCCACCACGGTCCCCGTTCACCGACGACCTCGGGGTGGACGTCGAGGTGCGAGTGGTGGACGTGGACATTCCAGCCGAGCACCGACCAGACGAGCGGGAACGTTGCCGGGTGGTCGAGCAGGTCCACGAGGTCGCGGCAGCGGCCGACGGCGCCGAGCAGGTGCAGCGACCCGTCCGGCCCGAGCGCGCCCCGGGCGGCCTGTTCGGCGTGCAGCCGGTCGACGGCCGCGCGGTAGTGCCGCACCTCGTCGTCGTCCAGCGCGCCACGCAGGATGAGGAAGCCCTCGCGCTCGAACTCCTCGCATTGGGCCGCCGTCATGCCCGGCCTCGGCCCCCGCGCCGGGCCCGGGTCGACGACCACCCGCGGCGGCCCACCTGTCGGGTGCTCGGAGATCTCGCTCGTCGTCATGGTTCCCCCCACTCGTCGCGCCGCCGAATCCCGACGGCTGCACGCACCCTCGGCCTCCCCGGACACGGCGGGCATCGGGTGCAGGTGATCCACGCCGGTCG
>DAIOGQ010000246.1:0-6338 GCA_036745175.1 Kineosporiaceae bacterium
AAGGACGACGTCCTCGAGGGCCTCACGGCCGTCGTGACGGTCCGGCTCGCCGAGCCGCAGTTCGAGGGCCAGACCAAGGAGATCCTCGGCACGAACGCCGTCCGCGGCATCGTCGCGCGCGTCGTCGAGCGCGAGCTGACAGCCCTGCTCGGCTCGACGAAGCGGGTCGAGAAGGCGCAGTCGGCGCTCCTGCTCGAGAAGGTCGTCGGCGCGATGCGAACGCGCGTCACGGCCCGCCAGCACAAGGAGATCAGCCGCCGGAAGAACGCGCTCGAGACCTCGTCGCTGCCGACGAAGCTCAAGGACTGTCGCAGCGAGAACGTCGACCACACCGAGCTGTTCATCGTCGAGGGTGACAGCGCGCTGGGCACGGCCAAGGAGGCGCGCAACTCCGAGTACCAGGCCTTGCTGCCCATCCGGGGGAAGATCCTCAACGTCCAGAAGGCGTCGCTCTCGGACATGCTCAAGAACGCCGAGTGCGCCTCGATCATCCAGGTTCTCGGCGCGGGGTCCGGGCGCACTTTCGACCTCGACGGCGCGCGCTACGGGAAGATCATCCTCATGACAGACGCCGACGTCGACGGTGCCCACATCCGTACCCTGCTGCTCACGCTGTTCTTCCGCTACATGCGCCCGCTCGTCGAGGCCGGTCGGGTCTACGCCGCGATGCCGCCCCTGCACCGCATCGAGGTCGTCAACGGCGGCGGCAGGAAGAACGACTACGTGTACACCTACAGCGATCCCGAGCTGCACCGCACGCTCGCCCAGCTCGACAAGAAGGGCAAGCGCTACAAGTCCCCGCCGCAGCGCTACAAGGGCCTGGGCGAGATGGACGCCGACCAGCTGGCCGAGACGACGATGGACCCGCGACACCGCACGCTGCGCCGGGTGCGGATGGCCGACGCCGTCGCGGCGGAGCGGGTCTTCGAGCTGCTCATGGGCAACGACGTCGCGCCGCGCAAGGACTTCATCGTCGACGGCGCGGCCCGGCTCGACCGCGAGCGCATCGACGCGTGAGGCAGCGGGGGTCGCCGGCCGCGGCGGCGGGTAAACCGGTTGCCCCGCAGCCGGTCCGGCGGCATGGTGGTGGACCATGGCCGACCTTCCCCGAGTCGACGCGCTGCGCTGGGCCCCGCTCGCCGGCGAACTCGTGCCCGGATGGCACCGGTTGCTCGAGGCGGTCGTCGAGGCCGACGACGGCGACGAGCACCTGACGCCGGAGGATCTCCACGACGAGCTCGAGCCGGCGTGGCTCGACCTCGCGTCCGACACCACGCTCGGAGTCGACGCCGACGGCGTCGCCCGGGCGTTCGGCGTCGTCCTCGTCCGGCCCGGCGAGGCGGCCGAGCGCCGGGTCCACCTGTGGGGGTCGGTGGACCCGGCGTGGCGCGGCCGGGGGGTCGGTCGCGAGCTGCTGCGCTGGCAGCTCGACCGGGCCGCGGAGCGCAGGGCGGACGCGCCGCACGAGGGCCGGCCCGTCCGGGCCTACGCCGGCGCGAAGGACTCCGAGGCCGCGACGGTGCGGCTCTACGAGCGGGCCGGGTTCGAGAAGGTCCGCTACTTCTCGGTGATGAAGCGTCCGCTCGACCGTCCGCTCCCCGAGGTCGCGGCCGTGCCCGGTGTGCGGCTGGTGACGTACTCCGACGAGCTCTCCGAGCCGCTGCGCCTGGCGCACAACCTCGCGTTCGCCGACCACTGGGGCTTCCAGCCGTGGACGGTCGAGGACTGGAAGCAGTGGACGGTCGAGCACCGGTGGTTCCGGGGCGACTGGAGCGTCGTCGCGCTGGAGGACGGACCTCACGCGGACGGCGATCCCCGGATCGTCGGGTACGCGCTCAGCGCAGGGTACGAGCCGGACTGGGCGGCGCAGGGCTGGACCGAGGGATGGACGAGCAAGGTCGGGGTCGTTCCCGGCCGGCGCGGGCGCGGCCTCGCCAGGGCGATGCTCGTCGAGTCGATGCGACGCTTCGCCGCCGACGGCATGCAGGCCGCCGGGCTCGACGTGGACTCCGAGAACGCCACCGGCGCCGTCGCGCTCTACACCGGGCTCGGCTACGAGGTGCGCAGCCGGTCGGCGTCCTGGCGCCGCGAGCTTGCCTGACCCGCACGCGGACCGTTCGTCCGGGCCGTCGCGAGCCGCAGCAGGACGACGCCGGAGCCGATCACCTCGACGACGCCGAAGACGACGGGGGCGGTGCTCGCCCGGGTGACCCCGTAGCCGATCGCCACCAGACCCTCGACGGCGAGGAACGCCCACATTCCCGCCGACACCCCGTTCACGTCATGGCTGCGCCACGCGTCGACCGCCGCGGGCAGGACGAGCCACGTGATGGAGGCGCCGACGACGACGGCCAGGACCTGCCACCGCCCGAGCACCTCCCCGACGGTGCTGACGGCGAGCAGGGTGACCCAGACGGTGGGCAGGCCGAGGTCGCGCACCCGCCCGCCGCACCGCCAGGCCACGCAGGCGGCGGCGAGCGCCCCGGGCACCGCCACGGCCGATGCGGCGAGCAGCCAGCGGTCACCCAGCCAGAGGGCGTAGGCCGTCCAGGCCACGTTGCTCACGGCCGCGTTCGCCAGGCCAGGCAGGCTGACCCCCGACACCGAGCCGGCGCGCACGGTCCGCACCAACTGCGGGACGCTCGGCAGGAGGGCGATCACGACCGCCGCGACGCCGAAGACGTCGACGGCGGACGGCGCGGGGACGGTGGTCACGGGACTCCTGACGTCGGGGTACTCGACCGGGAGGAGGGTCCGGGCCGCGCGCCAGGTACATGCGCGGCTGCTGGACACGAGCTGAACGGGCGTTTAGTGTGCTGAACATGCGTTCAATGACGGGCGCTTCGTCACGGGCCGCGCGTCCGGAGGACCTCACGGCGCGCAGCCGGATCCGGGACGCCGCCGTCCACCGGTTCGCCGTCGACGGTTTCGCCGGGGCCTCGCTGCGAGCGATCGCCGAGGACGCCGGCATCTCCCCGGCCCTGGTGATCCACCACTTCGGCAGCAAGGAGGGCCTGAGGGCCGCCTGCGACGAGCACCTCCTCGCGAGCCTGGCCGCGACGAAGCACGACGCGATCGACCAGCCCATGACCGCGGCCGGGCTCCTCGGGCTCCTGGAGGGGTCGGGCGACCTCGTGGGCTACCTCGGTCGCGGGCTCACCGACGGCAGCGAGCACGCGGCCGCGCTCTTCGACTCGATGGTCGAGCTGTCGACGACGCTGCTCGACAGGGCCGTGGGGACGGGGATGGTCCGGCCCACCGTCGACGCCCGCGCGCGGGCCGCCGTCCTCACGACGTGGCAGATGGGCCTGCTCGCGCTCTCGGAGCACCTGTCGAGGGCCCTGGGTGAGCCGGTCACGAGCCCGCGGGGGCTGCTGCGCATCGAACGCGCCGCCCTCGAGGTCTACACCCACGGCCTGTTCACCGACGACCGCTTCGTCGACCTCGTCGACGAGGCCGCGGAGCAGCTGCGGGACCGGTCCCCGACGCCCGGCCCGGCACCCACCGCGTCGGCGACCGCCGACGGCCCGTCCACCGGAGGTGAGGCATGAGCGACTGCGTCATCCGTGCAGCCGGCCTCGTGAAGAACTACGGCTCCCACCCGGCGCTCGCCGGGCTCGACCTCGAGGTCGACCGCGGGGAGGTCTTCGGCTTCATCGGCCCGAACGGGGCCGGGAAGACGACGACGATCCGGATCCTGCTCGACCTCGTCCGCCCGACGGCGGGGCTCGTCGAGGTGCTCGGGGTCGCGCCCCGAGACGGCGGCGCCGCGCTGCGCCGCCGGATCGCCTACCTGCCGGGTGACCTCCGCCTGCACGACCGCGGCAGCGTCCGGGACGTCGTCCGGACGTTCACCGACCTGCGGACCGCCGACGGAGCGGGGCGGGCCGCCATGACCGAGCGGGCCGGCGCCGTCGCCGAACGGCTCGACCTCGCACTCGACCGGTCGGTCCGGTCGCTGTCGAAGGGCAACCGGCAGAAGGTGGGCATCGTCCTGGCGCTCATGAGCGTCGCCGACCTCCTTGTCCTCGACGAGCCGACGTCCGGGCTCGACCCGTTGGTCCAGCAGGAGTTCCTCTCCCTCGTCCGCGAGGAGCGGGCGGCCGGGCGCACGGTCTTCATGTCCTCGCACGTGCTGTCGGAGGTCGAGGAGGTGGCCGACCGCGTCGGCATCATCCGCGACGGGGTCATGGTCGACGTCGACGACATGGCCGCCCTGCGCCGGCGGGCGGCCCGGCTCGTCGAGCTGCGGCTGGCCGACCCGTCGGCCGCGGCACGGCTCGCCGCCGAGCTCGCGGCACTGCCCGGCGTCACCGGGCTCGTCGTCGAGGCGGGCACGCTGCGGTGCAACGTGTCCGCCGGGGACGGCGACGGGGTCGCCGGAGGGATGAGCGCGCTCGTCCGCGCCGCCGCTGGCTTCGAGGTCGTCGACCTGCTCTCGCACGCTCCCGACCTGGAGGAGCTCTTCCTCACCTACTACGGGCCGGCCACCGGCGCGTCCGCCGGGGCCGCGAAGCCCTCGGTCCTTCAGGAGGCCCACGATGTCCGCTGACGTCTCCAGCTACCCCGGTCCGTCCGCCCCGCCGGCACCGCCGGGCGTCGCGCAGCGCGTGCCCGGCGTGCCGGTCCTGCGCGCCACCCTGCGTCGTGAGCGGCGCAGCACCCTCGTGTGGATGCTCGCGATGGGGGCCATGTCGGCGCTCTACTGGGGGCTCTGGCCGACCATCCGCGACGACCCGGCGATCGCCGAGCTCAAGGCCCAGTCGCTCGGCAGGGTCGGCGACGCGATGGGGTTCAGCGACCTGAGCACGTCGGCGAAGTACCTCGACGCGACAGTGTTCGGCCTGCTCGGACCCCTCCTGCTCATCATCTTCGCCGTCATCGCGGGCAGCCGGGCCGTGGCCGGCGACGACGAGCAGGGGCTGCTCGACCTCTACCTCGCCCAGCCCGTGAGTCGGACCCGGTACCTCGTCGAGCGGATGGGTGCCCTCGTGGTCCAGGTCGCGCTGCTCGCCGGGACCGTCGCCCTCGTCGTCGTCGCACTCAACGTCGTCCAGGGCTCCGGGCTGGCGACCGGTGACCTCGTCACGGGCGCCGTCGGGCTCGGCCTCGTGGGGCTCACCTTCGGCCTCGTCGCCGTCGTGATGGGAGCCGTCGTCGGACGCCGCGGGCCCGCCGTCGGGGTCGCGGCCGGGGCGGCGTTGCTGACCTACCTCGCCTACGGCTTCTCGTCGCAGATCTCGGCGCTCGCCGACCTGCGGTACCTCTCACCGTTCTGGTGGTTCGGCGGCCACGCGCCGGCGTCCGGCGGGCTCACCCTCAACGCCCTCGCGGTCCTGGTCGCCGTCCCCGTCGTCCTCGCGGCCGTCGCCGTGCCGGCGTTCGACCGCCGCGACGTCGGGGTCTGAGCGTCGCCGGCTGTCGGAGGCCGGACGTACCGTGCGGCTGTGGCATCGGTGGAACAGGTCCGTGCGGTCGCGCTGAGCCTGCCGCGCACGCAGGAGCACCTCATCCGTGACCGGGTGAAGTTCCGGGTGGGGCGGATCGTCTACGCGGCCCTGTCCCGCGACGAGACTGAGCTGGGCTTCGGGTACCCGCGGGAGGAGCGCGCCGCGCTCGTCGCGTCGGCGCCCGACGTGTTCATGCTGCCGATCCCGTCCGAGCTGCGCTTCCACTGGGTCGAGTCCCGGCTCGACGCGCTCGACGTCGACCAGATGACCGAGCTCGTCACGGACGCCTGGCGGATGGTCGTGCCGGCCCGGGTCGCCCGGGCGCACCTCGGCGAGTGAGGCGACGACTGCGTCCGACGGATCTGCCCGACGCCCGCTCCCGTCGGGCTACGCCCGGCCGACCGGGCCGCCGACCGCGGCGACCGGCTGCGGCAGCGGCGTCCCCGAGCCGTCGCGGCGCGGGTCCGGCGTCGGCAGCGTCAGTGCGACGCCGTTCGCCGCCGCCGCGAGCGGGGGAGCGGCGCCGGCCCAGCCGAGCAGCAGGATGTCCTCGCCCTTGAGGAAGCGGTGGCAGCGCACGCCACCCGTGGCCCGGCCCTTGACCGGGAACTCGGCGTACGGCGTCACCTTCGCCGTGCCCGGCTGGGTGCCGGGCAGGGCAGACGTCGAGCCGGCGACGGTGACGACCACGGCCCCCCACTCGCCGTCCGGGATCCGCAGGTCGACCGCGCCGAAGAACACGACCTTCGCGCCGGCCGCCAGGGTGACGCCCGCCATCCCGCCCGCGGCGCGGCCCTGCGGACGGACCTTGTCAGCGCCGAACCGCAGGAGCTGGGCGTCGTCGGTGACGAAGACGAGGTCGCAGTCGGCGTGCGGCAGCTCGACCGC
>DAIOGQ010000247.1:0-6303 GCA_036745175.1 Kineosporiaceae bacterium
GCTCGCACTGCTCTCCCGCGTCGGGGTCCGACCGGTGCTCGCCCAGGTCGGGCCGCTGCGCTGGGTCGGCCCCGTCCTCGGCGGCGTCCAGGTCTGGACGTCGGGCCCGCGGACGGCGGTCGTCGTCGTCGGGTCCCTTCTCGTCGCCGCGCTGCTCGCGGGGCTGCTCCTGCTGACGACGACGACGCAGGCCGTCCTCGACGCGCTCGTCGCGGGGCTCCGGCCGCTGCGCCGGCTCGGCGTCGACCCGGACCGCGCCGGCCTCGTCCTGGCCCTGACGGTCCGGTCGATCCCCGTCGTCGCCACGCTCGCCGACGAGGTGGCGCAGGCTCGCCGGGCCCGCGGCGCCGAGCGCAGCCTGCGCGCGTTCGCCGTCCCGCTCGTGATCCGCACAGTCCGGCACGCGGACCGGGTCGGCGAGGCCCTCGCCGCCCGCGGCGTCGGCGACTGAGCGACCGCGACGGGTGCGCCGACGGGCGTCACACCGGTTCGTCGAGGATGACGGTCACGGCCCGCACGTGCTCGGGCAGCGCCTTGACGACGTCGGACCGGGGGTCCCCCACCGCCAGGTGCGGCAGTCGCTTCAGCACCGTCAGCTGGCGCAGCCGGGGGTCGACGAGGACGCGCTCGACGAGCGCCTTGTCCCCGCCGGTGAGCAGGCCGTCGAAGCCGGCCGCCGACGGGTCGAGGATGCGCACGGCGACGTCCGCGCAGTGCCGGACGAGGTCCTCGGTCTGGTTGTCGCGCCGCCGGGCGAACCGGTGCTGGGACCAGCCGCCGGCCGCGGTGCGGCCCTGGACGTACCGGGTGCCGACCTTGGACCCGAGAACCGCGTCGGGCGTGACGACGGCGCACGCGTAGCCGCCGCGCCGTGCGAGCACACCGGCGAACCGTCGCGGGGCGAGGACGGCAGCGGCCAGGGCGGCGGGGTCGGCGGCCGTGCCGGCGAAGGGCGCGCTCAGGACGGCACGGGCGCCGTCACCTGCCGTCACACACACCCCGGCGTCGGTGACCTCGACGCGGACGTCGCCGTGCCGGTCCGCGAAACCGGCCACCCACCGGGCGATCCGCCGGGCGTCGACGGTGAGGGTGCGGGCGGTCACGCTCCCCATCCTCACACCCGTGGGCCGGGACACCCGGCCGGCCCGGGACGCCGGCGACGGCGAGCCTCGAGGACGCCCCGTCCCCGCGACCGCGCCGCCGCCGGCCGACGGCGCCGGGGCCGCCCCGCCCCGCCGCCGCCCGCCGCCTGCCTGTCCGGGGGGACCTGGCCTGCGGTCGCCGCCCGGGCCGCGCCGGAGCTCCCGGTGCGGCCCGCAGCGTGGTGGACGGCCCGAACCTACGCCGGGTCAGGGGCGATCCACCCGCGCGACGCGCGAAGTGTCACGTGGCACCGGCTCTTGTCATCTGGCCGCCGGACGCGCGCCTCGGGGCACGGCGGTCCAGACGTCGGACTCACACCGTCGGGTCAGACGTTGAAGCCGAGCGCGCGCAGCTGCTCACGACCGTCGTCGGTGATCTTGTCCGGGCCCCAGGGCGGCATCCAGACCCAGTTGATCCGCATCCCGTCGACGAGGCCCACGAGGGCCTGGTTCGCCTGGTCCTCGATGACGTCGGTCAGCGGGCAGGCGGCGGAGGTGAGCGTCATGTCGATGACGGCGTGGTTGTTCTGGTCGATCGTCACGCCGTAGACGAGCCCGAGGTCGACGACGTTGATCCCCAGCTCGGGGTCGACGACGTCACGCAGCGCCTCCTCGAGATCGAGCACCGTGGGGGGCGTCGTGCCGGTCTCGCTCATCTGGTCTCCCTGCCGGGTTCGTCGTGGTTGCCGGGTTCGTAGAGGTCGGCGACCGCTCTCGACAACGCGTCCTCGAAGGCCGTCCATCCCAACATGGCGCACTTCACGCGGTTGGCGTGCCGGCCGACGCCCGCGAAGGCGGCGGCGTCCCCGAGGACCTCCTCGTCCGGCTCGACCTGCCCGCGCGAACGGATCATCGTGCGGAACGCGTCGACGATCCCGGTCGCCTCGGGGACCGGCCGGCCGACGACGAGCTCGTGGAGCACGGACGTCGAGGCCTGGCTGATCGAGCACCCCTCGCCGACCCAGGACACGTCGGTGACGACCGGGACCGCACCGGCGTCGTCGCAGACCGCCGCCCGCAGCGTCACCTCGTCGCCGCACAGCGGGTTGTACTGCCGGCTCTCGGCCCACACGGCGCCGGACGGCTCCGGCTCGCGCAACCCGTGCCCGTACCTGGCCTTCGCGTGGTCGAGGATGATCTGCTGGTACAGCTGGTCGAGGGCCGACATCAGGCGACCCCGAAGTAGGCCCGGACGCCGCCGAGCGCCTCGACGAACACGTCGACCTCGGAGGCGGTCGAGTAGAGGTACACACTCGCCCGGGTGCTCGCGGTGGCCCCGTAGCGGCGGTGGACCGGCTGAGCGCAGTGGTGGCCGACCCGGACCGCGATCCCCCGGTCGTCGAGCACCTGGCCGACGTCGTGCGGGTGGACGCCGTCGACGACGACGCTCACCGCACCGACCCGGTCCTGGGCGGTCGTCGGGCCGAGCACCCGGACGCCGGGCAGCCCGGCCACCCCGGCGAGCAGCCGCTGCGTCAGCGCGTGCTCGTGCGCCGCGACCCGGTCCATGCCGAGCGCGGTCAGGTGGTCGACGGCGGCGTGCCACGCGATCGCCTGGCTCACCGGCGGCGTCCCGGCCTCGAACCTCTGCGGCGGGTCGCGGAACGTCGCCGCCTCCATCGTCACCCGCTCGACCATGGAACCCCCGGTGATCACCGGCGGCAGGGCGGCCAGGACGTCGCGCCGCCCGGCGAGGGCGCCGATCCCGGTGGGGCCCAGCATCTTGTGCGCCGAGAAGACCGCGACGTCGACGCCGAGCGCGTGCAGGTCGACGGCGAGGTGCGGAACGGACTGGCACGCGTCGAGGACGGTCAGCGCGCCGACCGCCTTCGCCCGCTCGACGAGCCGCGCGACCGGCGTCACCGTGCCGAGGACGTTCGAGGCGTGCGCGAACGCGAGCACCCTCGTCCGCTCGGTGACGACGGTGTCGAGGTCGTCGAGGTCCAGCCGGCCGTCGTCGGTGAGCCCGAGCCAGCGCAGCGTCGCACCGGTGCGGGCGCACGCCTGCTGCCACGGCACGAGGTTCGCGTGGTGCTCGAGCTCGGTGACGACGACCTCGTCGCCGGGTCGCAGCGCGAGCGGGCCCGGGGCGCCGAGCCCGTGGTGCGACAGACCCAGCGCGACGATGTTGAGCCCCTCGGTCGCGTTGCCGGTCCAGACGAGCTCGTCGTCCGCCACCCCGACGAAGGCCGCCACGGCGGCCCGGGCGTCCTCGTAGGCCTGGGTCGCCTCCTCGGCGAGCGTGTGCGCGCCACGGTGGACCGCGGCGTTCGAGCGCGTCAGGTAGGCCCGCTCGGCGTCGAGGACGTCGTCCGGCCGCTGCGCCGTCGCCGCGGAGTCGAGGTAGGCCAGCGGGCGGCCCGCCGCGCCCACGGTCCGGGTGAGCACGGGGAAGCGGGCCCGGATCGCCGCCAGCTCGACGTCGTCGAACGCGGTACCGGGACGCTGCGACGGTGCGCACACCGCGGGTGCGGTCATCTCCGGCTCAGGCCCCCGCGGTCGCCGCGGTCGCCGCGACGGCGGCGACGTGGGTCGCCGTGGCGTCGGTGAACCGGTCGTAGCCCTCGGCCTCGAGGCGATCGGCGAGCTCCGGGCCGCCCTGCTCGACGATCCGGCCGTCGACGAAGACGTGGACGAAGTCCGGCTCGATGTAGCGCAGGATCCGGGTGTAGTGCGTGATGAGCAGGACGCCGACCTCGCCGGTCGAGCGGACCCGGTTGACGCCCTCCGCGACGACCTTGAGCGCGTCCACGTCGAGGCCGGAGTCGGTCTCGTCGAGGATCGCGATGCGCGGCGCGAGCAGCTCCATCTGGAGGATCTCGAAGCGCTTCTTCTCGCCGCCGGAGAAGCCCTCGTTGACGTTGCGCTCGGCGAACGAGGCGTCCATCCGCAGCCCGTCCATCGCCGTGCGGACCTGCTTGACCCAGGTGCGCAGCTTCGGCGCCTCGCCGGCGACCGCGGTCTTCGCCGTCCGCAGGAAGTTCGACGTCGTCACGCCCGGCACCTCGACGGGGTACTGCATCGCGAGGAAGAGCCCGGCGCGGGCCCGCTCGTCGACGCTCATCGAGAGCACGTCCTCGCCGTCGAGCGTCACGGTGCCGCTGGTGACCGTGTACTTCGGGTGCCCGGCGACCGAGTAGGCGAGCGTCGACTTGCCCGATCCGTTCGGGCCCATGATCGCGTGGGTCTCGCCCGCGCGGACCGTCAGGTCGACGCCGCGGAGGATCTCCTTGGTGCCCTGCTCGGTCTCGACGGACACGTGCAGGTCCCGGATCTCGAGGGTGGCCATGCGGTTCAGCTCTCCTTCACGGCGGTGTCGCCGGCTGTGACAGTGGTGGTGACGTCGACGAGCACGTCGTCGCCGTCGAGGGTCAGGGGGAAGACGGGCACGGGCCGGATGGCGGGCAGCGCCGTCGGCTCGCCGGTGCGCAGGTCGAAGCGCGACCCGTGCAGCCAGCACTCGATCGAGCAGTCGTCGACCTCGCCCTCGGAGAGCGAGACGTCCGCGTGCGTGCACGTGTCGCCGATCGCGTGCAGTGCGCCGTCCTCGTCGCGGACGACGGCGACCGGTGTCCCGTCGAGGACGACGCGCAGCGCACCGGTCGCGGGGATGTCCCCCGTCGCGCAGGCCCTCTGCAGGCTCACGCGTCCACCTCCGCGCCGTTGACCGCCCCGACGGTGCCCATCGAGCGCTCGAGCTCGGCCTCGATGGCGGCGACGAGCCGCTCCTCGAGGGCGGGGACGCCCACCTTCTGGATGAGCTCGTTGAAGAAGCCGCGGACGACGAGCCGGCGGGCCTCGCGCTCGGTGATGCCGCGCGCCTGCAGGTAGAACAGCTGCTCGTCGTCGAACCGGCCCGTCGCACTCGCGTGGCCGGCGCCGACGATCTCACCGGTCTCGATCTCGAGGTTCGGGACCGAGTCGGCACGGGCGCCGTCGGTGAGGACGAGGTTGCGGTTGAGCTCGTAGGTCTCGGTCCCCTCGGCGGCGGCCCGGATGAGGACGTCGCCGATCCAGACCGTGTGCGCGCCGTCGCCCTGCAGCGCCCCCTTGTAGGTGACGTTGCTGCGGCAGTGCGGCACGGCGTGGTCGACGAACAACCGGTGCTCGAGGTGCTGGCCGGCGTCGGCGAAGTAGAGACCGACCATCTCGACCTCACCCCCGGGCGCGGTGAACGTCGCCGTGGGCGTGATCCGGACGACGTCGCCGCCGAGCGTCACGACGATGTGCCGCAGCCGGGCGTCCCGGCCGAGCGTCGCGCGCTGCGCGCAGATGTGCACCGCGTCGTCCGCCCAGTCCTGGATCGACACGAGCGTGAGGCTCGCGCCGTCGGCCAGGTCGAGCTCGACGTTCGCCGCGAGCGCCGCGCTGCCGCGGTGGTCGAGGACGACGACCCCTTCGGAGTGCCGCTCGGCGATGACGGTGACGTGCGCGTAGCCGACGCCGCCGCGGCCGTCGACCGTGACGGTCGTCGGCCGGTCGGCGACGTGCTCGGCGGGCAGGGTGACGACGAGGGCCGTACGGAACGACGTCCACGCCTGGGCGGCGACCCGGTCCTCGGGGACGCCGACCCGGCCGAGCCGGGGGTCGTCGCGGTCGACGAGCTCGGTGACCACGCCGTCGGCCGCGTCGATCCGGACGTCGGGCCGCTCGCCCGTCGCCTCGGCGCCGCTGTGCAGCCCGCGGAGCCGGTCGAGCGGGGTGAACCGCCAGTCCTCCTCGCGCCCCGACGGGACGACGAAGCCGGCGACGTCGAAGCTCTTGGGCCGCCCCGCGCGGGACTGCACGGGGATCGGGTCGTTCGGCGCGTTGCCGTGGCTGTGCGCGACGAAACCGTGCTGGTCGTGGCCCGGCGCGGCGAGGCCGGGGGTGCCGGCGGCCGTCGCGTCGTGCAGGGCCGCGACCGGGGAGCTCTCGGCGCCCGGTGCGGTCGGGTGGGTCGTGTCCGTGCTGGCTGCCATCAGCCGACGGCCCCTTCCATCTGGAGCTCGATGAGGCGGTTGAGCTCGAGCGCGTACTCCATCGGCAGCTCGCGCGCGATGGGCTCGACGAAGCCACGGACGATCATCGCCATGGCCTCCTCCTCGCTCATGCCGCGGGACATGAGGTAGAAGAGCTGGTCCTCGCTGACCTTCGAGACGGTCGCCTCGTGGCCCATCGA
>DAIOGQ010000248.1:0-6291 GCA_036745175.1 Kineosporiaceae bacterium
GGCGGCCAGGTCCTTGTCGATCACGGCCTCGACGCCGCGCAGCTTGCCGTCCGGGTCGCGGACCACCGGGATGCCGCCACCACCCGCACCTACGACGACGTACCCGGCGTCGGCCAGGGTCGCGATGGTGCCGGCGTCGACGACCTCGAGTGGCTCGGGTGACGCGACGACCCGGCGCCAGCCCTTCTCGCCGCGGTCCTCCCAGGTCTGGCCGTGCTCGATCAGTGTCCGGGCCTGGTCCTCGGGCAGGTAGCGCCCGACCGGCTTGGTCGGCGCCCGGAACCCGGGGTCGTCGCCGTCGACGAGGGTGCGGGTGACCACGGTCGCCGTACGACGGTCGACTCCCCGGTCGGCGAGCGCCTTGTCCAGCGAGTCCAGGATCAGGAAGCCGATGGTGCCCTGGGTCTGCGCGCCGCACCAGTCCAGCGGCACGGGAGGGACGACGGTCGCGGCGAGCTCGTTCTTCACCAGCAGGTTGCCGACCTGGGGGCCGTTGCCGTGGGTGAGGACGAGGTCGTGCCCCCGCGCGACGAGGTCGGCGAGAGCGGGCGCGCACCGTTCGACCGCGGCGCGCTGGTCGGCGGCCCGCGCCTTGCCGTCGGGTGCCGTCATGGCGTTGCCGCCGAGAGCGATGAGCACCCGCATGACGGCCACGCTAGGACGCCGCGCGCTCCTGCGGGGACGGCAGATCGTGACGCCGCGGAGCGGTCCGGCTTGTCAGCACCGGCCGGTCGCCGCGCCGGACCTCGGGCCGGTCCTGCGGCCGGGCGCCCGGCTGCGGCTCGACGGGGTCGAACGGGCCCCAGCACACCGTCGCGTCGTCACCGACCGCCAGCCCGTGCATCCGGACGTCGCCCGCGGCGCCGACCTGCGCGCCGTCGAGGCTGAGGAAGCCGCCGTGCACGGCGGCGAGGGTCAGCGACAGGACGCCGGCCTCGAGCCGTAGGTCGTCGAGCCGGACCGCGCCCGCGTCGAGGGTCGCGCCCGACAGGTGCAGCGCGCCGCCGTCGACGTGCGCGTCGTCCAGCCGGATCTCGCCGCCGGTGACGTGCGTGTCGTGCAGGGACATCCGGCCGCCGGTGAGGCGGACGCCGCGCAGCGACAGCGTGCCGTCGGTGACGGCGCCGTCCCGCAGCCACAGGCAGCCCTGAGACAGCCGGGCGCCGTCGAGGACGACGCTCCCGCCGGCGACGACGAGCCGGTCGAGCGAGGCCTCGCCGCCGCTGACCCGCAGGTCGGTCGCGTCGAGCCGGCCCGCGACGGCCATCCGGTCCATCGAGAGCACGCCGCCGCGGACCCGGGCACCGCGCAGCGCGAGGGTCCCGCCGGCCGGCACCTGCGCCCGGTCGAGCCGGACCGCGCCGCCGGTGACGACGATCCCGGACAGGTCCCCGACGAGCACGGTGTCGCGCAGGTCGACGTCGAGGCCGCACCACGTCGTCGGGGCGTCCGGGTCGGCCAGGTGCTCGCGGAGTGCGGCGAGGACGGCCCGGCGGATCGACGCCTCCGCGGGGTGGACCCGGCCGCCCTTCGACGCGGGCTTGCGGCGCAGCGAGGCGCCGAGCACCGACACGACCGGCTGCCGCAGGGCCGGCCGGGCGTCGGCGAGGGCGACGAGCCGCCGCAGGCCGACGAGCCGACGGCTCACGAGCCGGTGGTCGGCGAGGGCGAGCGCGATCCCCAGCTCTCCGGTCTCCGGGGCCGTGGCCGCCCCCGCCGGGGCGGGCTGCGCGGAGTCCGGGCGGGAGCGGCGCCGGAGCGCGAACGGGACGGCCATGCATCGACAGTACGGACCGTGACGAGAGCCGCAACGCCGCCGGCGCCCGGATGGCCCGTGCGGGCTAAGCGCCGGCGCCGCGTGGCGGCCGGTTCACCCGGACGGCCTACTCACGACGGCGCGAGGCCGAGCCACGTCCGGACCTCGGCGTCGTGCTGGCCGAGGGTCGGCGGGGCGTCGTGCTCGGTGCGCGTGACCTCGGACTCGTCGCTGAAGAACCGCAGCGGCGGACCGGGCAGCGTGAGCCGGCCGAGGGTGGCGTGCTCGACGTCGACGAGCAGGCCCTGCGACCGGGTCTGGTCCCACGCGTAGACCTCGTCGAGGCTGCGGACCCGGCCCGCGGGGACCCCGATCTCGGCGAGCCGGGGGAGCAGGTCGGCGCTGTCCCAGGTCGCGAAGGCCTCCTCGATGCGGGCGACCACCTGGTCCCGGTGCGCGACCCGGCCGGAGTTCGTCGTCAGGCCCTCGGCGTCCGGGTCGAGCCCGAACCCGGCGCAGAACCGGCGCCACAGGCCCTCGCTGCCGACCGAGATCTGGACGGCGCCGTCCTTGCAGTGGAACAGGCCGTACGGGCAGATCGAGGGGTGGTGGTTGCCCTGGGCCCGGCCGACCTCGCCCGCGACGGTGTACCGGGTGCCCTGGAAGGCGTGGACGCCGACGATCGAGGCGAGCAGGCTCGTCCGGACGACCTGGCCGCGTCCGGTGCGCTCGCGCTCGAGGAGCGCCGCGAGGACGCCGTACGCGCCGTACATCCCGGCGAGCAGGTCGCCGATCGGGACGCCGACCCGCTGCGGGTCGTCGGGGTCGGCGCCGGTCAGCGACATGAGCCCGCCCTCGCCCTGGGCGATCTGGTCGTAGCCGGCCCGGCCGCCCTCGGGCCCGTCGTGCCCGAAGCCCGAGATCGACAGGACCACCAGGCGCGGGTTGAGCGCGTGCAGCCGTTCGACGGAGAACCCGAGCCGGTCCAGGACGCCGGGGCGGAAGTTCTCCAGGAGGACGTCGGAGTGCTCGACGAGCCGGGTGAGGACCTCGCGGCCGTCCTCGGACTTGAGGTCGAGGGTGATCGACTCCTTGTTGCGGTTGCACGACAGGAAGTACGTCGCCTCCCGAGCGCCCGCCGTCCCCGGCCCGCCGCCGGCGCGCTCGCCGGGGTCGACGAAGGGCGGCCCCCAGCCCCGCGTGTCGTCCCCGGACCCGGGTGCCTCCACCTTGATGACGCGAGCCCCGAGGTCACCGAGCATCATCGCGGCGTGCGGGCCGGCGAGCGCCCGGGTGAGGTCGACGACGACGGTGCCCGCGAGCGGGCCGGCGGTGGGCGTCTTCGGCAGGGGAGCGGCCATGGTCGACACCCTAGGACCGGCCTCACATCCGCTGGTCGGCCCGGCCGTCTGCGCCCCGCCACTCGAGCAGCAGGATCGTGGCGTCGTCGGACAGCTGGCCCTGCTGGTGGGCCAGCAGGGCCCGCACGACGCGGCGCATCGTCTCCGGGGCGGGCAGCCCGCCCGCCAGGTGGCGGCTGATCAGGTCGACCAGCCGCTCGGGACCGAAGAAGTCGCCGTCGGGAGCGCGCGCCTCCGTGACGCCGTCGGTGAAGAACAGCACCCGGTCGCCGGGCTCCAGCTGCTCGCTGCCGACCTCGACGACGCCGGCCGGGCCGGCCGTGTGACCGAGCCCGAGCGGCAGCGCCGGGTCGACCTGCAGCGACTTCACCAGCCTGCCGTCGCGCAGCAGCAGCGGCTCGGGGTGCCCGGCGCTGACCCACTCCAGCCGTCCGGTGTCGGTCTGGAGCTCGGCGAGGACCGCAGTGCTGAACGCCAGCCCGCCGAAGCTCACGCCCAGGGCCTCGTCCATGGTCCGGTGGATCTCCAGAAGGCTGCTCCCGGCGCGTCGGGCATTGCGGTAGGCGGCGACGGTCAGCGCGGCGAGCTGTGCGCTCTCGAGCCCGTGGCCCATCCCGTCGAAGACGCCCACCCGGGCGTAGCTCGCGTCGACGGCGTAGTCCACCGTGTCGCCGGCGACGTCGTAGGCCGGTTCGAGGGCCGCCGTGACGCTCACGCGGTCGCAGGCGAAGGTCAGCGGCGGCAGGAGCGACCACTGCATCTCCGCGGCCAGACCCATGGTTCGGCGACGCCGCAGCCGCACGAGCGTGTCCCCGGACAGCGTCATGCCCGCCACGAGCCGGGCCGTCAGCCAGGCGAAGCGGTGCAGCCGGGCCAGCAGCTCCGGGTGCTCGATCGCCTCGTGGCCGGCGTCCACGGCGAGCAGGCCGAGTCGGTCCGCGCCGTCCAGCAGAGGCAGCCACACCCGGGTCCGGCCCGGGGACAGGTCCTGGGTGAGGGTCGTCCCGTGCTGGAAGGCCCGGCCGGCGAGCGTCGCGTCGATCGACAGCGGGCCGGGGTCCTCCTGCAGACCCGGCCCGTCCTCGCCGACGAACGGGACGAGGCTGTCCTGCTGCAGGTCGACGAGGTAGGCGGTGGCGCCGTCGAGCCCGAGCCGGCGGCCGTGCGCGGCGATGAGCCCGGCGAGCTGGTGCGCGGCCAGCAGGTGAGCGGCGGTCAGGAACTCGTCGACGAGCCGCTCGCTGCGGGTGAGCGGCTCCGCCGCACCGATGGGCAGGTCCTGGGCTGAGTCTGCGGCTGGCACGGTGAGACGCTACGGCGGGCGGTCCGGCAGGCAACCGGGGCTGTCCGACCGGCTGCCGCTCGACTGCCGCTCGACTGCCGCTCGACTGCCGCTCGACTGCCGCTCGACTGGCGCACGGGCGTCCCTCGGGTGTCCGGCGGGTGCCGCCCGAGGTCCCCGCCGGGGCCGCCGTCCGGGCACCGCGCGCGTGGTCGACCGGGCCGGGGAGGCCCCGCGGTTCCCATGATGTGGAACGGGAAGAACCGTCCAGCGCAACTGACTCGCGGGTCAGCGCAGGGTGTGGACGGCGGCCGCTGATCCGGTTACCGTCCCGCAGGGGTGCCTCACCTGCGAGGTACTCGTCTCGTCGAAGGATGTCCCGCCATGGCCTTCCCCTCCGACCTGCAGATCGCGCAGGCCGCCACGCTCAAGCCGCTGCCCGACATCGCGGCGCAGATGGGCATCCCGCAGCACCTGCTCGAGCCGCACGGCGACAGCGTCGCCAAGATCCGGCTCGAGGCGGTCGAGGAGCTCGCCGACCGTCCGCGGGCCAAGTACGTCGTCGTCTCGGCGATCACCCCGACCCCGCTCGGTGAGGGCAAGACGACGACGACCGTCGGGCTCGGCCAGGCGTTCAAGCACATCGGCCGGAAGGCGACGATCGCGATCCGGCAGCCCTCGATGGGGCCGACGTTCGGGATCAAGGGCGGCGCGGCCGGCGGCGGCTACAGCCAGGTCGTCCCGATGGAGCTGCTGAACCTGCACCTCACCGGCGACTTCCACGCCGTGACCGCGGCCCACAACCTGCTCTCGGCGATCGTCGACAACCACCTCTACCACGGCAACGCGCTCGCGCTCGACACGCACAACATCACGTGGCGCCGGGTGCTCGACGTCAACGACCGCGCGCTGCGAAACGTCATCGTCGGCCTCGGCGGCCGGCTCGACGGCGTCCCGCGGCAGACCGGCTTCGACATCACCGCGGCGTCCGAGGTGATGGCGCTGCTGTCGCTGTCGTCGTCGCTCGGTGACCTCAGGGCCCGCCTCGAGCGGATCGTCGTCGGCTACACCCGGGCGGGCGACCCCGTGACGGCGAAGGACCTCCAGGCCGCGGGCGCGATGGCGGCGATCCTGCGTGAGGCGGTCAAGCCGAACCTCCTCCAGACGCTCGAGCACACACCGGTCCTCGTCCACGCCGGGCCCTTCGGCAACATCGCGACCGGCAACTCCTCCGTCATCGCCGACCTGATCGGCATCCACTCGGGCGACTACCTCGTCACCGAGGCGGGCTTCGGCGCCGACATGGGTGCCGAGCGGTTCTTCAACATCAAGTGCCGGGTCTCCGGGCTGCAGCCGGACGCCGCGGTCGTCGTCGCGACCGTCCGTGCGCTCAAGGCGCACTCGGGCAAGTACACGATCGTGGCGGGTCGGCCGCTGCCGCCGGAGCTGCTCGCGGAGAACCCGGACGACGTCCTCGCCGGCGCCGCGAACCTGCGCAAGCAGATCGAGAACATCCGCCTCCACGGCGTCTCCCCGGTCGTCGCGATCAACGCGTTCCCGACCGACCACCCGTCGGAGTGGGCGGCGATCGCCGAGGTCGCCGCCGCGGCGGGCGCCCGGTCGGCGGTCTGCAAGCACTTCGCCGAGGGCGGTGCCGGCGCCGTGGAGCTCGCCGAGGCGGTGGCCGAGGCCGCGCAGGAGCCGACGACGTTCGCCGTCCTTTACCCGGACGACGCGCCGCTGCGCACGAAGATCGAGGCGATCGCGACGAAGGTCTACGGTGCGGACGGCGTCGACTACTCCTCGGTCGCGGCGACGCAGCTGGACTCGTACGAGCGCAACGGGTTCGGACATCTCCCGGTGTGCATGGCGAAGACCCACCTGTCGATCTC
>DAIOGQ010000249.1:0-6280 GCA_036745175.1 Kineosporiaceae bacterium
TAGCGCAGCGCGCCGCCTTCCCGGTCGGGCTCGGCGATCTCGGTCTCGAAGGCGACGACGCCCTCGAGGCCGGGGACGAACTCGGACATCCGGCGCTCCCTTGCATCTCGCCGTCCCGCTCGTGACAGGACGACCCCAACCAGTACGTCTCCGGTATCCCCGGCACGGTGCATTGTGCGCCACAGCACCGACGGGGCACCGCAGCGGGGCGTGAGATCCGCCACGGGTCGCGTCGTCCGCCCGGTGGTCGTCGGCGGCCCGCCGCGGGGTGCTTGACGCACCCACGCTGCGAAGATCGTCACATCCTCGGGGAGGATGGTCCCGTGACGACGCGGGACGACGCCGAGACCGGACCCGTCGACGGCGTCCCGGCGCCGCCGCACGCACCGGGCTACGCCGCTGCCCGGGTGTCGTACGAGGCCGCCGCGCTCGACGAGCGCGACCTGGCCCCGACGCCGCTCGCGCAGTTCGAGGCCTGGTACACCAGCGCCGCCGCGCACGGGGTGGTCGAGCCCAACGCCATGGTCCTCGCGACCGTGGACGTGACGGGAGCTCCGAGCACCAGGACCATGCTGCTCAAGCAGGCCGACGCCCGCGGGTTCGTGTTCTTCACGAACTACGGCTCCCGCAAGGGCCGCGACATCCTGGCCACGGCTGCCGTCGCGCTGACCTTCCCGTGGCATCCGGTCCAGCGGCAGGTGAGCGCACGCGGAACCGCCGAGACGCTGCCCCGCGCCGAGAGCGAGGCGTACTTCCGCTCCCGGCCCTGGGGCTCGCGGATCGGTGCCTGGGCGAGCCGGCAGTCCGAGCCGCTCGCCGACCGGGCCGACCTCGAGCGGCGGTGGGCCGAGCTCGCGGAGCGCTGGCCGGACCGCGGCGGCCCCGACGACGTGCCGGTGCCGGACGGCTGGGGCGGGTTCGTCGTCCGGCCGGTCGAGGTGGAGTTCTGGCAGGGCCGCCCGTCGCGGCTGCACGACCGGCTCGTCTTCGTCGCGACGACGGACGTCGAGCCGCCCGCCCTCGACGACGCGTCCTCGTGGCGGGTCGAACGGCGGCAACCCTGAGCGAGCCGCCCGGCCCCACGCCCCGTCCGTCCCGTCCGTCCCGTCCCTCACCCCGCTCCGCCGCCGTGCGGCGGCTCTTCGTCGACCCGGCACCGTTGCGGGAGAGCCCCGCCTACCGACGGTTGTGGACCGGGCTGTCCCTGGCCCAGATCGGCCAGACCCTCGCGCTCGTCGCGATCAGCCTCCAGGTCTACGACCTCACCGGCTCGTCCTTCGCGGTCGGGCTCGTCGGGCTCTTCGCGCTCGTGCCGCTCGTCGTCCTCGGCCTGGCCGGCGGCGCGGTCGTCGACGTCCACGACCGGCGCCGGGTCGCCCTCGTCGCGTCCCTCGCGCTCTGGACGACGTCGATCGCCACCGCGCTCCAGGCGTGGCTGCACGTCGAGTCCGTGGCGCTGCTGTACGGCCTCGTCGCCTGCCAGTCGGCCGCGTTCGCGGTGAACAACCCGGCGCGGGCCGCGATCGTGCCGCACCTGTTGCGCCGCGAGCTGCTGCCGGCGGCGAACGCGCTGACCACGGTGTCGTTCACCCTCGGGGCGGCCGTCGGGCCGGCGGTCGGTGGCTTCGTCGTCGGCCGGTACGGCGTGCAGACGGCGTACACGATCGACGTCGTCACGTACCTGTTCGCGCTATGGGGCGTCTACCGCCTCCCCGCCATGCCACCGGACTCCCCGGCCGCCGGGCGCGCCGGGCTGCGCTCGGTCGTCGAGGGGCTGCGGTTCCTCGGCGGCCGGCCGAACCTGCGGATGACGTTCTTCGTCGACATGGTCGCGATGTTCTTCGCCCTGCCCCGCGCGCTGTTCCCGGCGATCGGGGTCGTCGCGCTCGGCGGCGGCGCGACGACCGCCGGGGCGCTCGTGTCGGCGATCGCCGTCGGCTCGATGGTCGCCGGCCTGATGTCCGGGCCGCTCGGCGGCATCCGGCGCCAGGGGCTGGCCGTCGTCGCGTGCGTCGTCGGCTGGGGCCTGTCGATCGCCGCCTTCGGCGCCTGCGTCGTCGCCGCCGGCGTCGGCCGCGACGGCCCGCCGGCCGAGGTCTCGCCGTGGCTGTGGCCGGCCCTCGCCTGCCTCGCGGCCGCCGGTGCGATGGACGCCGTGAGCGCCGTCTTCCGTCAGACCATCCTCCAGGCCGCGACGCCGGACGCGTTGCGGGGCAGGCTCCAGGGCGTCTTCATCGTCGTCGTCGCAGGCGGTCCGCGGGTCGGGGACCTCGTGTCCGGGACGTCCGGCGACCTGCTCGGCGAGGGGACGGCGGCCCTCGCCGGCGGCCTCGCGTGCGTCGCCGGCGCGCTGCTCCTCGCCCGGTGGCAGCCGCGGTTCCTCCGGTACGACGCCCGGCACCCCGAGCCCTGACGCCCCGGCCCGCCCACCATGATCGCCGACAGGCAGAGGTGTTGCCCGCACCAGAGGGGAGAACCTCTGCGTAGCGGTGATCATGAGCGGTGATCATGGGCGGTGATCATGGCGGGCCGGGGGGACAGGCAACAGCCCGCAGGGTGCCTCCGGTGGAGGCGCGCCGTGCTGGACGATGCACGGCCCCTGCGGGCTGCGGTGACTGCCAGAACTCGCCGGCCACTGCTGGCTCGGCGGGGCTCCGTCGGGACCGGTCCCGGTGGCGGTTCCGGTCGCCGGACGGGGCAGTGCGTCCGATGGGACAGCGGCTAGCGGACAGCCACCTCACGCGTCCGATGGGTACTCAACTCCGGACCACCTCCTTTCCCGTGTAGCCCGACCGTATGCCGGGCCTCGCCGGGGGGCAACGCCATTGCGGCGCGTCGCCCGGAATCGGTCTGGACGCCGCCGCGGGTGCCCGGTGACACTCGACCCATGACGGCGCCCACCGACCGCAGCCACCTCACCGCCGCTGCGCTGGAGCAGGGTCTGGCTGCCGTGCTCGACGCACCGAGGGGCGCCGGGACGCTCGACCTCGTCGTCCGCCGGCCGACGCTCGACGTCCGCGAGGTGCTCGACGAGGGTGTCCTCGACGTCGTCGAGGGGCTCGTCGGCGACGACTGGAGCCGGCGTCCCAGCCGCGCCACGGCCGACGGCTCGCCGCACCCCGGCCGTCAGCTGACCCTCATGAGCTCGCGGTTCGCCGCGCTCGTCGCCGGCGACCGGGACCGATGGCCGCTCGCCGGCGACCAGCTCTTCGTCGACCTCGACCTCAGCGTCGACGCGCTGCCCGTCGGCGCCCGGCTCGCGGTCGGTGCGGCCGTGGTGGAGATCACCGACCAGGAGCACACGGGCTGCGCGAAGTTCGCCGCCCGCTACGGCCGGGACGCGCACCAGCTCGTGTGGTCCGCGCGCGGCACAGCGCTGCGGCTGCGCGGCGTCTACGCCCGTGTCGTGGAGGGCGGCCCGGTCCGTGCCGGGGACGCGGTCAGCGCCCTGGTGTAGCCGGCACGACCGTCGCCGGGTCGACGACGACCCACACCGACGCCGCGGACGCGAGCCGCTCGCCCTGCGCGCTCCACAGCGTGGTCGTCGTCGACACCCTGCGGCCGTGCGCGTCGCGCGCCGTGCCGCTGACGACGCACGGCTCGCCGACGGCCGGACGCCGCGCGACGAGCGCCGTCATGGTGCCGAGCACCATCGGCCGGCCGACGATGTCGACGGTCCAGCCGCCGGGGCAGTCCAGCGCCGCCCACACCGTCGCGTCGTCGACGAGGCCGTCGCCACGGTCGAGGCTCGGGTCCGGGGTCCAGGAGGCGGCGGTGCGGCCCGGCGCGCCGCCGGGAACCGGGCCGGGTGCCAGCCGCAGCCCGTCGCTGCGGACCGGGCTGCAGACGAAGCAGCTCGGGAACGGGTGGTCCCGGGCCCCGGGGTACCGCGCCGCGGCCCGGGCGGCGTCCCCGGCCGTGACGAAGGGGTCGGGGGCCGCGGACGGCGCGGCGTCCGCCGGGGACGCCGGGCAGGCCCGGGCGACGACGAGCCCGCGGTGCACGAGCCGGACGCCGTCGGCGGGGCCGTCGCCCGGCGCCGGCTCGACGTCGAGCGCCACGTCGAGCGGTGGCGGCGAGGACAGCCGCACCCGGACCGCCGCGGCCTCCGGCAGGTGGCCGGCGAGCGCCCCGGCGACCCAGCCGCCGTTGCCCGACGAGGCGGGCCCGCGGAAGCGTGCGGGGATGACGAGCGTCCGCGGCCGGGACGGCGGCGGCGGGTGCGCGGGCTGCGCCGTGGTCATGACGGCCATCCAACCGCACCCGCCGCCGGCCGCGGGGCCCGCGACGACGCAGCCGGCCGGGGTCAGCCGTTGCGGATCTCGGCGTAGCGCGCCAGCGCCTCGACCCGCTCGGCGGCGTGGTCGACGATCCGCCGGGGGTAGTCGTGCGCGTAGCCGTCGGGGGCGTCCCAGGGGGTGTGCGCCGTCCTGCCCGGCAGGTGCGCCAGCTCGGGGACGTACGTGCGCACGTACCCACCGTCCGGGTCGAACTTCTCGCCCTGGGACACCGGGTTGAACACGCGGAAGTACGGCGCGGCGTCGGTCCCCGATCCCGCGACCCACTGCCACCCGTGCTGGTTGCTCGCCAGGTCGCCGTCGCGCAGCCAGCGCATGAACCAGCGTGCGCCGTGCTGCCACTCGACGTGGAGGTCCTTGACGAGGAAGCTCGCGACGACCATCCGGACCCGGTTGTGCACCCAGCCGACGGCGCGGAGCTGGCGCATCCCCGCGTCGACGAACGGGTAGCCGGTGCGACCCCGCTGCCACGCCTCCAGCCGTTCACGCGCCGTCGTCGACCGGGCCGGGTCGGCGTACCGCATCCGGGCGAGCTCCGGTCGCAGGTACGCCCGCGCGGTCTCCGGGCGGTGCCAGAGCACGTCCGCGTAGAACTCCCGCCAGCACAGCTCGCTGCGCAGCGCGTCGCTGCCCGCCCGGGCGGACGACGGGAGCCTCGCGAGGTCGGCCAGCATCGTCCGCGGGTGGATCTCGCCGTACTTGAGGTGCGCCGACATCGCCGACGTCCCGTCGACGTCGGGGCGGTCCCGGCGTTCGGCGTACCCGGCCACCCCGCTGTCGAGGAAGGCGTGCCAGCGCCGGTGCGCGGCCTCCTCGCCGACGTCGGGCAGTCTGAGCCCGTCGAGGTCCGGCTCGGGCGGCAGCGGCTCGCCGTCGACGCGGCGGCGTCCGGACGTGCCGCGCCACAGCGTCGCGGACGGCGCCGGGGCGGCGGGGGCCGGCCACCCGGTGCGCAGCCACGCCCTGGAGAACGGCGTGAAGACCTTGTACGGCTCGCCCGAGCCGTTGACGACCGACCCCGGCCCGACCGCGTACGGCGTCCCGGTGCGCACGAACCGCGCCTCGCCGTCGGACAGCGCCGCGGCGACCCTGTCGTCCCGGCGCCGCCCGTACGGTCCGGCGTCGGCGGTCACGTGGACGGACGACGCACCCGCGGCCCGGGCGACCTCCGGCACGACGTCCTCGGGGGAGCCGTGCCGGACGACGAGGACGTCGCCGCCGAGTGCGGCGTCCAGCGACCGCAGCGAGCGGACGAGCCAGGCGCGCCGGGTCGGACCGGCCGGCTCCCACAGCGCCGGGTCGACGACGAACAGCGGGACGACGTCGCCGCCTGCGCCGTTGCCGGGTCCTGCGCGCCCGCCGCCCTCACGGCTGCGCCCGTTCGCCGCGTCGACGGCCGCCAGCAGGGCCGGATGGTCGGCCAGCCTCAGGTCGCGCCGGAACCACATCACGCTCGTCCCCACGCCGAGGACCGTAGTTCGCGGGTGCCGGTCGCGCGCGCCGGGCACGAGCCGGTCACGGCCTCCGGCGGCCCCGGCAGCGGACGGGCCGCCGGACGGGGGACAATGGCCCGGCGTCCGCGCAGCGCCGCGGCGCGGCGCGGCGCGCGAGCGCCGCACCCGGGCAGGTTCTGCGCGAGGACGCGCCCACGACAGGAGGCAGAGGTCCGGTGACCGACCTCATCGACACCACAGAGATGTACCTGCGCACGATCTTCGAGCTCGAGGAGGAGGGGATCGTGCCGCTGCGGGCGCGGATCGCCGAGCGCATCGGTCACTCGGGGCCCACCGTGTCGCAGACGGTCGCCCGGATGGAGCGGGACGGTCTGCTCATGGTGTCGGGCGACCGGCATCTCGAGCTCACCCCCGACGGGCGGCTCAAGGCCACCCGCGTCATGCGCAAGCACCGGCTCGCCGAGCGGCTCCTGCTCGACGTCATCGGGCTGGAGTGGCAGTACGTGCACGACGAGGCGTGCCGCTGGG
>DAIOGQ010000250.1:0-6249 GCA_036745175.1 Kineosporiaceae bacterium
CCGAGCTGCTTGACCATGGCGTCGATGATGCGCACGTTCGCCTGGTGCGGGATGAACGCGTCGAGGTCCCCGATCGGCACCCCTGCGGCGTCCAGCGCCTTCTGCGCGACGGGTGACATCTGCCAGACCGCCCAGCGGAAGACCGTCTGGCCGGCCATCTTCAGCGCCGGCCACTCCTCGTGGCCGCTGTCGCGGTACTCCACCCACGAGCTCTTGTTGACGATCGTGTCCCACTGCGCGCCGTCCGAGCCCCACACCGTGGGACCGATCCCGGGGTGGTCGCTCGGGCCGACGACGACCGCGCCGGCGCCGTCGCCGAAGATGAACGCCGAGCCGCGGTCGTGGAGGTCGGTGAAGTCCGAGAGCTTCTCGACCCCGACGACGAGCACGTGCCGCGCCGAGCCGCAGCGGACGAGGTCGTTCGCGAGCGTCAGGCCGTAGCAGAACCCCGCGCACGCGGCGGAGATGTCGAGGGCCGCCGCCGGCGTCGCGCCGAGCCGGTGCGCCAGCAGCGCCGCCGACGAGGGCGTCTGGTACGGATGGGTCACCGTCGCCACGAGGACCATGTCGACGTCCGCGGCGGTCAGGCCCGCGCGCTCCAGCGCGACGCGGGAGGCGGCCTCGGCCATGTCGGTGACGCTCTCGTCGGGACGGGCGAAGCGCCGGCTCACGATGCCCGTCCGCTCCCGGATCCACTGGTCGGAGGACTCGATGTACTCGCAGATCTCGTCGTTCGTCACGACCCGCTCGGGCCGGTAGGCGCCCACCGACATGATCCGGGCGTGGCCCGTGCCTGTCGGGACGGCGAGCCGGTGGGTCGGCGTCGGGGTGGTCTCGGTCATGCCGTTCCTCCGGAGGTGGACGTGCCGGTGGACGATCCGGTCGGTGCTGGGGATGCGCCGCCGTGGGCGGCGACCAGGGCGTGTGCCGCGTCGAGGTCCGCGGGGGTCTTGAGGGCGAGAACCTCGACGCCCGTGAGCACCCGCTTGGCGAGCCCGGCGAGCGTCCCCGCGGGCGGCAGCTCGATGACGGCCGTGACGCCGACGTCGGCCAGGCCGGCCATGCACAGGTCCCAGCGGACCGGGTTGCTCACCTGGCTCACGAGCCGGCCCAGCGCCGGGCCGCCGTCGGCGAGGGCCCGCCCGTCGGCGTTCGACAGCAGCGTCACCGACGGCGCTGACGGCCTGACCGCGCGGGCGAGCGCCGCGAGCGTGTCGACGGCGGGGGCCATGTGCGCGGTGTGGAAGGCGCCGGCGACCTGGAGCGGGATGACACGCGCCTTCGCCGGCGGGTCGGCGGCGAGCGCCGCCAGCTGGTCGAGGGTGCCGGCCGCGACGACCTGGCCGGCCCCGTTCATGTTCGCCGCGGTGAGCCCGAGGGCGGCCAGGCGCGCGGCCACCTTGTCGGGGTCGCCGCCGAGGACGGCACTCATCCCGGTCGAGGCCGCGGCGCTCGCGGCGGCCATCGCGCGGCCGCGCTCCCGGACCAGGACCAGGGCGGCCTCGGCGGACAGGACCCCCGTCGCGGCGGCGGCGGTGAACTCGCCGACCGAGTGACCGGCGACGACGCCCGTCCCGGTCGGCAGCGCGCCGTCGGGACCGAGCGCGGCGAGGCCGAGCAGCCCGGCGGCGACGATGAGCGGCTGGGCGACGGCGGTGTCGCGGATCGTCTCGGCGTCGGACGTCGTCCCGTGCGCCACGAGGTCCAGGCCGGTCACGGCGCAGTACCAGGCGAGGCGGTCGGCTGTCGCGGCGTCCTCGAGCCAGGGGGCGAGGAAGCCGGGGGACTGGGAGCCCTGTCCGGGGCAGACGATGGCGAGCACCTGTCCAGGTTTGCCGCAACGCACGGGTCTCACGCCCTCCGGCATCGACGAACCTCTGGCACGGCGATGAGAGGTTTCCTCCAAAGCCGGACTCTACCGCGTCACCGCGCCGGGCCCTCGGCCAGCCGACCTGCGGCGATGGCGACCTGCAGGACGAACCCCTCCCGCGGGTCGGTCGGGTCCCAGCCCGTGATCTCGCACACACGCTTGAGCCGGTACCGCACGGTGTTGGGGTGGACGAACAGCGCGCGGGCCGCCCCCTCGATGGACCGGCCGAGGTCGAGGTAGGCCGCCACGGTGTCGAGGAGCGGGACGTCCTGCTCGACGAGGCGGCGGTACGCACGGTCGACGAGCGAGGGCATGACGGGACCGGTGACGACGGGGCCCGGACCGAGCCGGGCGGCGAGCGGG
This sequence comes from Kineosporiaceae bacterium, assembly GCA_036745175.1. Taxonomy (GTDB): domain Bacteria; phylum Actinomycetota; class Actinomycetes; order Actinomycetales; family Kineosporiaceae; genus R-H-3. The sequence continues at coordinate 2,234 of DAIOGQ010000250.1, forward strand.
CCGGCCGCCACGAGCGGGTCGTCGGCCCGGCCGAGGACGACGACGACCCGGTCACCCTGGACGCCGACGAGCGCGTCGGCACCGAGCGAGCGGGCCGCCCGGCGCAGGTCGCCGACGACGTCCTCGACGGGGCCGGCGGGCGTCGCACCGACCATGACCGCGACCCGCTCGGTCTCGTTCCAGCCGAGCGCGGCGGCGCGCGAGCGCAGGCCGTCGTCCGCCTCGCCCCGCACGAGCGCGTCGACGACGAGCGCCTCCAGCCGGGCGTCCCACGCGCCGCGGGCCTCGGCGGCCCGGGCGTAGATCTCGGCCGCGGCGAAGGCCACCTCGCGGGAGTAGCGCAGGACCGACTCGCGCACCTGCTGCTGCGGCTCACCCGGCGCGGCGAGCTCGACGGCGCGGTCCTCGACGACGTCGACGACCGTCCGGAGCAGCTCGAGGGTCTGCTGGAGGGAGATCGAGCCGGTCAGCTCGCGCGGGGCGGTGCCGAAGACGTCGGCGGTGATCTCCAGCGCACGGCCCGGGTCGCGGTACCACGTGATGAACGCCGCGATGCCGGCCTGGGCGACGAGGCCGACCCAGGAGCGCTCCTCGGCGGGCATCGCGCGGTACCAGGGCAGCCGCTCGTCCATCTGCTGCAGGGCGGCCGTCGCCAGGGCTCCCGCGCCGCGCCGGAGCTGTCGCAGCGTCGGGTCGGACGAGCTCACACCCACAACCGCACTGTAGCCGCGCACCGCCGCGCCGGCGCCGGCCGGCTTTGTGCCGATGTGACAACCGGCACACCCGCCGGCGGCGGCGCCGACCGGGTGCGGCCGACCGGTCAGCCCTTGCGGGCGAGCAGCTCCGCGGCGTGGTCGGGGACCTGGCGGAACAGCTCGCGGGGCGGCCGCTCGTAGTCCCGCGCCGGGGGCCGCGGGGGCAGCTTCACGACCGGGACGTCGATGTGCTGCCACGGCAGGACCGACAGCAGGTGGGCGATCATGTTGATCCGGGCATGCCGCTTGATCTCGGCCTCGACGACGTACCAGGGCGCCTCGGGCAGGTCGGTGTGGACGAACATCTCGTCCTTGGACTGGGAGAACTCGACCCACTTCTCGCGGGTCTGCAGGTCGTTGGGGGAGAACTTCCACTGCCGCAGCGGGTCCTCCAGGCGCGAGCGGAAGCGGCGCTCCTGCTCCTCGTCGCTCACGGAGAACCAGTACTTGACCAGGTGGATCCCGTCCTCGACGAGCATCCGCTCGAACGTCGGGCACTGGTGCAGGAAGCGCCGGTACTCCTCGACGGTGCAGAAGCCCATGACGCGCTCGACGCCGGCCCGGTTGTACCAGGACCGGTCGAAGAGCACGATCTCGCCGGCGGCGGGCAGGTGCGCGATGTACCGCTGGAAGTACCACTGGGACGTCTCGCGCTCGGTCGGCGTCGGCAGCGCGGCGATCCGGGCGACGCGCGGGTTGAGGTACTCCGTGACCCGCTTGATGGTGCTGCCCTTGCCCGCGGCATCACGGCCCTCGAAGACGATGACCACCCGCTGGCCGGTCTGCTTGACCCACTCCTGGAGCGCCACCAGGTCGATCTGCAGCCGGAAGAGCTCGGCCTCGTAGGCCGGCCGCGACAGCTTCGGTACGCCGCGGGCGTGCCGCCCGTCGTCCTCGCGGTCGTGCTTGAACGTCTTCGTCATGCGTGAGCTCCCATCGTCCCGGGGCCGTCACCGCGGGTTGCACGTGTGCACTCCATCGTGACCCGGCCCCCGATGCAAGGGCCGTACGTCTGCGGGCAACCGAGGGCGACGGGCAGGCGTCCTCCGGGCGGACCGGGGCGCGCCGTCCGGGTGGTCCGGGACGCAGGTCGTTCGCTCCTGCCGGGCCCCCGGGCTAGGGTCGGGACAACTGGACGGAAGCGGACGAGTCGCTCGGGGGAGCAGTCACGACGGCCTCGGCGGGCCGCGGGCAGGAGGAACGACATGAAGGCATTCGACCGGCTGCGTGCCCTGTTCGCACGCAGGGCGGAGGCGGACGTCGCGGTCCGGGAGGTCGCCGCACCGAGCCCGTTCCCGGCCTCCGAGCAGGTCGACCCCGCCGAGGAGCACCGGCTCTGGCAGGTTCTCCACGAGGACCCGAACGACGTCCCGGCGTTCGCCGACCTCGCCGAGATCGTCCGCCGACGCGCCGCGGAGGGGCACCCCGTGCACGACCGCTCGAAGGCTGCCGACGACGCCGTCTGGTCGCTCGCCGAGGAGCTCGCGCACTCTCCCCGCGCGTGGTTCCCGCTCGTCGAGCTCGCCCGGCTCTCGGTCCACGACGACCGCGAGACGGCGCTGCGCCGGCTCGCGACGGCCGCCGAGCGGGACCCCTCGGGCGACGCGCTCGCGACCGGGCTGCTCATGCTGCGCGACGCGGGGCTGCCCGGGGACGCGCTGAACCTCGGCGTCGGTCACTGGCGCCCGCGCGAGCACGACCTCGAGGCCGGCCGCCAGATGGTCGAGGCCGCGGTCGAGGCCGGCCGGGTCGGCGAGGCCCGTCGGCACCTCGAGGCGCTCGGCCAGCACCCGGACGCCGGGCGGGCGGCCGAGGTCCGCGCCGAGCTGGAGCGGCTCATCGCCGCGGGAGCGGCGACCCACGTCCCCGGACCGGCGCACGACCTCTCGGTGTCCCCGGCCCCCGCGCGTTCCGCCCAGGACATGTCGCAGCAGGACACGCCCGGTCCCGAGTACGGCTCGGGCCCTGCGACGGGTCCGATGCGGCTCGGCGCCGAGCTCGTCGTCGACCTGCGCGACGACGATCTCGAGAGCACCGGCGAGACCGGCGACGTCGCGACCCAGGCGCCGCCACGGCGGTTGTTCCGCCGCCCCTGACGCCACGGACCGTGGGTGGCCCTGAACCCCCGCGGACCGTGGACGACGGCGCCCGCCGCCCCTCCCGGGGTCGGCGGGCGTCGTCGACCAGGTGGGTCAGGCGTCCCCGCCCGCGGTGCCGGTGGTGCCGGCCGTGACGTCCGCGAGCCGGTACCTCTCGACGGCCTGGGCGGGCGCCCCGCGGTCGATCTCGCCGCGGCCGGCGAGCTGCTGGAGGACCTTCGTCGCGATCGACGGGCCGTCGACGAGGAAGAACCGCCGCGCCGCCGGCCGGGTGTCGGAGAAGCCGAAGCCGTCGGTGCCGAGCGAGGCGAACTCCTGCGGCACCCACTGCCGGACCTGGTCGGGCACCTGCCGCATGTAGTCGCTCACCGCGACGACCGGACCGGGCGCGCCGGCGAGCCGCTGCGTGACGAACGGCGTCTGCGCCGGCTCGCCCGGCCGCACGAAGGCCTGCGCGTCGCAGCGCAGGCCGTCCCGACGCAGCTCGGACCAGCTCGTGACGCTCCAGACGTCCGCCGCGACGCCCCAGTCCTGCTCGAGGAGCTGCTGCGCCTCGAGGGCCCAGGGGACGGCGACGCCGCTGGCCAGGATCTGCGCCCGCGGCCGGTTGTCCTCGGGCGCCACCTCGGCACCCCTGAGCCGGTAGATGCCGCGGAGCAGGCCCTCGACGTCGAGCCCCTCGGGCTCGGCGGGCTGGACCATCGGCTCGTTGTAGACGGTGACGTAGTAGTAGACGTCCTCGGGCGACTCCCCGTACATCCGCCGCAGGCCGTCGCGGACGATGTGACCGATCTCGTAGCCGTAGGCGGGGTCGTAGGTGACGACGGCCGGGTTCGTGGCGGCGAGGACCGGCGAGTGGCCGTCGGCGTGCTGCAGCCCCTCACCGGTCAGCGTGGTCCGTCCTGCCGTCGCACCGATGACGAAGCCGCGGCACATCTGGTCGGCGGCCGCCCAGAGGGCGTCGCCCGTCCGCTGGAAGCCGAACATGGAGTAGAAGATGTAGATCGGCACCATCGGCTCGCCGTGCGTCGCGTAGGACGACCCGGCCGCGGTGAACGCGGCGGCCGAGCCGGCCTCGTTGATCCCCAGGTGCAGGATCTGGCCGCTCTCGGACTCCTTGTAGGCGAGCATGAGATCGCGGTCGACGGAGATGTACGTCTGC
>DAIOGQ010000251.1:0-6188 GCA_036745175.1 Kineosporiaceae bacterium
TGCGCGGGCGACGACCGGGCGAGCGGCCCGCCGCCGGCCGGCCGGTGCCCCCCGCCGGACGGCAGCGGGTGGAACGCCGCGATCGACTGGGTCGACTTCGTCCGCCGCGACGGTCTCATGTTCGTCGACCCGACCCGGCGCACCATCGTCCCGGAGCCCCTTCTCGGAGCATCGCTCGGCACGGTCCGGTGCACCCTCGACGGCAACGTCGACGACATCGACTACGTGCTGCGCGACGGCGACGCGTCCTTCCTCCCGGTCGGCACACCGCTACGGGCGCTGAAGGGCTACCGAACCGACTTCCGGATCGCCGCGCGCACGCCGGACGGCTGGCGGCTCTACGAGGTCGAGGACGTGCCGGACGCCCGGACAGGAGAGGACCTGCTCGACCTGCGCGGCAAGGTCGCCCGGGTCGATCTCCTGGCGAACCTGGACGACGACAGGGTCGTCCGCGGCGTCGCCGACGCGCCGACGGTGGACCGCCTGGTCGCGGCCGTGCTCGCCGCCCCGGTGACCGCCGCCGGACCGACCGGCGACGAGTCCCCGTTCACCCTCCGGTTCGGGATGCACGACGGGACGACGGTCGAGATCCCCTGGTTCGTCAACGAGCGGGTGCTGGGGCGACGGATCAGCGCGCCGAACACGCTCGCGGCCGTGCTGCGCCCCGGCCTGCCGTAGGCAGCGCCACCCGTCGGTCAGACGAGGTCGAGCACGAGGTCGCCGTCCTGCGTCCGGAAGCCCACTCCGCGCAGGTAGCGGTCGGCGTCCCGCATCCGCGGCGGCGCGACGACCCGCCGGACGCCGCTGCGGACGAAGGGCCCGTCGGGCCGGTAGACGAACTCGCCCGGGGTGAAGTCGCGGAACCGGGGCAGCACGTAGTCGAGGTCGACCTGGGCCTCGCCGGGCACCGCCGTCCGGTGCGCGAGGACGACCCCGACCGTCTCGCCGTCGGCGAGCACGAGGAACGCGAGGCGGGCGGCGTCCGGGTCGTCCGGGTCGCGCGCGCCGCCCGGGACCGCGCCGGCGAGCACCCCCGGGTTGAACCGCTCGATGTCGGCCCGGTGCCGCTCGAGGACGAACTGCAGGTAGGCCTCGTCGGGGCCGATCGGGACGACCTGGTAGTGCCGGTCGTCGTGCCGGGTCCGGGTGAGCCGGGCGATGTGCCAGACGTTGATGACGGCGATGACGGCGTTCATGGCGACCATCGGCCACACGTCGACGAGCGCGTTGAACACCACGAGGGCGAGCGAGGCCGCGAGGTTGAGCACGCGGAAGCGGAGCACCCGGGTCTGGAGCAGCGAGTAGACGAGCAGAGCGGATCCGGCCCAGCCGAGGACGTCGGTCACGGACGTGATCCTCGCGGTCCGGCGCGTCCGGTGCCAGTCTGTGCTGCAGACCATCGGGCGTGCCGCCGTCCGGACGGCGGGCGCGCCGCACCGACCGGGAGCCGTCATGAGCGAGCGCACCGCGAGCCGACCCCCACCGCCCCTGCACCTGCGCGGCGCCGTGCTGCCGGACGGCGCGGTCCGCGACGTCTTCGTCGTCGACCGCCGGTTCACCTTCGCCCCGCCGGACGACGCGCGGACGGTCCTCGACGGCGGGTACCTCGTGCCGGGACTCGTCGACGCGCACGCACACCTCGCGCTGCACAGCCCGGCGGGTGACGACGCTGCCGTCGAGGAACGGATCGCCGCGAGCGCCCGGGCGCAGCTCCACGCGGGCGTGCTGGCCCTGCGCGAGCCCGGTTCCCCGGCCGGGGTCGCCGCGCGGACCGTCGGGCCGGCGTCCGGGCTGCCCCGCACCGTCGTCGCCGGGCACCTGCTGGCGCGCACCGGCCGGTACTTCCCCGGGCTCGGCCGCGAGGTCGAGCCGGACGCCCTGCCCGACGCCGCCGCGCAGGAGGCCACGGCGTCCGGCGCGTGGGTCAAGGTCATCGCGGACTTCCTCGCCCCGGGCGGCGCGATCACCCCCGCCTTCCCCGCCGACGCGCTCGCAGCGGCGGCGCACCGGGCGCACGCCGCCGGGGCGAGGATCACCGCGCACGCGACCTGCCGGGAGAGCATCGACGCCTGCATCGCCGCGGGCTTCGACTCCATCGAGCACGCCACGTTCCTGGCGCCCGACCAGCTCGACGCGCTCGTCCGGTCCGGGACGGCGATCGTGCCGACGCTGCTCATCGCCGAGGGGATCATCGAGGGGGTCAGGGGGTTCGGCGGTGACGACGACCAGGTCACGCGGACCCGCCGGCTGCTCGACGCCCAGGGCGGCGTCGTGCGGGCGGCCGCCGAGCGCGGGGTCACCGTGCTCGCCGGCACGGACGCCGGGATGGTGCCGCACGGCCTGGTGGCCGCCGAGATCGGCCTGCTGCTCGCCGCCGGGCTGCCGCCGGAGCAGGCACTCGGCGCCGGCTCGTGGACGGCGCGGGCCTACCTCGGGCTGCCCGGGATCGAGGAGGGCGCGCCGGCCGACGTCGTCGGGTACACCGACGACCCGCGGGCGGACGTCGCGGTGCTGCGTCGTCCGGCCTTCGTCATGCTCGACGGCCGCCGGGTGGCCTGACCGCGCGCGCCCGGGGCGGACGCCCGCGGTGGACCGCACCGGCCGGGGTGGCCAGACTGACCCTGCGCCCGGCCGGGGACCACGCGCCGGTGCGACGCCGCGAGGAGGCAGTGTGAAAGCGCTCGTCAAGCAGCAGGCGGGGCCGGGTCTCGTCCTGGCCGAGGTCCCCGACCCCACGGTCGGTCCGAACGACGTCCTGGTCCGGGTGCTGCGGACCGGGATCTGCGGGACCGACCTGCACATCCAGTCCTGGGACGACTGGGCCGCCCGGACGATCACGCCGCCGCTCGTCGTCGGGCACGAGTTCGTCGGTGAGGTCGCCGAGGTCGGTGCCGCCGTCCAGGGACCTGCGGCACCGGCGCCCGGGGACCTCGTCGGCGGCGAGGGCCACATCGTCTGCGGGACGTGCCGCAACTGCATGGCGGGCCGGCGTCACCTGTGCGACCGCAGCCGGGGCATCGGCGTGCACCGGGACGGCGCGTTCGCGCAGTTCCTGGTGCTGCCCGCGACGAACGTGTGGGTGCACCGGCCTCGAGCGGGACGACCGCTCGACCTCGACGTGGCCGCGATCTTCGACCCGTTCGGCAACGCCGTGCACACCGCGCTGAAGTTCCCCGTCCTCGGCGAGGACGTCCTCGTGACCGGTGCCGGCCCGATCGGGCTCATGGCGGTCGCGGTCGTCGCGCACGCCGGCGCGCGCAACGTCGTCGTCACCGACGTCTCGCCGCGGCGCCTCGACCTCGCGCGCAAGGTCGGTGCGACGCTCGCGGTCGACGTCCGCACGACGCAGGTCGCCGACGTCCAGCGCACGCTCGGTCTCAAGGAGGGCTTCGACGTGGGCCTGGAGATGTCGGGGCAGCCCGAGGCGCTGCGCGACATGGTGGCGAACATGGTCGCCGGCGGCCGGATCGCGATCCTCGGGCTGCCGTCCGAGCCGTTCACCGTCGACGTCGCACGGGTCGTGACGAGGATGCTCACGCTGCAAGGCATCTACGGCCGCGAGATGTTCGAGACCTGGTACGAGATGACGGTGCTCCTCGAGCGCGGCCTCGACATCTCCCCGGTCATCACCGACCGGTTCGCCGCCGCCGACTTCGAGGCCGCCTTCGCGACCGCCCGGGGCGGCGGCAGCGGCAAGGTCATCCTCGACTGGACCCGGCTGTGAGCCGCCCGGCCGGCGGCTGCCCGGCCGATCGACAGACAAGTGCAGGAGAGCAACTATGACGAATGACGCCGCACCGACCGCCCGGCTCCGCGAGCGGCTGAGCGCGACGCTCGACGACATCCGGGAGGCCGGGCTCTGGAAGCCCGAGCGCGTCCTCGACACCCCGCAGAGCGCACAGGTGCACCTCGCCGGCGGCGGCGCGCAGGTGCTGAACTTCTGCGCCAACAACTACCTCGGGCTCGCCGACCACCCGGACGTCGTCGCCGCCGCGCACGACGCGCTGGACCGCTGGGGCTTCGGGATGGCCTCGGTCCGGTTCATCTGCGGCACCCAGTCGGTCCACAAGCAGCTCGAGGACAGGCTCTCGACCTTCCTCGGCACCGAGGACACGATCCTGTACAGCTCGTGCTTCGACGCCAACGGCGGCCTCTTCGAGACGCTGCTCGGCGAGGCCGACGCGGTCATCTCCGACGAGCTGAACCACGCGAGCATCATCGACGGCGTCCGGCTGAGCAAGGCGCGCCGGTTCCGGTACCGCAACCGCGACCTGGCCGACCTGGAGCGCTGCCTCCGGGAGAGCGCCGACGCCGGGACCCGGCTGATCGCGACCGACGGCGTCTTCTCGATGGACGGCTACCTCGCACCGCTGAGGGAGATTTGCGCCCTGGCCGACCGGTACGACGCGCTCGTCATGGTCGACGACTCGCACGCGGTCGGCTTCGTCGGCGCCCACGGCGGCGGCACGCCGGAGCTGTTCGGCGTCCGGGACCGGGTCGACGTCCTGACCGGCACGCTCGGCAAGGCACTCGGCGGTGCCAGCGGCGGCTACGTGTCCGGGCGGGCCGAGGTCGTCGCGCTGCTGCGCCAGCGCTCCCGGCCGTACCTGTTCTCCAACGCCCTCGCACCGGCCGTCACGGCCGCCTCGCTCGCGGCGATCGACCTCGCGGAGAACAGCGACGCGCTCCGGCAGCAGCTGCGGGACAACACCGCGCTGTTCCGCCGCCGGATGACACAGGAGGGCTTCGACGTGCTCCCCGGCGAGCACCCGATCTGTCCGGTCATGATCGGGGACGCCGCGCGCGCCGGCCGGATGGCCGACCTCCTGCTCGAGCACGGGGTCTACGCGATCGGCTTCTCCTACCCGGTCGTCCCGCAGGGCAAGGCGCGGATCCGGATCCAGCTCTCCGCCGCGCACACGGCTCAGGACGTCGAGCACTGCGTCGCCGCGTTCGTCGCGGCCCGGGCGGCGCTCGACGGCTGACGGCTGACGGCGGCCCGGCGACCCGGTGCCGGCGCCGGATGCGTCGGTCAGGACGGCGCCGCGAGAGCCGCCGGGGCCCGGGTCCGGAGCAGCACGGCGGCGAGCGCCGCCGCGAGCAGCGCGCAGCCGGCCGCGGCGGCGAAGACAGCGTGCAGCTCGGCCAGCGCGGCGGCCCGGGTGGCGGTCTCGAAGGCCGGACAGGCGATCGGGCTGTCCGGGCACAGTTCGACCGGCGTGCCGATCTCGGCCTGGCGCAGGTAGAACACCCGCAGGCCGACCGCGGTCAGGGCGCAGATCCCGACGAGCATCCCGACCATCCGCGCGACGACGCCGAGCGCGCTCGCGAGCCCGTGGACGTCGTCCGGCACGCCCGCCAGCAGGGCCGCGTTGAGCGGCGCGACCGCCAGACCGAACCCGAGGCCGGCGAGCACGAGGACCAGCGTGCTCGCCACCCCGTCGAGGGCCCGCTCGTCCCAGCGGGTCATCGCGGCGAGGGCGACCGCCGCGAGGAGCAGCCCGAGCCCGGCGACGAGGTGGACCGGCACCCGCCGGCAGGCCCACCCGCCGGCGAACGCACCGACGGGCAGCGCCGCGAGCAGCTGCACGAGCTCGAGGGCGGCGGCGAGCTGGTCGCCGGGGGCCGTGGTGAGCCGGGCGAAGATCGGGACGTCGACGAGGGCCGCGACGAGCGCCGTCCCGACGAGGACGTTGACGACGAGGGCGCCCCAGGCGGGCCGGGCCGACATCGCCCCGCGCGGCACGAGCGGCCGGGCGACCCGCCGTCCGCGCCACCAGAAGCCCACGGACGCCGCGGCGCACGCGGTGAGCAGCCACGGCGCACCGTCCGCGACGACCTGCTCGCGCGGGTCGGCGGTCGCGAAGGCGAGCACGAGGCTCGACAGCGCGGCGGTGAGGAGTGCCGCGCCGGGGACGTCGACCGCGCCGTGCGACGTCGTCCGGCCGTGCCGCCACCACCACGTCACGGCCACGCCGGCCCAGGTCGCGACGGCGAGCAGGGCGACCGGGGAGGACCAGCCCGTGCCGTCGCGCAGCGGGGTGAAGGCGAGCCCCGTCCGCAGGCCCTCGACGAGCCGGGTCGGCTCGAGGACGGCGAGTGCCGTGAGCCCTGCGCCGGCGACGACGAGCCCGACGACGAGCCGGTCGGCCGCGCGCGGCCGCCAGAGCAGCAGCAGGAGCACGGCC
>DAIOGQ010000252.1:0-6162 GCA_036745175.1 Kineosporiaceae bacterium
TCGGCCGGTCCCCGATCCGGCAGCCGCCGAGGTCGGGGATGAAGGCCTCGCCGAGGCGGTGCAGGAGCGGACCGCAGAACAGGATCGGGATCCGGCTCGAGCCCGCGTGCGCGTCGATGTCGGCGACATGGGCCATCTCGACGTTGCTCGGGTCGAGCAGCAGGTCCCCGCCGCACTCCCGCGTCACGGTGACCCCGTGCAGCTCGAGGAGGCCCGTCACGACCGCGACGTCGCGGATGTCGGGGACGTTGCGCAGCCGGGAGGCGTCCTCTCCGAGGAGCGCGGCGACCATCGCCTTGGAGACGAAGTTCTTCGCCCCCCGCACCGTGATGGTGCCGCGCAGGGGCGTGCCGCCGTGGACAGTGAGGACGTCGCGCATGCCGCCCATCCTGACGCACGCGGCGGGCCACCCCGAAATCAGGTGGCCCGCCGCGTGGTACGCCGTGGTGCGTCGAACGGTGCTTCGGTGCTGCCGACGGGCGGCTGCTCAGGCCTTCTTGGCCGGCGTCCGCTTGGCGGCCGTACGCGCCGGTGCCTTCGCCGCGGTCTTCGCCGGAGCCTTGGCGGCGGCCTTCGCCGGAGCCTTGGCCGCGGTCCTCGCCGGGGCCTTCGCCGCCGTCCGGACCGCGGACTTCGCCGCCGTCCGGGCCGGAGCCTTCGCCGCGGTCCTCGCCGGGGCCTTCGCCGCCGTCCGGGCCGGAGCCTTCGCCGCGGCCTTCGCCGGAGCCTTCGCCGCGGTCCTCGCCGCGCCCGCGGCACGGCTGACGGTCTTGGCGGCAGCCGCGACGGCGGCCTTCGGTACGGACTTCGGGTCGGCGACGTAGCCCTTGAACGCCGTGCCCGGCTTGAATCGGGGGACGGACGTCTTCTTGATCTTCACGCTCTCACCCGTGCGCGGGTTGCGCCCGGTGCGAGGACCGCGGATCGCCTTCTCGAAGGAGCCGAAGCCCGAGATGGCGACCTTCTCGCCGCGGGCCACTGTCCGCTGGATGGTGTCGACGATCGCCTCGAGGGCGTCGGTCGCGACCTTCTTGCTCCCCAGCCGCCCCTCGAGCGCTGCGACGAGCTCTGCCTTGTTCACTGATGTCCTCCGGTGCACATGGTCGAGCCGGTGCTCGACATCGCGTACGAAGGTATGACCGACGGCCGGTCTAGTCCAATATCAACGCCGGGCGATGGCTTGTGTCGCAGGGGTTCGCAGCCGCCGTCGGGGCCCTCCCGGGCGTGCGGAGCGGCGAGGTTCCGCGCATCGAGGACGACCCGCTGGACGGCGGCCACGGCTCCTTCGACGTCGGCCGTCGCGTCCCGGACGGCGTGCCTCGTGGCCCGGCTCAACGCCACCACGTCGTCGCCGCGAGCACCTGCCGCGCCGGCCCGCGCGAGCGACTCGTGAGCTTCTCGGAGCAGGTCGGCAAGCTGCCCCCATCGACCCGGGAACATCTCGGACTCGTTGGCGCACAACGCATTGTCTCCCGTCGTCCGGATGCGGCGCGTCTGTTCGACCGTACCTGACCCACGCCCATGGTGACCTAGACAGGCACTTTCGCCACTCGTGGCGCGCCGTCCCACCAGTGGTCGCCGCGCCGGCTCCGCGCCGACGCAACGGCGACGGAGAGCGGGACCGGGGGCACCGCGCACGGGCCGTCGCCACCGCGTCCGACAGCGTCGTCGACGAGCGTCGGCGACGCGGCCGGCAGCGTCGCCGACGGCTCGCAGAGGCGCCGAAGAAAAGTTCTGCGCGACACGCCGAAAAGCGCCCGTACCGCTGGCGTGCAGGGAGCAACGGCATCGGTCGACGGCGTGGCGCCGGGGTCGTCCGAGCGGGTCGGACGCCTCAGGCGACCGGCTGCGTTCGCGGCAGCCACGCCGGGCGGGTGCCCTCGAAGGCGTCGACGGCGTCGACGTGCTGGAGCGTGAGACCGATGTCGTCGAGGCCTTCCATGAGCCGCCAACGGGTGTAGTCGTCGACCTCGAAGCCGAGCACGAGGTCGTCGCACACCACCGTCCGCGCCTCCAGGTCGACCGTCACCCGGGTACCCGGGGCGGCCTCGAGGCGGGCCCACAGCCGCTCGACGTCGGACTGCGCGAGGGCCGCGGTGAGCAGACCCTGCTTGCCGCTGTTGCCGCGGAAGATGTCGGCGAAGCGCGCAGACAGCACGACCTTGAACCCGTAGTCCTTCAAGGCCCAGACGGCGTGCTCGCGCGACGAGCCGGTGCCGAAGTCCGGGCCTGCGACGAGCACGGATGCACCCGCGTACCCCGGCTGGTTGAGCACGAACTCGGGGTCGCTGCGCCACGCGGAGAACAGACCGTCCTCGAAGCCGGTCCGGGTGACCCGCTTGAGGTACACCGCGGGGATGATCTGGTCGGTGTCGACGTTCGAGCGCCGTAGCGGGACGCCGACTCCGGTGTGGGTCGTGAACTTCTCCATGTCTGCCTTCCTTCGGTCCGGCGACGCTCAGACGGTGAGGGGCTCGACCGCGGCCTCGGTCACGGGCTGCAGGTCCGCCGGGCTCGACAACGTGCCGCGCACGGCGGTGGCGGCGGCGACGAGCGGCGAGACGAGATGCGTGCGACCGCCCTTGCCCTGCCTGCCCTCGAAGTTGCGGTTCGACGTCGAGGCGCTGCGCTCGCCGGGGGCGAGCTGGTCGGGGTTCATCCCCAGGCACATCGAACAGCCGGCGTTGCGCCACTCGGCCCCGAAGTCGATGAAAACCGTGTCGAGACCCTCGGACTCGGCCTGCAGGCGAACCCGCGCCGAGCCGGGGACCACGAGCACCCGCACCGAGTCTGCCTTGCGCCGGCCCTGCACGACGGCGGCGGCCGCGCGCAGGTCCTCGATCCGACCGTTGGTGCACGAGCCGATGAAGACGGTGTCGACGGCGACCTCGCGCAGCGGCGTGCCCGGCGTAAGGGCCATGTACTCCAGCGCCCGCGCCGCGGCCGTCCGCTCGTTCTCGTCCGCGATCGCCGCCGGGTCCGGCACCGAGGACGACAGGGGCAGGCCCTGCCCGGGGTTGGTCCCCCACGTGACGAACGGCTCGATGTCCGGCGCACGCAGGACGACCTCGGCGTCGAAGACCGCGTCGTCGTCGGAGCGCAGCGTGCGCCAGTACTCGACGGCGGCGTCCCAGTCGGCGCCCTTCGGGGCGTGCGGGCGACCCTCGAGGTAGGCCAGGGTCGCCTCGTCGGGCGCGATCATCCCGGCCCGTGCACCGGCCTCGATCGACATGTTGCAGATCGTCATCCGGCCCTCGACCGACAGGGAACGGATCGCCTCGCCGCGGTACTCGAGCACGTACCCCTGGCCGCCACCGGTCCCGATCCGCGCGATGACGGCGAGGATGACGTCCTTGGCGGTCGACCCCTCGGGCAGCGCGCCCTCGACGGTGACGGCCATGGTCTTGAAGGGCTTGAGCGGCAGCGTCTGCGTCGCGAGGACGTGCTCGACCTCGCTCGTGCCGATGCCGAAGGCGAGTGCGCCGAACGCGCCGTGCGTCGAGGTGTGCGAGTCGCCGCACACGACGGTCATGCCGGGCTGGGTCAGCCCGAGCTGCGGGCCGACGACGTGGACGATGCCCTGCTCGACGTCCCCGAGGGAGTGGATCCGGACCCCGAACTCCGCGCAGTTGCGGCGCAGCGTCTCGATCTGGGTGCGGGACACCGGGTCGGCGATCGGCTTGTCGATGTCGAGCGTCGGGGTGTTGTGGTCCTCGGTCGCGATCGTGAGGTCGGTGCGGCGTACGCCTCGCCCGGCCTGGCGCAGACCGTCGAAGGCCTGCGGGCTCGTCACCTCGTGCACGAGGTGGAGGTCGATGTAGAGCAGGTCGGGCTCGCCGTTCTCGCCACGGCGGACGGTGTGCGCGTCCCAGACCTTCTCGGCCAGCGTGCGTCCCACGGGTGGGCCTCCTCGACGACGTCGCGTCGCGATCGGTGGTGTGTCGGTGTGATGTGGCTCTGCGGAGATTCTGCTCCCCCGGACCGCCCGTCCGTGCGGACCTTCGCCGAATGACTTGCGTCTCAGGGTCTGAGACGGCAGTATCGACTTGTGGACAAGAGTAGCGGAGTCGGCGTCCTCGACAAGGCGGCGGTGGTCCTCGGCGCCCTCGAGGCCGGCCCGGCCACCCTCGCCCAGCTCGTCGCGGCGACCGGGCTCGCCCGGCCGACGGCGCACCGGCTCGCCGTGGCCCTGGAGCACCACCGGCTCGTCGGCCGCGACATGCAGGGCCGGTTCATCCTCGGGCCGCGGCTGGCCGAGCTCGCGTCGGCCGCCGGGGAGGACCGGCTGCTCGCCGCGGCCGGCCCGGTGCTCACGGCGCTGCGCGACCACACCGGCGAGTCCGCCCAGCTCTACCGCCGCCAGGGCGACCAGCGGGTCTGCGTCGCGGCGGCCGAGCGGCCCGTCGGCCTGCGCGACTCGATCCCGGTGGGCTCCGCGCTGACGATGCTCGCCGGGTCGGCGGCGCAGATCCTGCTCGCCTGGGAGGAGCCGGACCGGCTGCATCGCGGGCTGCAGGGAGCGCGGTTCACCGCGACGACGCTGTCCGCCGTCCGGCGGCGCGGCTGGGCCCAGAGCATCGGCGAGCGCGAGCCAGGCGTGGCGTCCGTGTCGGCCCCCGTCCGCGGGCCCTCGGGCCGGGTCGTCGCCGCCGTCTCGATCTCCGGTCCGGTCGAACGGTTCACCCGCCAACCCGGCCGGGTCCACGCCGCGGCCGTCGTCCAGTCGGCGAGCCGGCTCACCGAGGTGCTGCGCCGCAGCCCGCAGTGACACCGGGTGCGCGCCGCCCCGCGCGCACCCTCACGTCCCGCCCGGCAGGTCCTGCCGGCCCAGCCGGCCCGACGCCGTCGCCCGGCGCCCGCTCGCCCCGGTGCTGCCGAACGCCTGGGCAAGACCGCGGCGGGGCATGTCGACGTAGAGCGACTCGTGCGACCCCGCCGGGACGACGTACGTCTCGTGCCAGATCCCCACGGCGCCGTTCGAGGCGCGCACGGCCTGGTTGAACGCCGTCCACGCGGGCCGATGGACGTGGTCGGACGCCTTGGCGTAGGCGAGCAGGCTGTCGGCGTCGCGCCAGTACTGGACCACCGAGACGGCCCGGGGCCCCTGCAGCGCCGTCCAGGCGCCGAGCAGTCCGAGGCCCGGGTCCGCCTGCAGCTCGCGGAGCATCCGGGGCATCGCCGTGAACGCCGGCCACCAGTACCGGACGGCGCGGAACCTGTTGACCCGCATGCCGATCAGGAAGACGACGACGTCCCCCTCGTGGTCGTGGGTGACGCGCCCTCGGACGACGTCGGCCATGGTCGATCCCTCCTCGACATCGGGTCGCTCCCGCGGGTTGGATAGTGAGGCTACCCGTTATTGGGGAGTGTTACTATCCAAACCATCATGCGGATCTCGGAGCTGTCCCGGACCAGCGGTGTGCCGCTGGCGACCGTGAAGTTCTACCTTCGCGAGGGGCTCCTGGCTCCCGGCCGGCCGACCTCCGCGACCCAGGCGGAGTACGACGACGCACACGTGCGCCGACTGCGGCTGGTCCGGGCCCTCGTCGAGACCGGCGGGCTCGCGCTCGCGTCGGTGCGCGCGGTCCTGGACTCGCTCGACGCCGGCCCGCAGGCGAACCTGAAGACCATCGGGACCGTGCACGACGCGCTGCCGCCCGCCGTCCGGCGTGACCGGGAGCCGGTACGCGCCCGCGCCGTCCTGGCGACCCTCGGCTGGCACGTCGACCCGGACGCGTCGGCGCTGCACCGCCTCGAAGCAGCCCTCGAGGCGCTCCGGAGCGTCGGCCTGACACCGGACCCGGACCACCTGCGTACGTACGCCGAGGCCGCGCTCTCGGTGGCCCGTGCGGACGTCGCTGCCGTTCCCGACGCGTCGACGGCCGACGTCGTCGAGTTCGTCGTCACCGGCACGATGCTGTACGAGCCGCTCCTGCTCGCCCTGCGCCGGATGGCGCAGCAGCACCTCTTCGTCACGGGCCCGGGCGCCGCCGGGCGCACCGGATGACGGCTGCCCGCTCCCGCTCGACCAGGGATGCGCCCGGGGCACGACGAAGGCCCCCGGCAGCAGCCGGGGGCCTTCTCGCGTAGCCCCGACGGGATTCGAACCCGCGCTACCGCCTTGAGAGGGCGGCGTGCTAGGCCACTACACAACGGGGCCCT
>DAIOGQ010000253.1:0-6144 GCA_036745175.1 Kineosporiaceae bacterium
CTACCCGGACATGCCGAAGAACTTCCAGACGTCGCAGTACGACGAGCCGATCGCCTTCGACGGTCACCTCGACGTCGAGCTCGACGACGGGACGACGTTCCGGGTCGACGTCGAGCGGGCCCACATGGAGGAGGACACCGGCAAGTCGACGCACGTCGGCGGCTCCACCGGTCGGATCCACGGTGCCGACTACTCGCTCGTCGACTACAACCGGGCGGGCATCCCGCTCATCGAGATCGTCACCAAGCCCATCGAGGGTGCCGGCGTGCGGGCGCCCGAGATCGCCCGGGCCTACGTCTCGGCGCTGCGTGACCTGCTGCGCGCTCTCGGCGTGAGCGACGTCCGGATGGAGCAGGGCTCGTTGCGCTGCGACGCGAACGTCTCGCTGCGGGCCCGCCTCGCCGGCACGTCGCCGGAGTCGGCCGACCAGCGGGCGGTCCCGCTCGGCACCCGGAGCGAGACGAAGAACGTCAACTCGCTGCGCAGCGTCGAGCGCGCCGTCCGGTACGAGATGACCCGGCAGGCGGCCCGGCTCGCCGGCGGCGAGCGCGTCGTCCAGGAGACCCGGCACTGGCACGAGGACACCGGCGTCACGACGTCCGGCCGGGAGAAGTCCGACGCCGAGGACTACCGCTACTTCCCCGAGCCCGACCTCGTCCCGATCGCGCCGGACGCCGCCTGCGGGCGACCCTGCCGGAGCCGCCGGCCCGCCGCCGGCGCAGGCTCCAGTGTGAGTGGGGCTTCAGCGACCTCGAGATGCGCGACGTCGTCAACGCCGGTGCCGTCGAGATGGTCGAGGCGACGGTCGCGGCCGGCGCGAGCCCGGCGGCGTCGCGCAAGTGGTGGATGGGCGAGCTCGCACGCCGTGCGAACGCCGCCGACGTCGACCTGCTGAGCCTGCCGGTCACCCCCGCCGAGGTCGCCGAGCTGCAGAGGCTCGTCGACGCGGGGACCCTCAACGACGGCATGGCCCGGCAGGCGCTCGACGGGCTGCTCGCGGGGGAGGGCTCGCTCACCGAGGTCGTCGACCGGCGCGGCCTGAAGCTCGTCTCGGACGACGGCGCCCTCGGCGAGGCGGTCGACCGGGCCATCGCCGACCATCCGGAGGTCGCCGAGAAGGTGCGCAGCGGCAAGGTCGCGGCGGTCGGTGCGCTCGTCGGTGCCGTGATGAAACAGATGCGCGGGCAGGCCGATGCCGCTAGGGTCAAGGCTCTGCTGACAGAGCGGTTGGCCTCCGCTGACAACACCCAGACAGGCAGTAACCAGACCTGACCGGAGCGGCCCCGCCGCCCTGGCGGAGGCGGCGGGCGATGACGACCGGTACGCGACGTCGGAGCAGCCTCGGGCGTGCGCCCGGGGCGCTCCTGGGCGTGGCCGTGCTGAGCGCGTGCCTGGTGGCGTTCCTGGGGCTCGCCGACGTCGACGCCGCGATGTCCGTCGGCACGATGACGTGCGGGTTGATCGCCCTGGTCAGCGGCCTGCTTCTCCTGCTGCGGGGCTGGGCCGGTCCGCCGACGACGCATTTCCGGCGCTGGATCGGTGCCGCACTGACGATCTGGGGAGTCGGCCAGGTCATCCAGGGCTGCTACGCGGTCGTCGCGACGCCGACGTTCCCGACCCCCGGCGACGTCACCTCGTTCGTCGCGGCGCCGCTGGCGGTCACCGGCGTGCTGATCATCCCGCGCCGGCGCTCGACGCCGAGCCCGGGCTGGCGGCTGGCGGTCGACTCGGCGCTGCTCGCCGTCACCGCTGCCCTGCTCGTGTGGCGCTTCGGCTTCGTCGCCGTCCTCGCCCGGGACGGCGATCTCGCGCTCGACGGTGACGCCACCTTCGCCGTGGTCATCCTCGTCGCCGACCTCATGGTCACCGCACTCACGTTCCTGGCCGGCATCCGCGACCTCGACCGGAACATGCTCGTCGTCGGCGCGGGTGTCGCCTGCTACGCCGTCGGCGACCTCATCACCCTGCACGAGATCCTCCAGACGAACACCTGGCCATGGCAGGGCGCGCTCCTGTGGTGCCTGGCCTGGCCGCCGATCGCGCTCGGTCTGCTGCGCTACGAGCCGACCGTGCCGCACCGGGCCGAGCGGGACGCCGAGGCGGACCCGGACGGTCGCGTCGTCCTCGTGACGACGTGCACGAGCCTCGGGCTGCTCGCGGCCGGTGTCGTCGGGGTCATCGTCAGCCGGCCGCGTCACGCCGACCCCGTCTCGCTGTGGTTCGTCGTCGTCGCCCTCCTCGTGCTCGCCGGCCGGGAGTGGCTCAACACCCGGCAGCGCGGCCGGCTGCTCACCCGGCTCCACGACGAGGCGTCGACCGACCCGCTCACCGGGCTGGCCAACCGGCGGACGCTCGTCGAGCGGCTCGCGTCCGCGCCTGCGGACGTGCCCTGCTCGCTGCTCACCGTCGACCTCGACGGCTTCAAGGAGGTCAACGACGTCCTCGGCCACCCGACCGGCGACCGGCTGCTCCTCGCCGCCGGAACCCGCATCGTCGAGGCCGCGCCGCCGGGCGCCCTCGTCAGCCGGGTGGGTGGCGACGAGTTCGCCGTCCTCGTCCACGGTGACCTCGCCTACGCCGCCCAGGTGGGGGAAGGGCTCGTCACCGCGGTGCGTCTGTCCGCCGGCGACGTTCCGGGGGTGGACCGGGTCGGGGTCTCCGCGAGCGTCGGCGTCGCGACCGTGGCCGGACCCGGGGTGGCACCGGGCTGCGCCGTGGAGGCCGCCGACCCGCTCGCCGCGCTCTCGGCGGCCGGTGCGGCGATGCGGACGGCGAAGACCGCCGGCCGCGACCAGGTGGAGGTCTTCGACGACCGTGCGGCGAAGGTCCGCCGCCGCCGGCTCCTCGTCGAGAAGCGGCTGCGCGCCGCCATCTGCGCGGAGCAGATCGGCGTCGCGTTCCAGCCGATCGTCGACCTGCGCCGGTCCGAGGTCGCCGGTGCCGAGGCGCTCGCCCGCTGGACCGACGACGACCTCGGGGTCGTCGACCCCGGCGAGTTCATCCCCGTCGCCGAGGAGACCGGCCTCGTCGTCGCGCTCGGCGAGCTCGTCCTGCACCGGACCCTCGCCGAGGCCGTGCTGCACGACTTCCCCGGCCAGGGGATCCGGGTCAGCTGCAACGTCTCGCCCGTCCAGCTCCGGGTCCCGGGATTCCACAAGGTCGTCATCGAGGCGCTCGCGGCGCACGGGATGTCGCCGGACCTCCTCGTCGTGGAGGTCACCGAGGCCGTCCTCATCGAGGAGGACAGCCCCGCGGTCCGGACGCTGCGCCGGCTCGCCGACTCCGGCGTGACGATCGCGATCGACGACTTCGGCACGGGGTACTCGGCGCTGGGCTACCTGCGCCGGCTCCCCGCGCACGTCCTGAAGATCGACAGGTCGCTGACCTCGGCACTCGTCGTCGAGGCCGAGGCGCGCGCGATCGCGGCGGCCGTCGTCGACCTCGGCCGGAGCATCAACGTGTCGGTCGTCGTCGAGGGTGTCGAGACGCTCCAGATCGCCGAGCTCGTCACGCGGCTCGGTGCCGGCTACGGCCAGGGCTCGATGTTCGGCGACGCGGTCCCGGCGCCCGAGCTCGTCGCGACCGCGAAGCGGATGGCTGCGCTGACGCCCTCCGACATCGGCCCCCGGCCGCGGCAGCGCCGCAGCGCCTGACGGCGCCGCCCGGTGGGCCGCGCGCAGCGCGTTTGGGCGTCGACGCGGCGCCCGCAGACGCGCTCCCAGGCTCGGAGCCCGTCTCGGACGTCGGCGCCTACTACGCCGCCGTCGGCGAGGACGCCGCGCGGACCTGCTCGCGCCAGTGCCGGAACCCGAACGTCTCGTAGCCGACGAGGACCAGGACCAGGGCGGCGAGGACCGCGAGCTGGCCGACGGCCGCGAGACGGTCCACGGCCGGGACGAGGGCGACCAGCACGACGGCGAGCACGACCCGTTGCCGGTTCACCGAGCCGATGTTGCGCAGCCGGAACGCGACGTGCGCGAGCAGGTAGACCGTGACGCCGCCGTAGAGCGCCCAGAGCGGGACGCCGTGCAGTCCCGCGCCGTCCGCGATGTCCGTGCCCTCGAGGTCGCCGACGTGGCCGAGCGCCTTCTTGAGCCCGAGGGCGAGGAAGACGATGCCGGCAACCATCGGGAAGTGCAGGTAGGTGTAGGAGTCGCGGGCGAGCGCGACCCGCTCCGGGCCGTCCGCGGTCGCGGCGAACCGGCGCTCGGCGACCAGCGCGACGACGTCGAAGTACATCCACCACAGGCCCACGAGCACGACGAGGGCGAGGTTCGCGGCGAGGACGACCGGCCAGGTCAACGGCAGCCCCTCGGCACCGACGCCGATCGCCACGATCGACTCGCCGAGGGCGATGATGACGACGAGGCCGTGCCGCTCGGCGAAGTGAGCCGGCGACGCGACCCGCCAGCCGCCGGGACCGATGAGCCACACGAGCCCGTAGTCGAGGGCGAGGGCGAGCGCCCAGAGCGCGGTCTGCACGGCGCCGTCGGTGGACGCCGCCACCACGAGGAGTGTCGTCCCGAGAGCCACCGGGACCGCGAACCGTACGAGCGTCGCGCGCAGGGCGGGGTCGCCCCGGCCGACGAACGCGAACGCCACCAGATGCAGCGCCCGGACGGCGAGGTACGCCACCGCGAAGACGAGCGGGCCGGACAGCGTCGTGTCCCCGCCGTCGGTGAACGCCTCGGGGATCGCCATGGACAGCACGAGCATCGCGCCCATGACGGCGACGAGGACGACCCGGACGACTCCCTCGTCGACGCGCACGACGTTGCCGAGCCACGTGAAGCCGGTCCACGCCCACCAGAGGATCGCCAGCACGAGCACGCCGCGCAGCGCTCCTTGCGGCGTCGGGTCGCCGGCGAGCAGGGCCGTGACCTGGGTCAGCGCGAAGACGAAGACGAGGTCGAAGAAGAGCTCGAGGGTCGTGACCCGGTGGGACTCGTCGGTCCCGCGCACGGGTCCCGGCCGAACGACTGCCATGCCGCGACAACGTCACATCGCGCCGCCGCTCTTCCCGGTCCCGGCGACGACGCGCACATGACCTCCCGGCCGCCGCGGATCGGCGAGGGTCGACGGGCGAGCGTCGGTCAGGACGCCGGCGCGAGCCGCAGCCGGACGACCTGGTCGTCACCGGCCCGCGGGTCGCCGCGGCCGTCACGGTTCGACGTCGTCATCCAGAGCGTGCCGTCGGCAGCCGGCTCGAGGGTCCGGATCCGGCCGAAGTCGCCGGTCAGCGCGGCGACCGGCTCGCCGGCCCGGCCGCCGCGGACCGGGACGACCCAGACCCGGGCGCCGCGCAGCGCGGCCACGTAGGCGACGTCGTCGACGATCGCCAGGCCGCTCGGGGACGCCGCGTCGGTCCGCCACACGACCTGCGGCTCGACGAAGCCGTCCCCGCCGCCCTCGCCCTCGACGTCCGGCCAGCCGTAGTTGCCGCCCTTGGTGACGAGGTTCAGCTCGTCCCACGCGTTCTGGCCGAACTCCGTCGCCCAGAGCCGGTCCGCGGAGTCGAACGCGAGGCCCTGGACGTTCCGGTGCCCGAGCGACCAGATCGGCGAGCCCTGGAACGGGTTGTCCGGCGGGACGCTGCCGTCGGTCGCGATGCGGAGGATCTTGCCCCCGAGGCTGCCGCGGTCCTGGGCCAGCGACGTGTCGCCGGAGTCGCCGGTCCCGATCCAGAGGCGGTCGTCCGGTCCGACGACGAGCCGGCCGCCGTTGTGGCGCCCACCGTTCGGGATGCCGGACAGCAGGACGCGCGGGCTGCCCAGGCCGCGTCCCGCGGCGGCCTGCGCGTCGAAGGGCAGCGCCACGACGCGGTTGTCGTCACGGGTCGTGAAGTACGCGAAGAGCGTCCGTGGGTCGTCGGGTGTGAACGCCAGCCCGAGCAGCCCCCCCTCCCCGAGGTCGGCGACGCCGGCGATCCGCCCGACCGCCGTGGGCGCCGAGCCGGGCCGGACCCGGACGACGTCGCCCGTCCGGCGCTCGGCGACGAGCGCGGACCCGTCCGGCAGGAAGGCCAGGCCCCAGGGGACCTCGAGGCCGGTCGCCACGACACCGTCAGGGGTCGGGAGCGCGGGCGGCCCGGTCTCCGCAGCGCGCGTGGACGGCGCACCCGACGGGGTCGGGGCGGACGTCGTG
>DAIOGQ010000254.1:0-6142 GCA_036745175.1 Kineosporiaceae bacterium
GCCGGTCGGAGATGACCGAGGGGACGCTCACGGTGACCAACCTCGGCGACCGTGGCGTCGAGGCGGTGTTCGGCGTCATCTACCCGCCCCAGGTCGCCCTCGTCGGCCTGGGCCGTGTCGTCGCCCGACCGGTCGCCGTCGGCGGCCTCATCGGGGTGCGACCGGTCGTCACCGCGACGCTGTCGGCCGACCACCGAGCGACCGACGGCCACGTCGGTGGCCTGTACCTGGCGGCGATGGACGCACTGCTGCAGAAGCCGGAGGACCTGTGATGGCCGTGTCCGCGTACGAAGCGCTCGAGGACGCCCTCGGCCGGGTCGCGCCGGAGGCCGACCTGGCGTCCGTCGACCCGCGAGAGAGCCTGCGTGAGGGCCTGGACCTCGACTCCATGGACTTCCTCGCGGTCGTCGAGCGGATGGCCGAGCTGACCGGCGTCACGGTCCCCGACGGGGACTACCTGCAGGTCGACTCCGTGCAGGGCTTCGTCCGGTACGTCGAGGAACGCGCGAACCGCTGACGGTCCGCACCGCCCCGGCGCCCCTGCCGGGCGCCGGGCGGTGCGCAGGACGAACGGACCCGGTCTGCGACCGCGCGGACGTGATGGGCTGGGGGAGCACGGGCGCGGCTGGAGCACCAGACCTTGGCGCTGTGCCGGACCGCGCGTGGTCGCGAGGGAGCGGTCATGTTCGTATCCATCCTGCGACTGGACGAGATCGGTCTGTCGGACGTCGACCGCGCCGGGGGCAAGGGCGCCAACCTCGGCGAGCTGACCAGGGCCGGCCTGCCCGTCCCGGACGGCTTCGTCGTCACGGCGCCCGCGTACCTGCAGGCGATGGAGGAGGCGCACCTGCGCGACCGCCTCGCCGCACCGACCGGCGCCGCCGGCCCCGGCGACACCGCCCGCCTCGAGCAGGTCGCCGGCGAGCTGCAGGGCCTCGTCCGCTCGGCCGGCCTGCCCGGGCCCCTGCGCGACGACATCCTCGCCGCCTACGCCGTCCTGGGCGAGGGCTCCGCCGTGGCCGTCCGGTCGTCCGCCACCGCGGAGGACGCCGCGGACACCTCCTTCGCCGGGATGAACGCGACGTTCACCGACGTCGTCGGCGCCGACGACCTGCTGGCGCGCGTGGTCGACTGCTGGGCGTCGCTGTTCTCCCCGCGCGTCATGGCCTACCGCGCGAGCCGGCAGGTGACCGGCGAGCCGGCCATCGCCGTCGTCGTCCAGGCGATGGTCGCGGCGACGTCGTCAGGGGTGATGTTCACCGCTGACCCGGTCAGCGGTCGACGGGACCGGCTCGTCGTCGAGGCGGCCTACGGTCTCGGCGAGAGCATCGTCAGCGGGGCCGTGGAGCCCGACACCTACGTGCTGGACACCTCGGGGGCGTTGCGGATCCTGTCCGTCCGGGTGGGCCACAAGGCGCTCGAGCTCGTCCGCGACGCCGACGGCGCGGACGTCAGCAGGCCGGTGCCACCGGCCAGGGCCGACGTCCGGGTGCTCGACGACGACCACGTCCTCGAGGTCGCCGGGCTCGGGGTCCGGGTGGCCGCGCACTACGGGCTGCCGCAGGACGTCGAGTGGGCGTACGCGGGGGACCGGCTGTGGCTGGTCCAGTCCCGCCCGGTGACGACGCTCACGGCGACGCTGGCCGAGGAGCCGGCGCCGTCCGCGACGACGACCCGGCGTCCGGTCGCGCTGGTGTCGGGACTGCCGGCCTCGCCGGGGCGTGCGGTGGGCCGGGTGCGGGTGCTCTTCTCGCCGAAGCAGGGTTCCCGGCTCCAGGACGGCGAGGTGCTCGTGGCGCCGATGACGAGCCCGGACTGGGTGCCCGCGATCCGCAGGGCGTCGGCGCTGGTCACCGACGGCGGCGGCATGACGTGTCACGCCGCGATCGTGTCCCGCGAGCTCGGCGTGCCCTGCCTGGTGGGGACGCGGACGGCCACCGCCAACCTGCACGACGGGGACCTCGTGACCGTCGACGCCGTCGCCGGTGTCGTCCTCGCGGGCAGGGTCGCCGCCGACGGCGCCGGCACGGCGTCCGGCGCGGTCGTCGGCTCGACCTCTGTCACGACCGGCGACCTGTCGGCGGCCTCCGGCGACGGGGCCGGCTCCGCCGCATCGGTTCGGGCGCCGGTGCCCGCGCCGGCCGCGGCCGCGGCCGCGGTGGAGCCGACCGCGACCCTGTTGTACGTCAACCTCGCGATGCCGGACCGGGCGGCCGCCGTCGCCGCTCTGCCGGTCGACGGCGTCGGCCTGCTCCGCGCCGAGTTCATGCTCGCCGCGGCCCTCGGCGGGGTGCACCCCAAGGAGCTGCTGCGCCGCGGCGAGCGGGCCCGGTTCGCCGACAGCCTGGCCCAGGCGCTGCTGACGATCACGCGCGCCTTCGCGCCGCGTCCGGTCGTCTACCGCACCACGGACTTCCGCACCAACGAGTTCCGCGGCCTCACCGGCGGCGAGGCGTTCGAGCCGGTCGAGGAGAACCCGATGATCGGCTACCGCGGCTGCTACCGCTACATCAAGGAGCCGGAGGTGTTCGCGCTCGAGCTGGAGGTTCTCGCCCGGGTGCGGGAGGAGACGCCCAACCTGCATCTCATGATCCCGTTCGTGCGGACGACCTGGGAGCTCGAGGCGTGCCTCGAGGCCGTCGACGCCAGCCCTCTCGGACGGCAGCGCGGGCTTCACCGCTGGGTGATGGCAGAGGTGCCGTCGGTGGTCTACCGGATCCCGCAGTACGCGGCACTGGGGATCGACGGGGTCTCGATCGGTTCGAACGACCTGACGCAGCTGATGCTCGGCGTGGACCGTGACAGCCAGGTGTGCGCCGAGCTCTTCGACGAGTCCGACGCCGCGGTCCTGGACGCGATCGCGCAGATCCTGGATCGCTGCCGGGAGGCCGGCATCACGTCGTCGCTGTGCGGCCAGGCGCCGTCCAACCGGCCGGAGTTCGCCGAGTTCCTCGTCCGGCACGGCATCACCTCGATCTCGGTGAACCCGGACGCCGTGGACCGGTCCCGGTCCGCGATCGCCCGGGCGGAGCGCCGGATGCTGCTGTCGGCGGTCCGGGGCGCCTGCGGCTGAGGCCGGGGGACCGATGGGCCTGCTGCCGGGTGCGCGCGCCGCGCACGCCTCACCCGTGCGACGCGTCCTCGACGACGCGCGCTGCGACCCTGTGCGCGGGCTCGCGGCGGCGGAGGCGGCCGTCCGGCTGGCCCGGGACGGACCGAACGACTGCGCGGTCGCCCCGTCGGAGACGGTCTGGACGTCGCTGAGACGTCAGCTGCAGGACCCGCTCGTGCTGCTCCTGCTCGCTGCTGCAGGGATCGCCGCCGCGGCCTGGGCGGTGGAGGGCGCCGTGGGTGCGCCCTACGACGTCCTGGTGATCATGGTCGTCGTCGTTGCGAACGCCGTTCTCGCGACCGCGCAGGAGGGTCGCTCGGCGCATGCCGTCGAGGCCCTCCGTGCGCTGTCCGTGGCGCCCGCGTGCGTCGTCCGGGACGGGACGCTCACGAGGCTGGACTCGACGGGAGTGGTGGTCGGCGACCTGCTGGTCCGCTCGGAGGGCGACGCGGTGACGGCCGACGGCCGGGTCGTCGACGCGACGCGCCCTGTCGTCGTCGAGGCGGCCCTCACCGGCGAGAGCGACCCCGTCACCAAGGCGCCCGAGGCGGTCCCGCCCGACTGCCAGCTCGCCGACCGGACGTCGATGGTCTTCGCCGGGACCGCCGTCGCCTCGGGCGGTGCCCGCGTCGTCGTCACGGCGACCGGGACCGACACCGAGACCGGCCGGGTCGCCGGCCTGCTCGCCACGGCGACGAAGCGCCGCTCACCCCTGGAGGAGGAGGTCGCGGCCATCGGCGGCACCCTCGCCCGGCTCGTCCCCGCCGTCGCGGTCGTCGTCGTCGTCCTCATGCTCGTGACGGCTCCCGGGCTCGGCTCCCGGGAGGTCGTGGCCGCGCTCCTGGTCGGCGTCAGCCTCGCGGTCGCGGCCGTCCCGGAGGGACTGCCGGCCGTGGTGACGCTCGTCCTGGCGGTCGGGATGACCCGGATGGCGGCCCGGAACGCCGTGGTCCGCCGGCTGCCGGCCGTCGAGACGCTCGGCTCCACGTCGGTGCTCTGCACGGACAAGACGGGCACGCTGACGACCGGGGCCATGACCGTGACCGCCGTCGTGGGCGCGCTGCCGGGCCTCCCCGACCGGAGCGACGAGGTGCTCCGGGCGGCGCTGCTGGCCGGGGACGCCCGCCCCGCGGTGGACGCGGGGGGATCCGCGACCTGGGCGACCCCGTCGACGTCGCGATCCTGCGCCGGGCCCGGGACGACGCCTGCGTGCCGGCCGCGACGACGACCGTCGACCGGCTGCCGTTCACCGCCCGACGGCGCCGGGCCGGCACGGTCCTGCGCGGGCCTGACGGGTCCGGGGTGCACGTCGTGGTGAAGGGCGCCCCGGA
Source organism: Kineosporiaceae bacterium (assembly GCA_036745175.1). GTDB lineage: Bacteria > Actinomycetota > Actinomycetes > Actinomycetales > Kineosporiaceae > R-H-3. The sequence continues at coordinate 4,444 of DAIOGQ010000254.1, forward strand.
CGCGGTGCTGCCGCTGTGCAGCCGGGTCCGGGTCGCCGACGGTGACGTGTGCTGGGACCAGGACCTGCGTGCCGGTGTCGACGCCCACGTCGACGCGCTCACCGTCGCCGGGCTGCGCACGCTGGCCGTCGCCGGGCGCAGCGCGCCGACGACGACGGACCTGGGTGCCGACCCGGAGACGGACCTGGTCCTGCTCGGGTTCGTCGGCCTCTCGGACCCCGTCCGGCAGGACGCTCCGGAGGCGGTGCGGCGGGCGCGTGGCGCCGGGATCGACGTGCTCATGGTCACCGGGGACCATCCCCGGACAGCCTGCGCGGTGGCGCGGGACGTGGGGATCCTGCGACCGACGGACGGCGACGAGCAGGTCGTCACCGGGCGCCGGCTCGAGGCCGCGGACGACGACACCCTGCGCGACCTCGTCCGTAGCGGCCGCGTCTTCGCGCGCGTGGCTCCCGAGCACAAGCTGCGGATCGTCCGGGCGCTGCAGTGCGACGGGCAGGTCGTGGCCATGACCGGCGACGGCGTCAACGACGCACCGGCGCTACGGGCCGCCGACATCGGCGTCGCGATGGGCGCGGGCGGCACCCAGGTGGCCCGCGACGCCGCCGACGTCGTCCTGACCGACGACGCGTTCCCGACCATCGTCCGCGCCGTCGAGGACGGCCGCGCGATCTACGACAACATCCAGACGTTCCTGCGGTACCTGCTGTCCTCGAACCTCGCGGAGATCCTGGTCATGGCGGTCGGAGTCGCCCTCGGGGCCGCCGGGATGCCTGCGTTCGCGGCCGGTGCCCCGCTGCTGGCCGCGCAGATCCTCTGGGTCAACCTGCTCACCGACTCCGCTCCCGCGCTGGCACTGGGCGTCGAGCCGGCCGATCGCGACGTCATGCGGCGACGACCACGTCCGGCCGGCCGGCACATGCTCGACGCCACGCTGCTGACGGGTGTGGTCGGTCTCGCGACGGTCATCGCGGCCGCGACCCTGACGGCTTTCGCGATCTTCGCCGCGCACGGCGCGGCCCTGGCCCGGACGGCGGCCTTCACGACACTGGTCCTAGCCCAGCTCGTCAACCTCTTCGTCGTCCGGGCGCGCCGGCGCAGCGCGCTCCGACGCGGGCCGTCGAACCGGTGGCTGGTCGGCGCGGTCCTGCTGTCCGTCGCGCTCCAGGTGGCGGTCGTGCACGTGCCTGCGCTCAACGCCGTCTGCCGCACCGTGGCGTTGACGGGGTCGCAGTGGCTGGTCTGCCTCGCGCTCGCCAGCGCCGTCCTCTGGGTGCACGAGGTGCGACGGTGGCTCGTCGGTCGGGCCGGCCGGGGGGCACGGGACGTGGAGCCGACGCCTGACGTGGCCGGCCCGGGTGCCGGGCGGTCGCAGGACGTTCGGCTCGCCGCGCCGTCGCCCCGCCGTCGCAGGCTGGAGGCGAAGGCGTCGGACGGCGCCCGACGGCGCTGACCCGGCGCCCGATGTGGGGAGATGGTGGCGGTGCCCAACCTGGGGATGGCCGTGGTGCGGCAGTACGAGCGCGGTGTGGTGTTCCGGTTGGGCCGGCTGCGGTCGGTCCGGGAACCCGGTCTCCGGTTCATGATCCCGTTGGTGGACCGGATGCGGAAGGTCGGCATGCGGACCGTCACCATGCCCATCCAGTCGCAGCAGATCATCACGCGGGACAACGTGTCGATCGGCGTCGCGGCCGTCGCG
>DAIOGQ010000255.1:0-6110 GCA_036745175.1 Kineosporiaceae bacterium
CGCCGTCCTCGCCGACGAGGACGGCCTCGACGTCACGACCGCGCGCGCGGAGCACCGCCACCGCGTCGACGAGCACGTCGAGGCCTTTCTTGCGGACGAGACGCGCGACGGCGAGGAGGCGGACCGGCTGCGCCGCAGCACGTTCGGCGGTACCGACGGCATGACGCGGGCCTGCACCCGCGGCGGTCGCGCGGGCCACCACCGCGAGGTCCGCGGACAGGCCGTGGTACACGAGGTGGACCGGCGTCGGGGAGCCGAGCCCGCGCAGGTGCTCGACGTTCGCGCCCGTGCACGTGACGGCGAACCGGGCGGCGTCGAGCTTGCGGCGCAGCAGGCCCGCCGGGTTGAGCTCTGCGGAGTAGATGTCCTTGGCGTGCGCGGTGAACGAGAAGGGCAGCCCGGTCATCGTCGCGGCGAGCCAGGTCACCGTCGTCGTGCCGTGCGCGAAGTGCGCGTGCAGGTGCCGGACGTCGCCGGCGGTGAGCACCTCGTCGGCGAGCGACACCGCGAGCAGCCACTCCTTGAGGTAGAGCTTGCGCGGCGCTGCCCAGAACCGCTTGCGCGCCCGGACCGCCTGGACGAGGGCCATGCCGGCGGAGCGGGCGACGCCCAGCGGGTGCGCCCGGACGACGCGGCGCAGCGCGGGGGCGAACGCGGACCCGTTGCGCCGCAGCCAGGCCCCAGTCGTCGTGCCGGTCAACGACGTCGTGGCCGGCATCCGGACCGGGACGGCGCGGACCCGCTCGACGACCGGGTGCCGGTCGCCCGACTCGGCCTGCGTGAGGACGAACAGCCGCAGCGGCAGCCCGAGCTGCTCGACCCGGTGGACCTCGCTGGTGATGAAGACCTCCGACAGCCGCGGGTAGCCCTTGAGGACGTACCCCACGTGGTCGGCGTCAGCGGGCGGCTGCATGGGCCGTGCGGCCATGGAGGTCCTCCAGGTGCTGGACGAAGCGCGCCGAGCACGCCTCGAGGCGGTAGTGCGCCACGGCGTGGGTGCGGCCCTGTGCGCCGAGCGCGCGGCGGACGGCCGTGCTGCGGGCGAGGCTGTCGAGCACGGTCGCGAGCGGGCGTGGGTCGCCGGCGGGCAGGACGAGCCCGCCCCCGGACGTCCGCAGTGCGGGGCCGATGGCGCCGGCGTCGGTGCCGACGACGGGGACGCCGCTCGCCATCGCCTCGAGGACGACGTTCGGCAGGCCGTCCCGGTCGCCGTCGGAGTCGACGACCGACGGCACCGCGACGACGTCCGCCCAGCCGTAGTGCGCGGGCAGCGCGTCGTGCGCCACGGGGCCCGGCAGCTCGACCCGGGTGCCGGACCCGTTGCGCCGCACGGCCTCCTCGAGCGCCGGCCGCAGCGGGCCGTCGCCGATGATCCGCAGCCGCCACGGATGGGTGAGCCGGGTGACCGCCTCGAGGAGGACCCCGAAGCCCTTCTTCTCGACGAAGCGACCGACGGCGAGGATGCGCATCGGGCGGCCGAGCGCACCGTCCGGCCCGCAGCCGTCGCCCGCGTCGGCCACCGCGCCGACCGGCCGCGGCCGGAAGCGGGTGACGTCGACCCCGTGCGGGAGCTGGACGACCCGGCCGGGCGGGCCGGGCACCGAGGCCGCGACGTCGCCGTTGCAGACGACGACGCCGGCCGAGCGCTCGACGCGGCGGGCGAGCTCGGTGGCCGGGACCTTGCGGACGTCCTTGGCGTGGACGCTGAAGCTGAACGGCAGCCCGAGCAGGGCGCCGGCATGCTCCGCGACGGCCGCCGGGTCGTGGGCGAAGTAGCCGTGGACCGCGTCGACGTGCAGGCCCGCCGACGCCAGCGACGTCAGCCGGGTGACGAGCGCGCGGGCCTGGTCGGTCACCGGCAGGGCGGGCAGCAGCCGGACGTACGGCAGCAGGTCGCCGACGAGAGGCTGGTGGGCCCCGGGGTCGCCGGGCTTGGTCGCGAAGATGCCGGCGAGCCGGCCGGCCCGGTGCAGGGCGTGCAGCTCACCGAGCGCGAAGGTCTCGGACAGCCGCGGGAAGCCGCTCATGACGACGGCGACCCGGGGCCGGAAGGCGCTCGCGGCGGCGCGGCTCATCCGACGACCGCCGGCTGAGCAGCCCCGGCGGCGGTGCGGTCCGTCCGACGGCCGGCCTCGACGACCTGCGCCGTCCAGGCGTACTCGGCGGCCAGACCGTCGACCAGCCGGACGACCGACCGCCAGCCGAGTTCGGTCTCGGCGAGCCGGACGTCGGCCTTCGTCCGCAGCACGTCACCGGCCTGCACCGGGTGCCGTTCGACGAGCAGCGACCGGCCGGCCGCGGCCTCGAGGACGGCGACGACCTGCGCTAGCGTCGCCTCCTCGCCGCCGCCGACGTTGTAGACCGGCGACGTCCGGCCGGCGACGCCGGCCCGCACGGTCGCGTCGACCGCGTCGCTGACGAAGGTGAAGTCACGGGACTGGCTGCCGTCGCCGAACATGCCGAACGCGGAGCCGTCGAGCAGCGACTGGCAGATCCGCCGCATCGCCATGTCGGGGCGCTGCCGCGGACCGTAGACGGTGAAGTACCGCAGCCCCACCGTGTGCAGCCCGCGGTTGCGGTAGACCCGGGCCAGGTCCTCGCAGGCGCGCTTGGTGACGCCGTACGGGGAGCGGGGGCTCGTCGGCGTCGTCGCCTCGAGGCACGGGTAGGCCTCGGCGTCGCCGTACACGGACGACGAGGACGCCCAGACGACGCGGTCGGCGCCGTTCTCGCCCGCTGCCTCCAGCACGCTCTGGGTCGCGACGAGGTTGTCGTGCGCGTACCGGGCGAACGAGGAGCCGAAGCTGCCGCGGACGCCGGCCTGCGCCGCGAGGTGGAAGACGACCGTGCCGGGCCTGACGCAGCGCCGCCAGGCCCCGCCCGCCAGGTCGGCCTCGACGAGGTCGAACGTCGGCGCGGCGGACAGCCCGGCGAGGTTGGCCTCCTTGTCGGCGCGCGGGTAGTAGTCGGTGAAGCAGTCGACGCCGACCACCTGCCAGCCGTCGGCGACGAGCCTCTCGGCGAGGTGCGAGCCGACGAAGCCCGCGGCGCCGGTGACAACGGCGTGCCGCCGCCGGCCGTGCGCCGTCCGGGCGGGGGTCAGATTCGGACCGCTGCGCATCGCCGCGTCACCTCTTCCGTGATGTCCAGGAGGAGCCCGGTCCGGTCGTCCCAGCGCGACTTGAGCCGCCGGAACGGTCTGTCGCACCGCCGCAGCAGCGCGGCGGCGAGGTGCCAGTCGAGGCTGCGCGGCGCCGTCCCGTAGCCGTCGAGGAGGGCGTCGAGCGCCTCCTGCGCCCGTTCGAGGTCCCCGTTGCGGCCGCTGACGAGGTTCGCCGGGTAGCTCGCGAGGTCGAGCGCGCGCGGGGCGAGTGCGACGGTGTCGGCGTCGAGGACGACGATGCCGGCCGGCCCGGTGAGGAGCTGCTCGCGGGTGAAGTCGCCGTGGCTGAGGACGAGGTCGTCGTCGGCCGGCGCGTGCCGCCCGAGCACGTCGAGCAGCAGCCGGGCGCGGCGGCCCTGGGCGGGCAGCGCCGCCTCGAGCAACCGGACCGGCCCGCCGGCGGCCGACAGCAGCTCGATGCTCGACACCGACCGCGGCGCGGTGACCCGGCTCGCGTGGAGCCGGGCGAGGACCCCGCCCGCGGCGGGCCCGGCGCCGACGGCGTCGGCGAGGCCGGGGTGCTCGCCGTCGTGGGCGCGCTGGACGGTGGTCAGGAGGTGATGCATCGGCCGCTCGGGCCGCGGGGTCGCCTCGCCGAGTGCCGCATGCAGGACCTCGAGCCCGGCCTGGGCCCGCGCGTACGTCTCGTGCGACGCGTACCCCTTGAGGACGCTGTCGGCCACCCGCAGGGCGACCCGGCGGCCCGGCACGTAGGCGAGCCGGCGCGCTGCGCGCGCCCAGCCGACGGACAGCAGCGGGAGGTCGGGGTCGTCGGGGAGCCAGCGCACCTGGTCGACCACCTCCGGGCTCCCCCCCGAGCGCAGGACCGCCTCGCGGCGCCCGCCCTCGGACTGCCCGGCGGTGCGGACGAGGGCGTCGACGTGCGCGACGAGCCGGGTCCCCGGGGACCACTCGAGGTAGCGGACCCGGGCGTCCGTGACCTCGGCGGCCTGGGCGGCCTGGCCGCCGGTGACACCTGGGGACGGCCCGCCGAGATCCGCGGCAAGGGTGTCCGCGAGGGCCCGCGGGTGGAGCAGTTGGAGGGACGGGAGCCCGGGGTCGACCGGCAGCGGTCGCCTCGCGGTCGGCGCGCTCATGCCCGGCCCGCCTGCTGCCGCAGCACCCCGAGGTCGAGCGGCCGGCTGGCCAGCTGCTGCGTCAGCGCCATCCGCCGGAAGCTCGTGTCCCCGGCGAGCAGGTTCTCGGGCGTGCCGTACTCGGCGACGCGGCCCGCGCTGACGACCGCGACGGCGTCCGCGGTGCGAGCGAGCGCGGTCGAGTGCGTGACGAGGATCGTGGTCCGGCCGGCGACCAGCGCGTCGAGGGCCGCGACGACGCGGGCCTCGCTGTCGGCGTCCAGGCCCGTCGTCGGCTCGTCGAGGACGAGCACCGGCGGGTCGCGCAGGAGGACCCGGGCGATCCCGAGCCGTTGTCGCTGGCCGCCGGACAGGCCCACCCCGCCGGGCCCGAGCAAGGTGTCGAAGCCGTGCGGCAGGGCGTCGACGAACTCCAGCGCACCGGCCTGCTCGGCCGCCCAGCGGATCTGCACGGGTGTCGCGTCGAGGCCGTAGCAGATGTTCTCGACGACGGTGCCGCTGAACAGGATCGTGTCCTGCAGCAGCACGCCGACCTGCTCGCGCAGCCAGCCGAGCGGGTACTTGCGGACGTCCAGGCGGTCGAGGAAGACCTGCCCGTCGTCCGGGTCGTAGAAGCGCGCGACGAGCGCGGCGATCGTCGACTTGCCGGCGCCGGACTCCCCGACGACGGCGAGCCGGCTGCCCGGCGGGACGTGCAGGTCGATCCCGCGCAGTGCGAGCCGGTCCGGCGTGTAGCCGAAGCAGACGTCGGTCAGGTGGACCTCGCCGGCGGCGCGGGCGGGGACCGGACCGCGGCCGCGGTCGGGAAGGACCTGCCCGCTGGCGAGCACCTCGGTGATCCGGTCGATCCGGGCCATCGCCCGGGCGGCCTTGCTCGCCTGCTTCGAGATGTCCCGCAGCGGCTTGTACAGCTTGCCGGTGTACGCGACGAAGACGACGAGGTCGCCGGCCGAGATGTGGCCGCGGGCGACCCGCATGACGCCCAGGCCCAGCACGGCCGCGGTCGCGAAGGCCCCCATGACGTCGACGAGCGCGCTGAACCGAGCCTCGACCCGGGACACCTCGACGCCCGCCTCGAGCCGCTCGGCGCTCGTGCGGTGCACCCGGTCGTGCTCGTAGCCCTCGGTGCCGAACGCCTTGACGACGCTCATCGCCGAGAGCGCCTCGGTGGCCAGCGACGCGATCTCGCCCTCCTTGGCCCGCTGGGTGCGCGCCATCAGGGTGATCCGGCGCTGGTAGTGACGCGTCACGAGGAACAGCAGCGGCGTCACGAGGAACGCGACGACGGCGAGGAACGGGTCGAGGAAGATCGTGACGGCGAACATGCCGACGAGCACGAGGACCGCGGACGCCAGGGTGCCGATGGTCTGCGAGAAGAGGTCGCCGACGGCGTTGACGTCGCCGGTCACGCGGGCGACGAGGTCGCCCTTGCGGCGGCCCGCGTGGAAGGCGAGCGAGAGCCGCTGCAGGTGGGCGTACGTCGCCACCCGCAGCTCGTGGACGATCCGCTCGCCGGCCCGGTTGAGCCAGAAGTCGCTGTAGTACGACGCGAGCGCCTCGACGCCGGCGATGACGAGGACCAGGCCGGCGACGAACCCGAGCAGGACGACCTCGTCCGGGCCGAGGGTGAACGGCTGGGCGCGGCCGGCGATGATCCGGTCGAGGGCGAACTTGAGCGGCCAGGGCGCGGCGAGGCCGGCCACGGTCAGCGCGACCGTCGATCCGGCGGCGCCGGCGAGGGCGGGCCAGTGCCGGCCGAGGAAGGGCCGCAGCAGGTCGTAGCTCTTCGCCCGGGTCCCGAGCAGCCGGCGGAGCAGCCGCCGGCGGCGGCCGGGCCGACCGGGACGGTC
>DAIOGQ010000256.1:0-6101 GCA_036745175.1 Kineosporiaceae bacterium
CCGCTGCCGGAAGCGGTGCGGCAGCGTGTCGATGAACTGCTGCCCGGCGAGGATCCGGGCCACGTTCTCGTCGTCGAACGTCCGGTCGACGCCGGGCAGCCCGAGGGCCGCGCCGGTGATGACGACCGGCTCGGTCGTCGCGGACGTGCCCGGCTGCGCGGTGGGCGCCTGCGCCGGTGCGGATGCGGCACCGGGGACGACCGCCTGCCCTCCTGCGGCGAGCCGCAGACCCTGCGCGAGGACGTCGGCGAGCGCGTGCCCGAGGGCGGCGAAGCCGTCCTCGCCGCCGGCGGGTGCGGGCTGGGACGGGCTGGTCATGACGGACCTCTCGACGGGCGTGGTGGTCGGGACGACGGGGGCGCCCGGCCGGGCGCTCGCGCTCACCGGTCCGGGCGCCGGCGCGGCCTGCGGAACCGGGTAGCCCAGGCCCGCGGAGTACAGGCCCGCGAGGGCGGCGTTGAAGGACGCGACGTCCCCGGCCTTCGGGTGGTTGGTGAACAGCGCGAGCACGTCGTCGTGGGCGGAGCCGAGGACGTCCTCGACGAAGCCGTGGAGCGCCTTGCGCGGACCCACCTCGACGAACGCCCGGGCACCGGCCGCGTAGAGCGTCTTCAGGCCCTCGACGAACTGCACGGGCGAGGCGACCTGCCGGCCCAGCATGTCGAGCATGACCTCGGTGTCGGCGTCCGCCGGGTAGAACCGGCCGGTCACGTTGGCGACGATCGGCAGCACCGGCGGGCGGACGTCGAGACGGCGCAGCGACGCGACGAGCGGCACGCTCGCGGGCGCGACGATCGAGGTGTGGAACGCGTGGCTCACCGGGATCCGGATCGCGTTGAGGCCGAGCGAGACGAACGTCGCGACGGTCTCCTCGACCGCCGCGGTGGCGCCGCCGATGACGGCCTGGGTCGTCGAGTTGATGTTCGCGATGACGACGTAGCCGGACGCCGCCGCGACGACGCGCTCGATCTCGGCCAGCGGGCCGAAGACCGCGGCCATCGCACCGTTGTCGCCGATGGCGAGCCGGGCCATCTCCTTGCCGCGCGCCGACACCGCCTCCAGGGCCGAGGCGAACGTCAGCGACCCGGCGGCGACGAGCGCGCCGTACTCGCCGAGGCTGTGGCCCATGACCATGTCGGGCCGCACGCCGTAGGCGGCGAGCAGCCGGGTCAGTGCGAGGTCGGTCGCGAGCACCGCGGGCTGCGTGATCTCCGTCTGGAGCAGCTGCTTCTCGAGCCGCTTCACGGCGGCCGAGTCGTCGGCGTCGATGAAGATGTAGTCGGTCAGCGGCCGGCCGAGCAGCGGGGTCATGACGGCGTCCGCCTCGGCGAACGTCTGCGCGACGATCGGCTCGGTGCGGCGCAGGCCGGCGAGCATGTTCACGTACTGCGAGCCCTGCCCGGTGTAGAGGAACGCCACCTTCGGCGCCGGCCCGCGGCCGACGAACACACCCTGCGAGCGGAGCATCTTCCACATCGGCGCCGCGGCGGCACCGGCCTCGAAGGCCTTGACCGCCTTGGTGAGCTTGCCCGCGAGGTCGGCGGCGTCGGCGAAGTCGACGGCGAGCCGGACGGCACGGCCGGCGAGCACCGCGTCCGGTGCGGCCGCGGCGGGCGCGCGGCCCGACTGCGCCGCGGCGAGATGCTCGCGCACCTGGGCGACGACGTCCGCGTCGTCGCGGCCGCCGACGACGAGGGCGCCCCGCAGCGGGGCCTTCACCTCGACGGCGGTGGACGGCGCGGGGGCCGGCCCGACGGGCGTCGAGGGCACGACGGGTGCCGAGGGCGCGACAACCGCCGCGGCCTCGACCCGGGACGGCACCTGCGCCGATGCAAGGACCCGCGGCCGGCCGGCGTAGCGGCCGGGGACGTACTCCTCGAGGACGGCGTGGAAGTTCGTGCCGCCGAAGCCGAACGCGCTGACGCCGCCGCGCCGCACGCCGCCCGCCGGGACGTCCCACTCGCGCAGGGACGTCGTGACCCGGAACGGGATCGCGTCCCAGTCGACGTTCGGGTTCGGGTCGCGGAACGACAGGCTCGGCGGGAGCAGCCTGGTGTGCAGGCTCATCGCCATCTTGAAGAGCCCGGCGGTACCGGCGGCCGCCTTGAGGTGGCCGATGTTGGACTTCACCGAACCGAGCGCGATCGAACCGGGGGCCGCACCGGCCTTGGCGAAGACCTCGGTGAGGCTCGCGAGCTCGGTGGCGTCCCCGACCCGGGTCGACGTGCCGTGCGCCTCGACGCTCGACGCGGTCGCGGGGTCGGCCCCCGCGGTCTCCCACGCCCGCTCGACGGCGAGCCGCTGCCCGACCGGGTTGGGCGCGGTGATGCCCTTGCCCTTGCCGTCGCTCGACCCGCCCAGGCCGAGGACGACGGCGTAGACCCGGTCGCCGTCGCGCTCGGCGTCGGCGAGCCGCTTGAGGACGAAGACGGTGCAGCCCTCGCCCATGACGAAGCCGTCGGCACCCGCGTCGAACGGCCGCGTGCCGGTCGCCGAGAGCGCGCCGATCTTGCAGAACTTCACGAACGCGGCGACCCCCATGTTGCGGTCGACGCCGCCGGTGAGGACCGCGTCGTACTCGCGGGTCTGGAGCCCGCGGACGGCGGTGCTCATCGCCGCGAGGCCGGACGCGCACGCGGCGTCCGTCGTGAAGTTCGGCCCGCGCAGGTTGAAGAGGTTGGCGACCCGGCCGGCGATGACGTTCGCGAGCTCACCGGGCATCGAGTCCTCGGTGATCTCGGGCAGCGTCGCGAGGTACGGCGTGCGGGTCTGCTCGACGATCGCCGCCCGGACGTCGGCCGGCAGGGCCGCGAACGCCGGCGCCGCCCCGAGGTGCCGCAGCACCTCGGGCAGGTCGACGCGCAGGTTCGTCCGGTAGTGCTTCTCGCCGCCGATCGCGTTGCCGAGGATGACGGCGACCTTCTCCGGGTCGACCGTCCAGTCCGGCCAGCCGGCGTCCACGAGGGCCGCCCGCGCGGCCGAGACGGCCCAGCGCTGGCCCTCGTCCATCTGCGCGGCGACCTTCGGCGGGATGGGCAGCTTCCAGGCGACCGGGTCCCAGCCGAACTCACGGACCCAGCCCCCGATCCGCGAGTACGTCTTGTCGGGGGCGTGCCGGTCGACGTCGTAGTAGAGCGCCGGGTCCCATCGCTCCGGCGGGACGTCGGTGATCGAGTACACCCCGCCGGTGATGTTGGACCAGAACGCCGCGGCGTCGGGCGCCTGCGGCATGATCGCGGCCAGTCCGACGACGGCAACGGGTTCGAGAGCGGGCTGGGCCGGCTGCGCAGGCATGGTCGGTGCTCCTCGGGTCAACTGGTGGTGCGCTGGTAGAGCACGTCCGCGACGAGGTCCAGGTCGGCGACGAGCCCGGACTGGGCGGCCCGAACGGCGTCCAGGGGCAGTGCGGCGACGAGGGCCGCGGCATCGACGGGGGCACCCGACGCGGGGGCGTCGGCCGCGCCCACGACCCAGCGGACGCCGTCGTCCGCGACCCGCAGCGCGGCCTCGCGGGCGAAGACGCGGCTCATGGCGGCGAGCGCCGTGGCGTCGAACCGGCTGTCGGACTTCTCGACGAGCGCGCCGTCGGCGGCCGCAGCCGCCCGACGGGCGAACGCCGCCGCCGTCTCGACGACGCAGACGAGCTCGCCGAGCCGGAACAGGACGTGCTGGTTTCGGGTGAGCCGTCCGGCCCGGCAGGCCTCGAGGACCTCGGCGAGGCAGCGGTGCGCGAGCGCCGCGCTGCCCGCACCGACAGCCGGATGCCGGGCGTGGAGCGTCTCGAGATCGGCGGCGGCGTCCCGGTAGTAGGTGCCGCGCGACTTGAGGTGGGCCTGCCAGCGGTCCCGGGCGACGGTCATCTCCATGATCTCGGAGGTGCCTTCGTAGATCGTCGTGATCCGCACGTCGCGCTTGATCTTCTCCACGACGTAGGGCCGGGTGAAGCCGTAGCCGCCGTGCGCCTGGATCGCGGCGTCGGCCGCGGCGTTGCCCGCCTCGGTCGCCATGTACTTGGCGATCGCGCCCTCGGTGTTGAGCGCGCCGCCGACGCCCTCGCCGGCGTCGATCCGGACGGCGGTCTCCTCCATGACGGCGCGCGCGGCCTCGAGCCGGACGGCGTGCGGCACGATGAGCTTGTGGGTGTAGCCCTGCTTGAGCGCGAGGACCGAGCCGCCCTGCTCGCGTTGCTGCGAGTAGCTGATCGCACGGTCGAGCGCCTCCCAGCCGCAGCCGAGGCCGAAGGCCGCGACCATGAGCCGGGTGTAGCCGAAGACGTGCTGGGCCTCGACGAGGCCGCGGCCCTCGACGCCGCCGACGAGGTGGTCGGCGGGGACGAGGACGTCGTCGAGGAAGAGCGCCGCGGTGTTCGACAGCCGGATGCCGTGCTTGTCCTCCGGCGGCGCCGACGAGAAGCCGGGCGTCCCGCGCTCGACGACGAACCACGAGGGACCGCCCGGGGCGAGCGCGAGGATCGTGCACGCGTCGGCGATGCTGCCGTTGCTGATCCACTGCTTGCGGCCGGTGATCCGGTAGCCGGTGACGACGCCGTCCTCGACGACCGGGGCCGCCGTCGTCGTCAGGGCGCCGAGGTCGCTGCCTGCCTCGGGCTCGGTCGCGCCGTAGGCGAAGACGATCCCGTCGGCGGCGATCCGCCCCAGCCAGTGCTGCTTCTGTTCGGTCGTCGCACCCACGAGGATCGGGTCGCTGCCGAGGAACGTCGCGAAGACCGCGGTCGCCAGGCCGAGGTCGAACCGCGCCATCCGCTCGCACACGCGGTAGGAGTCGAAGGCCCCGCCACCCATCCCGCCGAACTCCTCGGGGATGAAGATGAGCTGGACGCCGAGCGCGTCGCCGCTCATCGCCCGCACGGTGTCCTCGGGGCAGACGTCCTCGTGGTCGAGGTCGAGCTGGCGCTGCGGCGGCAGCGCCTCGGTGACGAAGTCGCTTAGCGCCTCGAGCATGAGCGTGAGCGTCCCGGCGTCGAGGCCGTCCCCGCCCATCAGGCGGCCGGGAGCCGCCGGGTCGGTGTTCGTCGCGGTGGTCATGGCGTGGTGCCTCCGGAGGGGTCGATGGCGGGCACACCTGCCGGGGCGGTCTCGCTCGCCGCGGCGGGGACGGCGCGACGGACCGAGCGCAGGAGCACCTCGGCGACGTCGGTCACCTCGACCGGCGCGGCGGGGTCGGGACCGAGACGGGCCGCGACGCCGTCGGTGAGCATGACGATGCAGAACGGGCAGGCGGCGGTGACGACGTCCGGCTTCAGGGCCAGCGCCTCACCTGCCCGGTCGTGGCTGATCCGGGTGCCGAGCGTCTCGTCCATCCACATCCGCGCCCCGCCCGCGCCGCAGCAGAACGAGCGCTCACGGTTGCGCGGCATCTCGGCGAGCCGGACCCCCGGGACGGCGGCGAGCAGCTCGCGCGGCGGCGCGAAGATCCGGTTGTGCCGGCCCAGGTAGCACGCGTCGTGGTAGGTCAGCGTGACCTCGACCGGCGTCACCGGGGTGAGCCGGCCGGCGGCGACGAGGTCGTCGAGCAGCTGGGTGTGGTGGACGACCTCGTAGTGGCCGCCGACCTGGGGGTACTCGTTGGCGAGGGCGTTGAAGCAGTGCGCGCACGTGACGACTATCCGTCGGGCGCCGGCGGCCTCGAGGGTCTCGACGTTGGCCTTGGCGAGCATCTGGAAGAGGAACTCGTTGCCCATCCGGCGGGCCGAGTCGCCGGTGCAGGTCTCGGCCCCGCCGAGGACCATGAACGACACCCCGGCCTCGTGGAGCAGCTCGGCGACCGCGCGGGTCGTGCGCTGCGCGGTGTCGTCGAGCGCGCCGGCGCAGCCGACCCAGAACAGGTACTCGACGTCGTCCGGGAGGCTGTCCTGGCCGTTCTCGCCGACGACGCGCACCTCGAACGGCAACGGCTGCGCCCACTCCATGCGCTGCCCCGAGCCCCGACCCCACGGGTCGCCGGAGTGCTCGAGGTTGCGCAGCATGATGCCGGCCTCCTCGGGGAAGGCGGACTCGACGAGCATCTGGTGCCGGCGCAGGTCGACGATGTGGTCGACGTGCTCGATGTCGACCGGGCACTGCTCGACGCAGGCGCCGCAG
>DAIOGQ010000257.1:0-6099 GCA_036745175.1 Kineosporiaceae bacterium
TCGTAGGTGTCTTGCCGCGCGCCTTGCTCTGCCGTCACACCTGGGGGCACGCGTCGTAGGTGTCTTGCCGCGCGCCTTGCTCTGCCGTCACACCTGGGGGCACGCGTCGTAGGTGTCTTGCCGCGCGCCTTGCTCTGCCGTCACACCTGGGGGCACGCGTCATGGCGGCCCGCCGCGCGCGCTGCTCTGCCGGCGGTCTCTGTTGTCGGTCGCCCAGTCGAGACGTCGTGCTGACGGGAACGTGGTAGATCCGACGGCGGTGCGCCGCGAGAGCTAGCACATTGAGTGCTGGATGCCCAGGCGCGCCGGTCCCTTCAGCCGGTCCGTACAGACGTGCCAGCGCAACGCCTGGTACCGCTGGTCGGGGCCGGCGGCCTTGCCCCTGCTGCCCTGCGCCTGCGCCCCTGCCCCTGCGCCCCTGCCCTCATATGTGAGGGCAGAGCAAAGCCTCCGGAGCGAGCCTTGGGAGCGAGCCTCCGGAGCGAGCAGCTGGAGCGAGCAGCCGCAGCGAGCAGCCGCAGCACGTGCCCGGCGTGCACCGGTGCGCCAAGGGCACCCTGGGAGGCGCGCCCGGGAGAGTCGGTGTCAGGGCAGGCCGATCCTCGGCGGGAACGTGCCCGCGCGGCCGAGCAGGGCGGGGGTCTGCTTGCCGAGCTGCTCGCAGACCCACGTCCCGGTGGCGGCGACGGACTCGAGGTCCAGGCCCGTCGTCCAGCCGGAGCGGTGCACCAGGTAGAGCAGGTCCTCGGTCGCGATGTTGCCCGTCGCGGCCGGTGCGAAGGGGCAGCCGCCGATGCCGCCGGCCGAGGCGTCGAGCACCTCCACGCCGGCCTCGACGGCCGCGAGGGCGTTGGCGTAGCCGGTGTTGCGCGTGTTGTGGAAGTGCGCGCGCAGTCGCACCGGGTCGCCGCCCTGGGTCCGGCCGCCCATGGCCCGGATGCCCTCGACGAGGACGCGGACCTGGGCCGGCACCCCGACGCCGATCGTGTCGGCGATCGCGAGCTCGTCGTAGCCGGCGGCGAGGCAGCGCTGCGCGATCTGCAGCACCTTCGCGGCCGGGACCTCGCCCTCGAAGGGGCAGCCGAACGCCGTCGAGATCACGACGCTGACGCCGACCCCTGCCGTGCGGGCGCCGGCGGCCATCTCGTCGGCCGCGTCGAGCATCTCGGCGACGCCCGCGTTCTGGTTGCGCCGCGAGAACGTGTCGCTCGCCACGACGACGACGTTGACCTCGTCGACCCCCGCCTCGATCGCCCGGGTCAGGCCCCGCGGGTTGAGGACCAGACCGATGTACCGGACGGCGCCCGGCGCGACGTCCTCGCCCGCCGCCTCGGCCGCACGCTCGAGAAACCCCGGCGCCCGGACCGCCGCCATCACCGCGTCGGCGTCGGCCATCTGCGGCACGAGGCGCGGGTGGACGAAGCTCGTCGCCTCGATCCGCCGCGCGCCGGCGGCGATGCTGCGGCGGATGAGCTCGACCTTCGCCTCGGTCGGCAGCAGGGTCGCCTCGTTCTGCAGCCCGTCGCGCGGGCCGACCTCGACGATCTCCACTGCGCCCCGGGTCTTCGCCATGGCACCGAGCATCGCACCCTGGTCCGGCGCTGCCCAGTGCCGCTCCGGCTCGTCGTCGTCCGGCAAGCCGACGAGGCCGTCGGCCTTTCTGCATGCAAGACGTATCTATTGCCTGACAGGTCATGAGGCCCGCGGTCTTGTCAGACCGGACCGTGATCCCTACATTGCATGCAATCCAGGGTTACCCGTCGTCGGGAGGTGTCGTGTCGCAGGCCGCTGACCGGGTGTACGGTGCCCTGCGCGCGGGCGTCCTCGACGGCCGCTACGGGTTCGGCGAGCGGCTCGGTGAGATCGAGGTCGCGGCCGCCCTCGGCACGTCCAGGACACCGGTGCGTGAGGCCCTGCGCCGGCTCGGCTCCGAGGGGCTCGTCGAGGTCCTCCCCAACCGCGGGGCGCGGGTCCGCACCTGGACGGCGCAGGACCTCGAGGAGACCTACGAGCTGCGCGCCGTCCTCGAGGGGCTCGGCGCGCGGCGCGCGGCGGCCCGCGTCACCGCGGCCGGCGTCGACGAGCTCGCCGCGCTCGCCGACGAGATGGTCGGCGTCGACCCGAGCCTCGGGCACCGGCCGCCCGGAGACTTCGCCGACCTCGCCGCGCTGAACAGCCGCTTCCACGCGCGGATCGTCGAAGCGGCCGGCAGCGGCCAGCTCGCGGCGACGCTGGCGGGCCTCGTCCAGCTGCCGCTCGTTATGCGCACGTACCGCCGCTACACCCCGCACGCGCTCGCCCGCAGCCACGCCCACCACCGCGAGATCGTCGACGCCCTGCGGGCCCGCGATGGCGCGTGGGCGGAGTCCGTCATGCGCTCGCACGTGCTCGCCGCCCGGGCCGTGCTCCTCGCCTCGCACCGCGACGCGGCGGGTGACACCGCAGGCGACGCGGCGGCCGACACCGAAGGACAGGCCTCGTGACCGACGGTCCGGACCCGCGCAGCGCCGCCGCGATGCCGCTCGCCGAGGCGTCGTCCGGAGCGCTTGCGGGGCTGCGGGTCGTCGAGATGGGCCAGCTGCTCGCCGGGCCGTTCTGCGGCCAGCTCCTCGGCGACCTGGGGGCGGAGGTCGTCAAGATCGAGCCGCCGGGCGCCGGCGACCCGATGCGGCAGTGGGGACGGGAGAAGCCGCACGGCCAGTCGCTGTGGTGGCCGGTCGTCGCGCGCAACAAGAAGTCGGTCACGCTCGACCTGCGCACACCCGAGGGCCAGGACGTCGCCCGCCGCCTCGTGGCGGTGAGCGACGTCGTCATCGAGAACTTCCGGCCCGGGACGCTCGAACGCTGGAACCTCGGCTACGACGTCCTCGCGGAGATCAACCCCCGGCTCGTCCTCACCCGGGTGACCGGGTTCGGCCAGTCCGGTCCCTACGCCCCCCGCGCCGGCTACGGCTCGATCGGTGAGGCGATGGGCGGGATCCGTTACGTGACAGGGGATCCCGACCGCGCACCAGCCCGGGCCGGGATCTCGCTCGGCGACTCGCTCGCGGCGGCGTACGCGTGCATCGGCACGCTCGCCGCGCTCGCCGAGCGCGAGCGGTCCGGCCGCGGCCAGGTCGTCGACTCGGCGATCTACGAGGCGGTGCTCGCGATGATGGAGAGCCTCGTCACCGAGTGGCAGGTCGCCGGGTACCAGCGGGAGCGCACGGGTCCTGTGCTGCCGAACATCGCGCCGTCCAACGTGTACCCGACGAAGGACGGCCAGACGATCCTGGTGGCCGCCAACCAGGACACCGTCTTCCGGCGGCTCGCGGTGGCGATGGGAGAGCCGGCGCTCGCCGAGGACGAGCACTACGCGACCCACGGTGCCCGGGGTCGGTACGCCGCCGAGCTCGACGACCGCATCGCGAGGTGGTCGGCGACCTACCTCGCCGACGAGCTGCTCGACCTGCTCGAGGAGCACGGTGTCCCGGCGGGGCGGACGTACCGCGCGCAGGACATGCTGCGCGACCCGCACTTCGCCGCGCGCGGCTCGATCGTCCGCGTGCCCGACAAGACCTTCGGGGAGCTCGCGATGCAGAACGTCGCACCCCGGCTGTCCCGCACCCCGGGCTCGGTCCGGTGGAGCGGGCCCGACCTCGGCGAGCACACCCGTGAGGTGCTCACCGGACTGCTCGGCCTGTCCGACGACGCGGTCGACGCGCTCGCCGCCGCCGGCCGGATCTGACCGCCCGACCCGCGCGCCCACCTGGGAGGAATGGCCATGACGTACCGGCTCGGAGTGGACGTCGGTGGCACGTTCACCGACCTGCTGCTCATCGACGAGGACACCGGCGCGACCCATCGGGCGAAGACGCCCTCGACCCCCGCGGACCAGGCTGTCGGCGTGCTCGTCGGCATCGAGAAGGTCTGCGCCCTCGCCGGGATCGAGCCCTCGGCGATCGACCACGTCATGCACGGCACGACCGTGGCCACCAACGCCGTCCTCGAAGGCAAGGGCGCCAAGGTCGGGCTCGTCGTGACCCAGGGGTACAGGCAGGTCCTCCAGGTGGCCCGCTCGTTCGTGCCCGGCGGGCTCGCGGCCTGGATCATCTGGCCCAAGCCCGAGCCGCTCGCGGCGCTCGAGAACACCGTCGAGGCCGTCGAACGGGTCGACGCCCGGGGTGCGGTGGTCACGGTGCTCGACGAGGCCGACCTGCGCACGAAGCTGAAGTACCTGCGCGCGCAGGGCGTCGACGCGGTGACGGTCGCGCTCATCAACTCCTTCGCGAACGCCGCGCACGAGCGGCGGATCGGCGAGCTCGTCGCCGAGGAGATCCCCGACGTGCCGATCTCGCTGAGCAGCGTGATCCTGCCCGAGATCCGGGAGTACGAACGCACCCTGACAACGGTCGCGAACTCCTACGTCCGCCCGACCGTCGGCCGCTACCTGACGAGTCTGGAAGCGGCGTTGCGGGGCAGACAGATCCGCGGCACCCTGCACGTGCTGCGCTCGGACGGCGGCCTCGCGGGCGTCGCGACGGCGACGGCCGCACCTGTCCAGCTGCTCATGTCCGGCCCTGCCGGGGGCGTCTCCGGGGCGAGCTGGGTGGCGCGGCAGAGCGGCTTCTCGGACCTGCTCACCTTCGACATGGGCGGTACGAGCACGGACGTCGCACTCGTCCAGGACGGCCGGCCCCGGATCGGCCGCGAGACAACGGTCGGCTCGCTCAACGTCCGCGCGTCGTCCGTCGACGTGCGCACGGTGGGCGCCGGCGGCGGGTCGATCGCGCACGTCCCCGAGCTGACGAAGGCGCTGCGGGTCGGCCCGCAGTCCGCGGGCGCCGAGCCGGGCCCGGCGGCCTACGGCAAGGGAGGCGAGGCGCCGACGGTCACCGACGCGAACGTCGTCCTCGGCTACCTGCCGCCGAGCCTCGTCGGCGGCGAGATGGCCCTGGACGCCGCCGCCGCCCGGGCGGCCGTCCAGACCGTCGCCGACGCGATGGGCCTGGCGGACGCCGAGACCGCCGCCGCGGGCATCGTCGACATCGTCAACGAGAACATGTTCGGGGCACTTCGGCTCGTCTCTGTGCAGCAGGGCTTCGACCCGCGCGACTTCGCCCTCGTCGCCTTCGGCGGCGCGGGACCGTTGCACGCCAACGCGTTGGCGAAGCTGCTCGGGTCCTGGCCGGTCATCGTCCCGCCGTCGCCCGGGGTGCTGTGCGCGTACGGCGACGCGACGACCAGCCTGCGCGACGAGAGCGCCCGCACCTTCATCCGCCGGTTCTCCGAGACGAGCGACGCCGAGGTCGCGACGGCGCTCGCCGAGCTCGCGGCCGAGGTGCAGGGCCGGCTCGACGCCGAAGGTGTCGCGCGTACCGACCAGACGGCGACGTACACCGTCGACGTGCGCTACCACGGCCAGGGCTTCGAGGTCCCGGTCGCGGTGACGACCGACGAGCTCGCCGCGGGCGGACTCGCCACGGTGGGGGCCCGGTTCGACGAGGAGCACACCCGGCTGTTCACCTTCGCCCTCGACGCCGAGCACGAGCTCGTCAACCTGCGCGCCGTCGTCACCGGCCGCCCGCCCACCGTCAGCGCCCCGCAGCTGCCCGCGGGCGGCACCGACGCCTCGGCCGCGCGCGTCGGTGACACCCGGATCTACGTCGACGGCGCCTGGACCGCCGCGGGCCTGTACGACCGCGCGGGGCTGGCCGCCGGCAACGTCGTCGTCGGCCCTGCGGTCGTCACCGAGATGGACTCGACGACGCTGGTGCTGCCCGGTCACGCCGGCACCGTCGACGCTGTCGGCACGATCCTCATCCGTCCCGTCGACGCCGCGACCGAACCCTCCGCTGCCGAACCCGCCGCGGCCGCCGAGCCGTCCGCCTCGTCCGCCGCCTGAGCGCGCGCCGCCCACCCCCGGAAGGAGCCACGCCATGGCCACGCTCGTCGTGACGAGCACGACCCCCCTCGCGGCGGTCGACGTCGACCCCGTGACCGTCGACATCATCGAGAACGCCCTGCGCAACGCGCGCTACGAGATGGACGCCGTCCTGTTCCGGACCGCGATGAGCCCCGGGATCCGGGAGCAGCACGACGAGTTCCCGCTCATCGCCG
>DAIOGQ010000258.1:0-6085 GCA_036745175.1 Kineosporiaceae bacterium
AGCTGTTCAAGCAGCTGCTCATGGTCGCCGGGATGGAGCGGTACTACCAGATCGCGCGCTGCTACCGCGACGAGGACTTCCGCGCCGACCGCCAGCCCGAGTTCACCCAGCTCGACATCGAGATGTCGTTCGTCGAGGAGGACGACGTCCTCGCCCTGTCCGAGGAGGTCCTCGTCGCGCTGTGGCGACTCGTCGGCCACGAGATCACGACCCCGCTCCCGCGGATCACCTACGCCGAGGCGATGCGCCGCTACGGCACCGACAAGCCGGACCTGCGGTTCGGCCTCGAGCTCGTGGAGTGCGCGGAGCTCTTCGCCGACACCCAGTTCAGAGTCTTCCAGGCGCCCTACGTCGGGGCCGTCGTCATGCCCGCGGGGGCGGCCCAGCCGCGCAAGACGCTCGACGCCTGGCAGGACTGGGCCAAGCAGCGCGGTGCGCGCGGCCTCGCCTACGTCCTCGTCGGTGCGGACGGCGAGCTCTCCGGTCCCGTCGCGAAGAACCTCTCGGACGCCGAGCGGGCCGGCCTCGCCGGGCACGTCGGCGCGCTCCCGGGCGACTGCGTCTTCTTCGCCGCCGGCGAGGCCGCGCCGTCCCGTGCGCTGCTCGGCGCGGTGCGGGTCGAGGTGGCCCGCCGGGTCGGTCTCGTCGACGAGTCGGCGTGGTCGTTCCTCTGGGTCGTCGACGCGCCGCTCTTCGAGCCGAGCGCGAAGGCCGTGGAGAGCGGCGACGTCGCGGTCGGCGCCGGCCAGTGGACGGCGGTCCACCACGCGTTCACCTCGCCCAAGCCGGAATGGGCGGACCGGTTCGAGTCCGACCCCGGCAACGCCCTCGCCTACGCCTACGACATCGTCTGCAACGGCAACGAGATCGGCGGCGGCTCGATCCGTATCCACCGCCGGGACGTCCAGGAGCGGGTCTTCGCGCTCATGGGCATCACGCCCGAGCAGGCGCAGGAGAAGTTCGGCTTCCTCCTCGAGGCGTTCAAGTACGGCGCCCCGCCGCACGGCGGCATCGCGTTCGGCTGGGACCGGATCGTCATGCTCCTGTCCGGTTCGGAGTCGATCCGCGACGTCATCGCGTTCCCGAAGTCCGGCGGCGGCCACGACCCGCTGACCGGGGCGCCGGCCCCGATCACGGCCGAGCAGCGCCGGGACGCCGGGGTCGACGCCAAGCCCGCCGCTTCGGTCCCGGCCGGCTGAGCCGCAGGCCGTCGGCGCCGGCGCCAGGTCAGCGCGGCCACCGGAACGAGGAGAACCGCAGTCCCGTCCGGAAGCCGAGACGCTCGTACAGCCGGCGTGCCCCGTGGTTGTCGGCGTAGAGGTCGATCGTCACCGCAGGAGTGCCTGCCGCGAAGGCCAGTCGGGTGAGCGCTGCGGTGACGGCCCCGCCGAGGCCCTGGCCGCGGGCCGCCGGCGCGACCGCGATCGAGGCGAGCAGCGGCACGCCGGGGACGGCCTCGTAGTCCGCGCCGCAGGCGAGCAGGCCGCCGACGGCGTCCCGGACCCCGACCCACCGCCGCACGGCGGCCTCGCCGGGGACGGCGCTGTGCCGGGGGCTCGCGACCGCCAGCAGTCCGGTGACGGCGGCGTGGTCGGCCTCGCCGAGGGGGACGACCCTGTCCTGCCCGCGGACCGGGGCGGGGGGCGCCTGGGTCCACATCCAGTCCCAGTCGGCCGCCTCGGGCACGTCGGGCCGGGCGCCCCGCAGGGCGTCGGCCACCGGTCCGCGCTCGACGGTCACGAAGTCGATGTCCGCCTGCATCGCGAGCCGTCCGACGGCCCCGACGACCTCGCCGGCCCCGGCGTCCGGACCGACCACGACGAGGCCGGAGCCGTAGGCCCGCCGACGTCGCACGACCCCGAGCACGCCCGACGACGGGTCGTGCCACGCCTCGTCCGCGCCCGCACTCCCGATGCCCCACCGGAGCCAGGCCCGGGAACCCTCGCAGAAGCGTGGGTCGGCGGCTGCGGCCGCGGTCAGGTCCGCGGGCAGGTCCGCGGGCAGGTCAGCGGGCAGGTCCGCGGGCAGGTCCGCGGGCCGGTCAGCCACGCAGGCCCTGCACCGCGTCGTCGGCACCGCCCGGCGGCCGGGCGGCGGCGATCGCCTCGGCGTCGACGGAGAGGTCCTCGGCGCTCTCGCGCAGCCCGAACCGGTCGTGGAGCCGGCGCAGCGGGCCGGGTGCCCACCAGTTCCACTCGCCGAGCAGGGTCATCGTCGCGGGGACGAGGAGCATCCGGACGAGCGTGGCGTCGACGGCGACGGCGACCGCGAGCGCGACGCCCATCTGCTTGATGATGAGCAGCTCGCCCGCGGCGAAGCCGGCGAAGACGATGACGACGACGAGCGCGGCCGAGGTGATGATCCGCCCGGACCGCTGCAGCCCGTTGAGGACCGCCGCGTCGTTGTCGAGGCCGAGGTCGCGGAACTCCTTGATCCGGGACAGCAGGAACACCTCGTAGTCCATCGACAGGCCGAACGCGAACGCGAGCGCGAGCGCCGGGATCGTGATGTCGATGCCGCCGGCCGACGAGAAGCCGAGGAGCGACTCCAGGTGCCCCTCCTGGAAGACCCAGACGAGCACGCCGAACGAGGCTCCGAGCGACACGAGGTTCATGACGAGCGCCTTGAGCGGCACGAGGATCGAGCCGGTCATGAGGAACAGCAGCACGAACGTCGCGAGGACGACGAGGCCGACGGCGTACGGGGCGCGCCGGGCGATCCCCGCGGTGAAGTCGGTGACGTTCGCCGACTCGCCCGTGACGTACACGGGGTAGCCGGGGCGCGCGTCACGGACCCGCGCGACGACGTCGCGCGCCGCGTCCGACTGCGGGGACGCCGTCGTCCGGACCCCGATCACCGCGACCGCGTCCGGCCCGGCGCCCTGCGTGGTGGCGGGGTCGACGGATGCCACCCCGGCCAGCCCGGCGACCGAGGACCGGGCCCACGCGTCGAGGTCCGCGGCGGCCCGGCCGGGGGCGACGACGAGGATCGGGGCCTGGGTCGTCGACGGGAACCGGGCGTCGAGCGTCTCGAAGAGCCGGCGCTGCGCGGACGACGTGGGCAGCAGCTGGACGCCGCTGGAGACCAGTCGCATCGACAGCACGGGCACCGCCGCGACGACGAGCACCGCGACGACGGCGACGACGGCCAGCAGCGGCCGGCGCTGGACGCGGCGGGCCAGCCGGGAGAAGGCCCCCTCGGCGGGGGCGACGTCGCCGAGCCGGCGGGCCAACCGGGCCAGGAGCGGCACGCGGTGCGTGACGCCCGGCCGGATGAGCCGGTCGCCGGCCAGCGCCATCAGCGCCGGCACGAGGGTGAGCGCGACGAGGAGCGCGACGACGACGACGCTCACCCCGGCCGCGCCGACCGCGCGCAGGATCGCGGCGTTCATGAAGAGCAGACCGGCCAGGCTGACGGCGACCGTGACGCCGCTGAAGAGCACGGTGCGTCCGGCGGTCCCGAGAGTGTGCTCGAGGGCCGCCTCGAGGGCCGCCGGCGTGGGCCGGCCGGTGGCGTCCGGGCCGTGCAGCCGGCGCAGCTCCTCGCGGTAGCGGCTCACGAGGAGCAGGCCGTAGTCGATGCACAGACCGAGCCCGAGAACGCTGACGACGCTGGGGACGCTGGCCTCGAGCTCGATGACGTACGAGAAGCCGAGCAGCGTGGCCAGCGCGCCGGCGATCGAGGCGACGGCGCCGAGCACGGGAAGGCCGGCGGCGAGGAGGCCGCCGAAGACCACGACCATGACGAGCAGGCTCAGCGGGAGCGCGATCGCCTCGCCCCGCTTCAGGTCGTCGGCGACCTTGGAGTTGATCTCGTCGACCAGTGGCTGGACGCCCCCGACGGTCGTGGCCGCGTCCGGCTCGAGCGACCGGACGGCGGCGGCGACGACCGACAGCCGGGTCACGACGGCGTCGGACGCCGCCTTCTCGCTGCGGCCGGCCAGCCGGGCGTCGAGCGTCACGACGACGAGCAGGGCCCGGCCGTCCGCCGCGACGAACGGACCGGCCGCGGCGGGCGGCGCGCCGGGCGGGCCGAGGTAGGGGTCGGCGACCGACTGGACGCCGTCGATCGCCGCGAGCGCCGGGCGAGCCCGGATGATCTCGTCGCGCAGGGTCTGCGACCGCGGGTCGACCCCGTCCACGAGAAGCTGCAGCGCGGGCCCGCTCGGCGCCGAGCGGGTCAGGAGGGCGCGGCCGTCGGCGCTCTCGCCCGGGACCTGTGGCGCGTCCCCGGCCTCGAGGCGTTCGAACAGGCCGTCGCCGCCTAAGGCCCCGGTCGCGGCGCCGAAGCCGGCGACGACGAGGACGAGCCAGACGGCGGCGAACCGGAGGGCATGACGGGCGATCACCCGTCCGAGCGCGTGCAGCACCCGGCTAGCGTGGCAGGCGTGAGTGACCTGTTCTCGCCGGACCCCGACGACACGACCGGAGCGGGTGACATGTCCGTCGGCGCGCGAGCACCGCTCGCCGTCCGGATGCGTCCGCGGTCGATGGACGAGCTCGTCGGCCAGGGCCACCTCCTCGCGGCCGGCTCGCCGCTGCGCCGGCTCGCCGACGGCGGCGCCGGCCCGGCCGGGCCCGCGTCGGTGATCCTCTGGGGCCCGCCCGGGACCGGGAAGACGACCCTCGCCCACGTCGTGTCACGCTCGACCGGACGCCGGTTCGTCGAGCTGTCCGCGGTGACGGCCGGCGTCAAGGACGTCCGCACGGTGATGGAGCAGGCGCGGGACGCCCGCGACCTGAACGCGCGCGAGACGGTCCTGTTCCTCGACGAGATCCACCGGTTCACCAAGGCCCAGCAGGACGCGCTGCTCCCCGGCGTCGAGAACCGCTGGGTCGTCCTCGTGGCGGCGACGACCGAGAACCCCTCGTTCTCGGTCGTGTCGCCGCTGCTGTCGCGCTCGCTGCTGCTCACCCTGCGCCCGCTCACCGACGAGGACGTCGGGGCACTCCTCGACCGGGCGGTCTCCCACGAGCGCGGGCTCGGCGGCGCCGTCCGGCTCCACGACGACGCGCGGGCGCACCTGGTCCGGATGGCGGGCGGGGACGCGCGCGCGGCGCTGACGGCGCTCGAGGCCGCGGCCGGGGCCGCGCTCGAGGAGACCCGGGACCGGCCCGCGCCCGTGACCCTCGGGACGACGGAACGTGCCGTCGACCGGGCCGCCGTCCGCTACGACCGGGCCGGCGACCAGCACTACGACGTCGCGAGCGCCTTCATCAAGTCGATGCGGGGGTCGGACGTCGACGCGTCCCTGCACTACCTCGCGCGGATGCTCGAGGCGGGGGAGGACCCCCGGTTCGTCGCCCGCCGGATCATGATCGCGGCGAGCGAGGACGTCGGGATGGCCGACCCGAGCGCGCTGCGGACGGCGGTCGCCGCCGCCCAGGCGGTGGCGATGATCGGAATGCCGGAGGCGCGGATCATCCTCGCCCAGGCCGTCGTCCACTGTGCGCTGGCCCCCAAGTCGAACGCCTCGTACAACGGCATCAACGCCGCGGTCGCCGACATCCGGGCCGGCCTCGGCGGCCCCGTCCCGTCGCACCTGCGCGACGCGCACTACGCGGGGGCCGGCAGGCTCGGGCACGGCACGGGCTACCGCTACGCCCACGACGAGCCGCTCGGCGTCGCGGCGCAGCAGTACGCGCCCGACGGCGTCGACGGCCGCGAGTACTACACGCCGACCGACCGCGGTTTCGAGCGTGAGCTGACGACGCGGCTGGCCCGGCTGCGCGAGATCCTGCGCCGCCGGCGCTGACGAGCCGGTCCGGACGACGTCCGGCGATGCCCGGCCCGGTCGGTCCGACCGTCGCGCCGAGCAGGCCGCGGTCGAGGCGATAAGGTCAGCCAGGTAGCCAGACCGTCCGTCCCGTCCCAGCGCAGGGGAGCAACCGCATGTCTGCCGGCGACGTCGCAGGGCTCATCGCGGCCTTCGCGTTCGTGCTGCTCGTGGGCTTCATCGCCTACCCGCTCGTCAAGCTCGGCAAGGTCCTCGAGGAGACCCGGGTCACCGTGCGCGGGATCTCCGACGGGACGGTCCCGCTGCTGTCCGAGGTGACCACGACGGTCGCGAGCACCAACGCCCAGC
>DAIOGQ010000259.1:0-6083 GCA_036745175.1 Kineosporiaceae bacterium
CGGTCCTTGGCGTTCTGGTTGAAGTCGACGAAGACCCCGTGCCGCTCCTCCTTCCACCACTTGCTCGTCGCGAGGTCCGGCACCCGGTTCTCCACCTCGCGGGCCACCGTCTGCGCCGCGAGCCGCGCCTGCGGGTAGCGCCACAGCGGGTCTATCCGCGCGTAGACGTGGAAGCCGCGCGAGCCCGACGTCTTCGGCCACCCGACCAGCCCGTGGTCGGACAGCACCTCGCGGACGACGAGCGCGACGTCGACGATCTGCGCCCACGGCACACCGGGCACCGGGTCGAGGTCGATCCGCAGCTCGTCGGGCCGGTCGAGGTCGCCGGCGAGCACGGGGTGCGGGTTGAGGTCGATGCACCCGAGGTTGACGACCCAGGCCAGCCCGGCGGCGTCAGCGACGACGACCTCCTGCGCCGAGCGGCCCGACGCGTACCGAAGCTCCACGACGTCGAGCCACTGCGGCCGGTTGGCGGGCGCGCGCTTCTGGAAGAACGCCTCCTCGCCGATCCCCTTGACGAACCGCTTGAGGATCATCGGACGGCCCGCGACGCCGCGCAGCGCGCCGTCGGCGACCGCGAGGTAGTAGCGGACGAGGTCGAGCTTCGTCACCGGCCCGCCGCCGTCGAGGAGGACCTTGTCGAACACGACCTTGTCCGGGCTCGTCACCGTGACCTCGCGCCCCGCGACGTCGAGCACGACCGAGGATGTCGCCATCGCCCCAGCCTAGGCACTCGGCACGCGGTGCGGCGGCGCACGCGGTGCCGCGGCGGCTGCGGGCCACGCAGCCGCCGCCGCACCGGCGGAGAGACCCCGGATGCCGACGGTAGTGCCCAGGTCCGTCTGTGTCACCACGAAGGTGGGGACGGAGTGCAGATGTCGGGCAGGACCGGTGCGGTCAGCCGACGAGCGCCTCGGCGAGGCTGTGCCCGCGCACGTAGGCGAGCTCGTCCCGCAGCGACTGCGCGTCCCGGCGCAGCTCGAAGGTGCCGAGCCGGTCGAGGTCGTCGAGGACCGCGGTCGCCGCGGCGAGCGTCGCGTCGTCCACTGTCGCGCCCACCTCGCGAGCGGCCGCGGCGAGGAGCCACAGGGCCCGTCTCACGTGCTGCTCGAGGTCGGTGTGGACGACGAGGAGGGCCTGGATCTCCAGCCGGTGCGTGCGGGCGATCCGCTCCCAGCGACGCCCGACGCGGCTCGCGCAGAGCCGCTCGTGGACGATGCGGGCGCCGTCGCCGGGACCCGGCTGCGTCAGGCGGTCGGTGCCGTCCATCGTGTCCTCCTGCGAGCCGGTGCCCGCCTGCTTCGTCGTGCCGCGCACACCGCCCTGCGGTGCGCCGTGCTGGTCCGTCCCCTGCCTCGGTCGGTCGCCACGGCGACGACATGAGCAGGACCGAGGTCGCTCGTGCAGTCAGGAGCGCGCCCGGCGTGCACCCGATACGCCGCGGGCTCCCGCCGGGGCGGGCATCATCGGGCGGGTGGACGTCACCGCACTGCGCCGTCATGCCCGCGACCTCGGCTTCACCCCGGCCGACCAGGTGCGCTGGCTCTCCCCGGCGGAGCTGGCCCGGACCACCGTCACCGCTGGGCTCGGCGCGGTCTTCGCCGACTACACCGACCGTCGCGAGACCCAGGCCGCGCTGCCCGCATCGCCGCTCGAGGTCCCCGCGGACGCCGACGGCGGCGTCTGGTGGGACTACGTGGCCGACACCGGCGACGGGTTCGACGCGACGTTCACGGTCGTCAGCCTCCTCGCGCAGCGCGGGCTCGACGTCGCGACGCCGGACGGCGGCACCGTCCGGCTGCCGCGCGGACGCGCGCTGGTCCTCGGCGGTGACGAGGTGTACCCCGTGTCGTCGACGCCGCGCTACGAGGACCGGCTCAAGGCGCTCATGCGGGCCGCACTGCCGCCGGGCAGCGTGCCGCCCGAGGAGCCCGAGCCGCGGGTCTTCGCGCTGCCCGGCAACCACGACTGGTACGACGGCCTGACGGCGTTCCTGCGGGTCTTCGCCCAGCGCCGCAACGTCGGCGGCTGGCGTTCGGAGCAGACCCGCAGCTACTTCGCGGTCAGGCTGCCCGCGCAGTGGTGGCTGGTCGGCGTCGACACCCAGCTGGGCACGTACGTCGACGGGCCGCAGCTGGAGTACTTCCGCACGCAGCTGTCGGCGCGGCTCCAGCCCGGCGACGGCGTCGTCGTCTGCGTGCCGGCGCCCACCTGGCTGCACACCGCCGAGGACGACCCGGACGCCTTCAACTCGCTGCACTTCTTCGAGCGAGAGATCGTCCGGACGTACACCGACGGCGGGTCGTCGCGGCCGACGGGGGCGCGGGTGCGGTTGTGGCTGACCGGCGACCGCCACCACTACGCGCGCTACGCCGAGGACGTCACGGCGTCCGGCGACGCCACGGACGGCTCGCCCGGGTCGGGCGAGCCGGGGCCCGACGCCGACGACCCGCGCGCGGTCGCGACGACGACGGCGCGCCAGCTCGTGACGTGCGGGCTCGGCGGCGCCTACCTCGCCGAGACGCACCGGCTGCCGGCGCGGGTCGTGCTGCCCGCGCCGGCCTCGAAGATGGCGACGGCGGACCAGCCCGTGGCGTTCGACATCGAGGCCCGCTGGCCGTCGCGGGAGGAGTCCGTCCGGCTGACCCGCGGCATCCTCGTCGGACGGCCGCGGGGGCTGCTCGCGCTGCGCAACCCGGGCCTGTGGCGGCTGCTCGGCGGGGTGCACGCCGTCCTGCTGCTCCTGATGGCGTTCGTCCTCGGGCTCGTCGAGGACCGCCGTCCGGTCGAGGTGCTGCGAGAGGCGTCGCCGCGGGCGGCGGTCGACCTCGGCTGGCAGACCGCGGTGTGGTTCGCGGTGGCGGTGGCGGTCGCCGTCCTGCTGCCCCTGCTGCGTCGCCGGGCGCCGCGACGACCGTCCGAGGCCCTCGTCGCCGTGTCGATGCAGCTCGTCGTCGGGTTCGCCTCGTTCGCGCTCATGCTCGTCGTCCCGTGGCCGCGCGCCTGGCCGGACTGGGTCGTGCTGCTGTCGGCGGTGACGGCGACCGTCGCGGTCACCGGCCTCGTGGCGTGCTTCGCGCTCGCCGCGTTCATCCTCACCGCACGCAACCGGACCGTGCGCTCGTGGCAGATGTCGGCGCAGTCGATCGAGGACTACAAAGGCTTCCTGCGGATCCGCGTCGACCCCGACGGCCGGTTGACGGTCCATCCGGTCGCCGTCGACCGGGTCTGTCGCGACTGGGACGTCGTGCGGGTCGACGGCGCCGCGGCCCGCGCGCCGGGCGTCCACGCCCTCCCGGTGCCGGCCGACCGGTTGCCCGCGGTCCGGCTCATCGAGCACCCGGTCGTGGTCGAGCGCTAGACCCGTCGCCGGCCCGCTGACGGGTCACATCGAGCATGCAGGCGCACCACGGAACGGGCCCGCCCCCGTGGCCGGGGGGCAGGCCCCGTTCGTGCCGAGCGGGTCCGGAGTCAGCCGGCGACGACGTTCTCGCCGTCGACCTTGACCGCGAAGGCGGCCAGCGGGTTCTTCGCGGGACCCTTCGTGGGGGCGCCGTCGAGGCCGAACTTCGACCCGTGGCACGGGCAGTCGAGGCTCGCGCCGTTCGGCTTGACCGGGCAGCCCTGGTGCGTGCAGGCGGCCTTGAAGCCCGTGACCTCACCGGCGGTGGCCTGGACGAGGACGATGTCGGTGCCGTCGGCGGTCTTGGCCGCGAGGGCCTGCCCGACAGGGATGTCCGAGAGCTTCGCGAGCGCCGCCCCCGCGGCTGCTGCGGAGGTCTGCTCGCCCGCGGCCGCGGTGGAGGTCTCGCCGCCCCCGGCGGCGGCCGAGGTCGTCACGCCGGCGTCGTCGCTGCCGCACGCGGCGAGCGTGCCGGCGCCGACGAGCCCGAGTCCGGCCACCGCGCCCATCTGGACGACGCGACGACGGCTCGGGCTGGTGAGGTCAGGCTCCACAGGTACTCCCTCGGTAGGTGGACGGGTCGGCGGTGCCGGCCGGCGGGCACGGACGTGCTGCCGGGCTGCGGCACCGTACGACCCGAGAACGAGACCTCGGTCGCTTCGGGTTCACGATCACAGGGAACTCACAGGGTCGATGTACTGAACGCCAGGGGGCATACCTGGCCCAACAGGGAGGAACCGGATCAGGCCTTCTCGACCGGGACGTTGACGATGACCCGGCCGGTCGCCTCGTCGACGAGCAGGACGTCGGTGATCTCGCGGGGCGCGATGCTCACCTCGGTGCGGGACGACCAGCCGGTGCGGTAGCCGTCCGGCACGATCCAGGTCTGGACGGTGCGCTCGCTGCCCGCGGAGTCGACGAGTGCGATCCGGCACCGCGTCCCGCCGTCGATGCCCCACGGGGCGACGATGAGAGTGCTCCCGCGGCCCTCGCCGAGCGCGAGGACCTCGACCCGGGCGCCCGCGTCCGACCCGGAGTCCTGCCCGGTGCCGGCGGCGACGAGCACCCCTTCGGCAGGCGGCGACGTCGACACCGACGGCGTCGCCGTTCCCCGGCCGTCCGTCCGGCCCGCGAACCACGCTCCGATCGGTACCGCGAGCACGACCGCCGCGGCGGCGGCGACCGCGACGACGAGCAGCCGGCGGCGTCGTCGGTGCCGGGCCAGCTCGGCGAGGAGCCGGCGCAGCAGCGCCTCGTCGGGCACCTCGACCGGTGTCACGTCGGCGTCGCGGGTCGCAGCGAGCAACGGGGTCAGCACCGCGAGCCGTTCGTGCTCGGCCTGGCACGCCGGGCAGCGCGCATTGTGGGCGAGGACGTCCGCGGGCAGCGGCTCGCCGCGCAGCAGCGTGACGGCTGCGCTCTCGCGCATCTCCTGGCAGGCCGAGGCGCCCGTCACGGCACGATCCCCCGCTCCTCGCAGGCGACGCGCAGGGCGCGCAGCGCGTAGTACGACCGCGACTTCACCGTGCCCTCGGGGACGCCGAGTCGGGCCGCGGTCTCGGCGACGCTTCGGTCGCGGTAGTACAGGTGGTCGACGACGGCGCGGTGGTCGGGGGTGAGCGTCGCGAGGGCCTCCGTCATGCCGTGGGCGAGCAGGATCCGGTCGAGCGTCTCGTCGACGCTTCCGATCGCGCCCGGCCGGACGGCGTTCGACTCGAAGTCGGTCACGGCCGCGACCTCGCGCGGGCGGACCTTGCGCGCCCGCTCGGCGTCGATGACGAGGTGTCGTGCCACGGTCAGCAGCCAGGCCCGGACGGACGCACCACCGGTGCGCTCGGGGTCGAGCGCCTCCGGGTGCCGCCAGGCCCGCAAGAGCGTCTCCTGCACAACGTCCTCCGCGCGAGCTGTGTCCCCGCCGACCAGTCGTCGCACGTAGCCCAGGAGCACCCCCGCATGCGCGTCGTAGAGCTGCCGCATGAGGTGCTCGTCCGTGGCCTCGGTCGGCCCCACAGCACCGGAACGTGCCGCAATCCACTGCGGTTCAACGGCTCCCGTCGCACCGTCGGCGAGTGCTCCGCCGGTCTCCCCGTCGCGCTCCCGGTCCTCGTCGCCCTGGTCGCCCACCGTCGTCACTCCGGTGAGGTTCCGGAGCCGTCGTGGTGGCCGGTCGTCCGCTCGAGGGTGCACCGCCGGGAGGCGTCGAACGCCGCCGGCCCGGCCGCCGCCGACCCGGACACGTGCAGCGCGTCGCCCGTGAGGTCGAAGAAGGCCACGACGTGAACCTACGTCGCCGGGCGCCCGTCCGTCGCCGGGCAGACGCGCACTTCTCGTAGGGTTCGCCCGACCTGCGCCGCGACCGTCACTCGCCGTACCGTGCCGCTCATCGTCGGTCACATCTCAGCGGTCGGCGACATGAGCCTGCCGTCGATGTCAGGGAGCGGACCCTCGAGGAGGAGCCGACGCGGGGGCCCTGAGCGCTGCTCGCACGCCTTACGCTCAGCCTCGTGACCGAGCTCGTCTACCCACCGGTGATCTTCCTGGCCAAGACCGTGTTCCGCGCCCTCGGGCTGCGCTTCACCTTCGAGGGCACCGAGAACGTGCCTCGGACCGGTGGCGCGGTCATCGCGAGCAACCACGTGAGCTACCTCGACTTCACGTTCGTCGGGCTCGGCGCGCAGCC
>DAIOGQ010000260.1:0-6015 GCA_036745175.1 Kineosporiaceae bacterium
CTTCCCGACGTTGACCCATGTCATCGGCTGGGTGCGTGACAAGACCGGGATCGCCACCGCGATGAACGGTGCGACGGCCGCCGCGTCCGACGGGGCGGTCACCGCGCCCGCCGTGCACGTGCCGACGATCGCCGGCGACCTCACGGCGATCGACGCCCTCCCGCGGCGCGTGCCCGTTCCGGCCCTGCGGCCGGCGGCGACCGCGTGCACGCCGACCGGCGTCGTCCTCGACGGCGGCTCCCGGGTCGTGCTCATGCCGGACGCCGGCGGCGTGGCCGACGCGCTGGGCAAGCGGCTGCGCAAGCTCGGCGTCACCGTCCTCGCCCTCGACCCGGGCGCACCGACGGACGCCCTCCTCGAACGGCTCGACGGGTGGCTCGCCGACGGCCCGGTCGACGGCGTCTACTGGCTCGCCGCGCTCGACGACGAGGGACCGCTCGACACGCTCGACCTCGACGGCTGGCGGGAGGCCTTGCGGCGCAGGGTCAAGGCGCTCTACGCGACGGTCCGCCGGCTCTACGCCGACAGCCCGTTCCTCGTCAGCGCGACCCGGCTCGGTGGCTTCCACGGCTACGACGCCGACGGCGCCACGTCGCCGCTCGGCGGGTCCGTCACCGGCTTCACGAAGTCGTACAAGAAGGAGCAGCCGGCCTCGCTCGTCAAGGCGGTCGACTTCGCGGTGTCCGGCCGCCGGACGGCGGCGCTCGCCGACGCGCTCGTCGAGGAGACGGTCGCGGACCCCGGCTGCGTCGAGGTCGGCCGGCCTGCTGACGGCACTCGCTGGGGCGTGGGCCTGGCGCTGCAGCCGTTCCCGGCGCTGGCCGCGGACGGCGCGGTCGACCGGGCCGGTCCCGGCGCCGACGGCCTGCACCTGGGGGCCGACGGCGTCGTCGTCGTCACCGGGGCCGCCGGGAGCATCGTCTCGGCGATCACCGCAGACCTCGCGACGGCGTCGGGTGCGACGTTCCACCTGCTGGACCTCACGCCCGAACCCGATCCGGCGGACGCCGACCTGCGCCGCTACGCGCAGGACCGGGACGGACTCAAGACCGACCTCGCGGCGCGGATGAGGGAGCGCGGCG
Organism: Kineosporiaceae bacterium; assembly: GCA_036745175.1. Lineage (GTDB taxonomy): Bacteria > Actinomycetota > Actinomycetes > Actinomycetales > Kineosporiaceae > R-H-3. Next base: position 1,083 of record DAIOGQ010000260.1, read on the forward strand.
AGCGGCCGACCCCGGTCGCCATCGAGCGCGAGCTCGCGCGGTTCGAGCGGCTGCAGGCGGCGCTCGCGGCGATCCAGGCCGTCGAGGCAGCGGGAGGGACGGCGCGGTACCACAGCGTCGACCTCACCGACCCCGTCGCGGTCGGCCGCGTCGTGGAGACCATCCGGTCCGCGCACGAGCGGGTCGACGTGCTCCTGCACGCCGCCGGCGTGGAGATCAGCCGCGCGTTGCCCGACAAGGAGCCGACGGAGTTCGACCTCGTCCTCGACGTCAAGTGCGACGGCTGGTTCAACCTCGTCCACGCCCTCGGCGACACCCCGCTCGGCGCGACGGTCGTCTTCAGCAGCGTCGCGGGCCGCTTCGGCAACGCCGGCCAGACCGACTACGCCGCTGCGAACGACCTGCTGTGCAAGGTGTCGAGCAGCCTGCGCCGGACGCGTCCGGGCACGAGAGCCATCGCCCTCGACTGGACCGCCTGGGGCGGGATCGGGATGGCGACCCGCGGGTCCATCCCGAAGATCATGGAGATGGCCGGCGTCGAGATGCTGCCGCCGCAGGCCGGGATCGCCTGGATCCGCCGCGAGCTCGCGTCGTCGCGGTTCCGTGGCGAGGTCGTCGTGGCCGGCCGGCTCGGGCTGATGGCCGCGCCGGCCGACCCGGCGGGTGGGCTCGACGTCGCGGCCCTCGACGTCTCGGCCTGCGGCCCGATGCTCGGCGAGGTCGTCGCCGCCGATCCGTTCGACGGGCTCGTCGTCCGCACCACGCTCGACCCGAAGGAGCAGCCGTTCCTCGACGACCACCGGATCGACGGCACGGCGGTCCTGCCCGGGGTGATGGGGATGGAGGCGTTCGTCGAGGCGAGCCGGCTCGCGGCCACCCTCGCGGGCGTGCCCCACCACGTCGTGGGCCTGGAGGACGTCGCGTTCCTCGCCCCGGTGAAGTTCTACCGGGACGAGCCCCGCACCCTGACGGTCCGGACGCTGCTGCGCGCCGGCGACGGCGGCGAGCTCGTCGCCGACTGCCGGCTCGAGGCGGACCGGCTCCTGCCGGGCAGCGACGTCCGGACGACGACGGTGCACTTCACGGGCCGGGTCCGGCTCGCGACGGAGCCCACCGCGTCCCGGCCGGAGGTCGTCGCCCTCGCCGCGGTCGACGACGCCGCGGACCTCGCGCCGGCCGCAGTGGTGCTCGGACCGGACGACGTGTACCGGCTCTACTTCCACGGTCCGGCCTACCAGGTCGTCGGCCAGGCGTGGCGGGGCCGGCAGGGTGCGACGGCCCGGCTCGCGGACGCCCTGCCGCGGGACCACGTGCCCTTCGAGGTCCCGCTCGCGTCGGCGCCGCGGCTCGTGGAGCTGTGCTTCCAGGCGGCCGGGCTCTGGGAGGCCGGACGCCAGGAGCGGCTGGCCCTGCCCCGGTCGGTCTCGCGGGTGCGCTGGGTCGGCGAACCGCTGCCGGCACCGGGCAACGGCGCGCTCTACGCCGTGGCCCGGCCGGCCGAGGGCGGTGACGCGTCGGTGGGCGGCCTCTTCGACTGCGCCGTGCTCGACGCCGACGGACACGTCGTCCTCGCCCTCGAGGGCTACGCGACGATCCCGCTGCCGGCCCCGCTGCCGGACGACGTGAGCGCACCACTGCGTGGCGCGTTCGCCGGCTGAGCCCCGCCCGGACCAGGCGCCCACCCAGCGCAGCCTCTGAAGGCCTCCGCAGACACCCGAGGAGCGACCGCCGTGACCACGATCCGCCGTCTCGCCGTGCTCGACCGGGGCGAGGGCGCCGTCCGCGTCCTCGCCGCCGTGGCCGACCTCAACCGGGACGCGGGGACCGACGTCGTGCGGACGGTGGCCGTGCTCGCCGGGCCGGCCGACGCCCGGTCCGCGCGGGAGGCGGACGAGACGCTCGACCTCGGACCGTCGGTCATCAGGTCGGACGGCGGGCTCGGCCACGAGCCGGCCGTCGCCGCGCTCGTCGCAGCACGTGCCGACGCGGTGTGGCTCGGTGCCGGGGCGGTGCCGGACGCCGGTGAGCGCGCCGACCTCGCCGCGCGCTGCGAGGCGGCGGGCATCGTCCTCGTCGGCCCGTCGAGCCGGACGTTGCGGCTGCTCGACGACCCCGACGCGCTGCGGCAGGTCGCGGAGAAGGTCGACGTCCCCGTGGACTGGCCGGACGCCGGCCCCGACGGGCATCACGCGGGCCACGACGCCGGCTGGTCCCCGGCCGGCGTCCGCCGGATCGCCGTCGACGCCGTCGCGGACGGTGCAGGCGCGACCTGGGTGCTCGGCACCCGGGAGACGACCGTGCGGCACGGCGGGTGGTCGGTGCTCGTCGAGTCGGGCTGCTGCCCGCCGTCGGACCCGGTGGCACCGCTGCTGCACGCCGCGGCCGAGCGGGTCCTCGAGGCGTGCGGGTACCGCGGCGTCGGGGCGGTCCGTTTCGAGGTCGAGGTCGTGCCGGCCGGCGCGGGCGGCGCCGTCCCGGCCTTCCGGTTCGTCGGGGTCGAGGACCAGGCGCTCGTCGAGCAGACCCCGGCCGAGGAGGCGTGGGGGGTCGACCTCGTCGCGCTCCACCTCCACGTCGCGCGCGGCGACCGGCTGCCGCCCCATGGCGACGCGGCCGGTGCCCGTCCGGGCGCCGCCCCGGTCCCCGTCCTGACCGGCCACGCCGTGCAGGTCCGGCTGCGCGCCCGGGACGTCGGCGCCGACCTCGGGCCCGGCGGGGTCGTCACCCCGGGCCGGGTGCTGTTCCTCGACGTGCCGGCGCTCGCGGGTGTCCGGGTGGACGGCGGGCTGCGCGTCGGCGACGAGGTCACCGCGGACGCACCCGTCCTGGCCACGCTCACCGCGTGGGGTCGCACCCGGGCCGAGGCGTTCGCCCGGCTGCGTCGTGCCCTCGTCGGTGCGGGCGCCGTCGTCGAGGGCGGCACGAGCGACCGGGCGTTCCTGCTCGCGGTCCTGCGCCGCCCAGAGCTCGACGACCCGGCCGGCGCGCTCGACGACGGCTGGCTGGACCGGCTCGTCGCAGCGGGCGAGCTCGAGCCCGGGCCCGAGCCGGTCGCCGTCCTCGTCGCGGCCGCCGAGGCCTACGACGCCGACTGCGCGGCCGTCGAGGCCGCCTTCCACGCCCGCGCCGCCCGTGGCCGGCCGGAGCCGCCCGAGGCCGTGGGCAGCCGGGTCGTCCTCGGCTACCGCGGCGGCGTCCACGCGCTGCGCGTAGACCTCGTCGCGCCCGGGCAGTACCGGGTGAGCGGGCCGGACGGCGCCGCGGACCTGTCCGTCGAGCGGCTCGGCACCCACGAGCGTCGGGTGACCGTCGGCGGCCGCCGGCGTCGGGTCCTCGTCGCGACCCACGGCAGCCGCGTCCGCGTCGAGGTGGACGCGGTCGCGCACGTCGTCACCCGCGAGGACGGCGTCGTCGTCCGGGCCGGCTGGCCCGCCTTCGTCGTCTCCCTCCTCGTCGAGGCCGGCGACCGGGTCGCGGCCGGTGCGCCGGTCGCGGTCCTGGAGTCGATGAAGATGGAGTCCGCGGTCCTCGCGCCATTCGCAGGCGTCGTCCTCGGCGTCGACGTCGTCGCCAACGCCCAGGTGGAGGCGGGTGCCCCGCTGCTCCGGCTGCGGGCGGACGACCTGACGGCGACCGCGCCCGACCCCGCCGCCGCCCGGCTCGACCTGCGCGGACTCGCCCGGGGCGAGAACCCGGACCTGCGCCCGTGCGAGCGGGTCTACGGACCGCTGCGCAGCTACCTGCTCGGCTACGACCTCGACCCCACGACGCTGACCCGCCTGCTCGCGGCCCAACGCCGCCTCGCCGAGCTGTCGCCGGCGGACGACGCGTCCCTGCTCGCGTGCGAGGACTCCCTGCTCGACCTGTTCGCCGACCTCGGCGCGCTGTCCCGTCCGCGCAGCGAGACGGACGCCCTCTTCGAGGAGACGGGGGAGGGTGAGGTCGGGGAGGTCGGCGCCGTCGACGTGCGGACCGGCAGCGCCCAGGAGTTCCTCATCGCGTTCCTGCGGTTCCTCGACGCCGACCGCGCGATGCTCCCGCCCGGCTACCGCGAGCGCCTGCGGACCGCGCTCGGCCGCTACGGCGTCGCCGGGCTCGACCGGACCCCTGAGCTAGAGTCGGCGGCCGTCTGGCTCTACCGGTCGATCGGCCGGGTGCGTGAGCTCGCGCCTGTCGTCACCGCCGTCCTCAGCCGGCGGCTCGCGGCCCGGGACGTGCTCGCGCCGCGCTTCGGGCCGCGCGAGCGGGCCCTCCTCGACCGGCTCGCCGCGGCGGCCCAGGGCCGCCAGCAGGAGGTCGCCGACCTCGCACGCGACGTCCGCTTCCACTTCCTCGACGAGCCCGTCCTCGAGTCCGTCGTCGCCGACGTCTACGCCGAGATGGAGGGCCACCTCCACGCGCTCCACGCGGACCCGACGGCGGCGGACCGGGAGCACCGGATCGACCGGCTCGTCTGGTGCCCGCACCCGATGCGGGCCATGCTCCTGCGGCACTGGCTCGCGGCCGACGAGCCGGTCACGGGGGAGCTGCTGCGTCGGGCGCTCCTGGAGGTCTACGCGCGGCGGTTCTACCGGATCCGGACGTTGCGCGACCTGCGCACGTTCGAGGTCGACGGCCGGCTGCTCGCCGCGGCCGACTACGCGCACGAGGGCCGCGACGTCCACCTCGTCGTCGCGTACGCGCCGCTGGAGGACCTCCCGACGCTCACGGCCGACGTCGCGGAGCACCTCGCCGGGCCGCCCCGCGTCCCGGCGGCCGCCGACGTCGTCGTCGACGTCGTCACCTGGCAGGCAGGGGAGCGGCCGGAGATCGACGTGAGCGCCGCGGCCGTCGCCCGGCTGCTGACGGGGTGCGACGTGGGGCGTCGGCTGCACCGTCTCGACGTCACCGTGACCAGCACCTCGGGCGGGGCCAAGGAGCACTTCCGCACCCA
>DAIOGQ010000261.1:0-5998 GCA_036745175.1 Kineosporiaceae bacterium
ACGCCACCGACGGCACCTGGGTGGTCGTCGAGAAGATCCTCGAGGGCGACGAGACGCTGCCCGCCGACTGGGCCTGCGCCGGGACCACCGGCTACGACGCGCTGCTGCGGGTCGGTGGGCTCTTCGTCGACGCCGCGGGGGCGGCGCCGCTGGACCGGCTCCTCGTCGAGCAGACGGGCGAGACGGCGGCCTTCGAGGACGTCGTCGAGCAGGCCAAGCGCGAGATCGTCGCGCAGAGTCTCTACGCCGAGGTCCACCGCCTCACCGACCTCGTCTTCGAGACCTGCCACGCCGACATCGCACTGCGCGACCACCCGCGACGGCACCTCCATGCCGCGCTCGTCGAGCTCCTCGTCGCGTTCGAGCGGTACCGGGCGTACGTCGTCCCCGGTGAACCCGCGCCCGCAGAGTCGGTCGCCGTCGTCGAGGAGGCGGCCGAGCGGGCCCGCGAGCGGCTGCCCGAGGAGGCCCGCGAGGCGCTCGACGTCGTCGTCGACCTCGTCCTGGCGCGGCCGGCCGGGACGCTCGCCTTCGACGAACGCGAGGCCGCGCGCCGCGTCGAGCTCGCCGTCCGGTTCCAGCAGACGTGCGGTCCGGTGATGGCCAAGGGCGTCGAGGACACCGCGTTCTACCGCTGGCACCGGCTCGCCGCTCTCAACGAGGTCGGCGGCGAGCCGACCCACTTCGGCGTGCCGCCCGAGGAGTTCCACGCCTTCGCCGGGCGGTTGCAGCGGGACTGGCCGGCGACGATGACGACGCTGTCGACGCACGACACGAAGCGGTCGGAGGACGTCCGCGCCCGGCTCGCCGGGATCAGCGAGCTCACCGACGAGTGGGCCGAGGCGGTGCGCACCTGGACCGAGCACGCCGGCCGGTTCCGGTCGTCCGACGGCCACCCCGAGCCGGCGACGACCTACCTGGTGTGGCAGACGCTCGTCGGCACGTGGGACCGCGGGCCGATCCCGTTCCACCGGCTCGGGCCGTACCTGGAGAAGGCCACCCGCGAGGCGAAGCGCTTCACCTGGTGGACCCGGCCGGACGCCGCGTACGACGACGCCGTCCAGGCGTACGCCCGCGCGGTCCTCGAGGACGAGCCGCTCCTCGCGGACGTCGCGCGCTTCGCCGCGCTGCTCGAACCGGTGTCGCGGGTCAACGTCCTCGGCCAGAAGCTCGTCCAGCTGACCATGCCCGGCGTGCCCGACGTCTACCAGGGGTGCGAGACGGTCGACCTCTCCCTCGTCGACCCGGACAACCGGCGCGACGTCGACTTCGACGACCGGCGCGACCGGTTGGCCCGGCTCGACGCCGGGGAGAAGCCGCAGGACCTGTCGGACGAGAAGCTGCTCGTCACGTCGCGGGCGCTGCGCACCCGGCGCGACCACCCCGGCTGGTTCGCCGGCCCGGGCTCGGGCTACGCGCCCGTCGCGACGACGACCGGCAACGCCCTCGCGTTCACCCGCGGCCCGGTCGTCGAGAACGGGGCCGACTCCCCCACGGTGCTCGCACCGTCGGCGGTCACCGTCGTGACCCGGCTGCCCGCCGCGCTCGAGCGGCACGGCGGCTGGGGCGACCACGCGATCTACGTGCCGGACGGCGCGTGGCGCGACGTCCTGTCGGGCGCCCGGGTGCACGGCGGCGGGTGCCGGGTCGCAGACCTGCTCGAGCACCTGCCGGTCGCGCTGCTCGTCCGCGAGGGGTGAGGCAGGGCGACACCGGCCGCCGCGGGCGGACCCCTGGGGCGCGTGCTACCCGTTCGGGCGGACCACCAGCTTGCCCCGCACGGACCCTGCACCGGTCCGCGCCAGCGCCTGCGGCAGCCGCTCCAGCGGCAGCACGTCCTCGACCAGCGGCTCCAGCCGGCCCCGCACGGCCGCCTCGGCGGCCCGGGCGGTCTCGGCCGCCCCGGTCCTGACCGCCAGGACCCCGACCCGGCCGCCCGTCCATGTGCGGGCCAGCGCCAGCGGGAGGATCACCCGCACCGCGCCGCCGACGGCCCGGTAGCGGCCGCCGTCCGCGACGGCCGCCGCGACCCGGCGCGGCCCCCGGGTGGCCACCAGGTCGAGGAGGAGGTCCCAGGTCCGGCCGGACGCGGCGAAGTCCGCGGCGCAGTAGTCGATCACCTCGTCCGCCCCCAGCCCGGCGAGCCAGGGCCCCTTCCCCGCGTTGTCCACCGCCGTCACATGGGCGCCGGCCGCCTTCGCGAGCTGCAGCGCCAGCGTTCCCGACCCCCCGCCCGCGCCGTTGAGCAGGACGCGCTGCCCGGCGCGGACGCCCGACATCCCCTGCAACGCGATCGGTCCCGCCTGCGGCAGGCAGGCGGCCGTCTCGTCGCTCAGCCCCTCGGGGACCGGCGCGCACACCGCGGCGGGCAGCCGGACCAGCTCGGCGAAGCCACCGCGGCGCATCACGACGTCGGCCATGACGCGCTGTCCCGGGGCCAGGCCGTCGACGCCCTCGCCGATCCCGACCACCTCCCCGACGACGTCGGACCCGAGGACGTGCCGGCGCGGGCGCCGCAGCCCGCCCAGCCGCGCGTAGGCAGGGCTGCCCGTCAGCGCCTCCCAGTCCGACAGGTTGACCGAGCACGCCGCGACCCGCACCAGGACCTCGCCCCGGTGCGGCACGGGATCGGGCAGGTCGGCCATCCGCAGGCCCGCCGGCCCGCCGTAGCGGTCGTACACCATCGCGCGCATCCATCGCCCTCCATCGCACCGCCAACGCCGCCGTTACTAGCGAGTCTGACCCAGCAGGTGGGTTCGACTCGCTAGTAACCGGTGGGGTGGGTCATGAGGCGGCGAGCCGGGCCTTCTCCGCCTCGACGTCGAAGTCGGCGGGCGGCCACGTGGGGTCGAGGTCGGCGAGGGCGTCGACGAGCAGCTGCTGGACGGCCCAGCGGGCGTACCACTTCCGGTCCGCCGGGACGACGTACCACGGCGCCGCCTGCGTCGAGCAGCGGGTCAGGGCGACCTGGTAGGCCTGCTGGTAGGCGTCCCAGTGGGCCCGCTCGTCGACGTCGCGGGGGTTGTACTTCCAGTACTTGTCGGGGCGCTCGAGCCGCTCCGCGAGGCGTGCCTTCTGCTCGTCGGCGGAGATGTGGAGCATGACCTTGACGACGGTCGTCCCCTTCGCGACGAGGCCGGCCTCGAAGCGGTTGATCGTCGTGTACCGCCGCGACCACGTGGCCCGCGGCACGAGGTCGTGCACCCGGACGACGAGGACGTCCTCGTAGTGCGACCGGTCGAAGACGCCGATCTCACCGGCCTGCGGCAGCTCCTTGCGGATCCGCCACAGGAAGTCGTGCGCCCGCTCCTGCGCGGTCGGCGCCTTGAACGCGGTGTGCCGCACGCCCTGCGGGTCGACCGCCCCGACGACGTGCCGCATGATCCCGCCCTTGCCCGAGGTGTCCATGCCCTGGACGACGAGGAGGACGTTGCGCGGGTCACCGCCCCGGGAGGCCGCCCAGAGCCGCTCCTGCAGCTCCGAGAGCCGGGTCGCCCCTGCGGCGAGCGCCGCCGTGCCCTCGGCCTTCCTGCCCGCGAACCCGGGCGTGGAGTCCGGGTCGACGTCGGCGAGCCGGAAGCCCGCACCGACCGCGAGGACGGCGGCGACCCGCTGCGGGTCCGCGGCCACGGCCTCGGCCGCGGCGGACTGCGCCTTGTCCAGCCTGGCCGCGAGTTTGGCCGCCTTCTTCGCCTCGCCGGTCGCGGCCTTCGACACGAGCTCTGCCGCCTCCTCGTCGGTGGACTTCCTGCCGCTGTCCGTGGGCCTCTCGGTCTTCTTGCCGCTCATGGCGGCAGATCATCGCAGGGGGACGCGGACCGCACCAGCAGAGCGCGCCGCGACGGTGCGTGATCGGAGGGCGGGCGGCCGGGTCCGTGCCAGGGTGGTCGGGTGCACCTGTTCGGAGTGTGGGCGCCCGCCGCCCGGTCGGTCGACCTCCTGCTCACCCCGCCCGACGGATCGATGACCGGCGCCGGCGAGCGTCTGCCGATGCTGCCGGGCGACCAGGGCTGGTGGGCGGTCGAGGTGAGCGCGGCGGGCCACGGCACCGACTACGCGTTCCTCGTCGACGGCTCCGCACCGTTGCCGGACCCGCGGAGCGGCTGGCAGCCGTTCGGCGTCCACGGCCCGAGCCGGGTCTTCGACACCGACCGGCACGTCTGGTCGGACGCCGCGTGGCGCGGCCGTGACGTCCTCGGAGCCGTCTTCTACGAGCTGCACCTCGGCACCTTCACCGCCGAGGGCACGCTCGACGCGGCCGTCGAGCGGCTCGACCATCTCGTCGACCTCGGGGTCGACGTCGTCGAGGTCATGCCGGTCGCGGCCTTCCCGGGCCGGTACGGCTGGGGGTACGACGGCGTCGACCTGTACGCCGTCCACACGCCGTACGGCGGGCCGGCCGCGTTCCAGCGCTTCGTCGACGCCTGCCACGCGCGCGGACTGGCCGTCTGCCTCGACGTCGTCTACAACCACCTCGGGCCGTCGGGGAACTACCTGTCGCAGTTCGGCCCGTACTTCACCGACACCCACGAGACGCCATGGGGCGAGGCGGTCAACCTCGACGACGACGGGCGGGCACAGGTGCGCCGGTTCGTCTGCGACAACGCGCTGCGCTGGCTCGAGGACTTCCACGTCGACTGCCTGCGCCTCGACGCCGTCCACGAGCTCGTCGACGACTCCGGCAGGCACCTCCTCGCGCAGCTCTCCGACGAGGTCGCCGAGCTCGCCCACCGGCTCGGGCGGCCGCTCGCACTCGTCGCCGAGAGCGACCTCAACGACCCGCGGACGGTCGAGCCGACCCGTGACGGCGGCCTCGGCATGACCGCGCAGTGGAGTGACGACGTCCACCACGCGCTGCACGCCCTGCTCACCGGTGAGCAGCAGGGGTACTACTGCGACTTCGGCGGCCCGGACGGCGTCGCGATCCTCGCCCGGACGCTGACCCGGGTGTTCCGGCACGCCGGCGACCACTCGACGTTCCGCGGCCGGGGCTGGGGCGTGCCCGTCGACCCGCGGCGACACCGCGGGCACCGTTTCCTGGCCTACCTGCAGAACCACGACCAGATCGGCAACAGGGCGCGTGGCGACCGGATCACGCAGTCGCTGTCCCCCGGCCGGCTCGCGGTCGGCGCCGCGCTCGTCCTCACCTCGCCGTTCACCCCGATGCTGTTCATGGGCGAGGAGTGGGCCGCCACGACGCCGTGGAGGTTCTTCACCGACCACGATCCCGAGCTCGGCGCCCTCGTGAGCCAGGGCCGGCGCACGGAGTTCCGCCCGCACGGCTGGGCGGACGACGACGTCCCCGACCCGCAGGACCGCGCGACGTTCGAGGCCTCACGCCTCGACTGGGCGGAGGCGGACAAGGACATCGGCGCCCGCATGCTGCAGTGGTACCGCGCCCTCCTGGGCCTGCGCCGGACCGAGCCCGACCTGCGGGCCGACGACCTGCGCGAGGTCACCGTCAGCGCGGGCGCGGACTGGCTGGTCATGCATCGGGGCAGCCTCGACGTCGCGGTCAACCTCGGCGCGCAGCCGGCGGTGCTGCCGGTCCGCCCGGGCGCCGCGGTCGTTCTCGCCTGGGACGCCCGCGCGGCCGTCGCCGACGGCGGCGTCCGGCTGCCCGCGGACGGTGTCGCGGTCCTGCGGGCCGGTCGGGGCTGGGTCGTCGGGGCTGGGTCGTCGGGGCTGGTCAGGGCAGCCGGACGCCCGACACGCGGCCGACACCCATCCGCATGACGGTCGGCGTCGTCTCGGGCGTCGTCGCCTCGGCCTCGAGCCAGACGGAGTGGTCGACGCCGGCCCGAAGGCCCGGCACCCGTCGTTCCATCGTCGTGCACGCCGTCGCCGGCGAGACCCTCGTCCACGTGATCGGCGGCCGGGTCACGGCGGTGTCACCCGATCCTGTGACCCACACCTGGGGCTGGACACCGACCCAGTAGGCGACGGCGGCCGGGTCGCCGTGCCACCAGGACACCACGAGCGTGCCCGTCCCGGTCGA
>DAIOGQ010000262.1:0-5984 GCA_036745175.1 Kineosporiaceae bacterium
GGATCTTGCGGTCGGCGTGGATGACCGTCGTGTGGTCGCGGCCGCCGAACTGCTGGCCGATCTTCGGCAGCGACAGGTCGGTCAGCTCGCGGCACAGGTACATGGCGATCTGCCGGGCGTTGACGAGCACCCGCGACCGGGAGGAGCCGCAGAGGTCCTCCATCGTCAGCCCGAAGTAGGCGGACGTCTGCGCCATGATCGTCGCTGCGGTGATCTCCGGGGTGTCGTCGGCCGGGATGAGGTCCTTGAGGACGATCTCGGCGAGCGACAGGTCGACCTGCTGGCGGTTGAGGCTCGCGAACGCCGTGACGCGGATGAGTGCGCCCTCCAGCTCACGGATGTTCGTCGAGATCTTCGAGCCGATGTACTCCAGGACGTCGTCGCGGACCTGGAGCCGCTCGCCGATCGCCTTCTTGCGCAGGATCGCGATCCGGGTCTCGAGGTCGGGCGGCTGGACGTCGGTGATCAGACCCCACTCGAACCGGCTGCGCATCCGCTCCTCGAAGCCGGACAGCTGCTTGGGCGGCAGGTCGGACGTGATCACGACCTGCTTGTTCGCGTTGTGGAGGGTGTTGAAGGTGTGGAAGAACTCCTCCTGGGTCTGGACCTTGCCCTGGAGGAACTGGATGTCGTCGATGAGGAGCACGTCGACGTCCCGGTACCGGCGCTGGAACGAGCTCGCCTTGTCGTCACGGATGCTGTTGATGAAGTCGTTGGTGAACTCCTCCGAGTTCACGTACCGCACCCGGACGCCGGGATACAGGCTGTGGGCGTAGTGGCCGATCGCGTGGAGCAGGTGGGTCTTGCCCAGCCCGGACTCGCCGTAGACGAACAGCGGGTTGTACGCCTTCGCGGGAGCCTCCGCCACAGCCACGGCGGCCGCGTGCGCGAACCTGTTGCTCGCGCCGGGAACGAAGTTCTCGAAGGTGTACTTGGGGTTGAGCCGCGCCGGCTCGGCGGCCTGCCGCGGGGCGGACGACCGGCCGGTGCCCGGGCGGGCGAGGTCGGCCGGGTCCAGCTCCGGGTGCGCGAGCTCGGGGTAGGCGAAGGTCGGCTCGTCGCGACGTGCGCCGTCCGGGACGTCGGCGCGGTGGGACGGGGTGACCACCCCGTTCGCCGCGCCGTCGTTGGTCTTGCCCGACGGAGGTGCCGAGGTGTGACCCAGCGTCGGACCGGTGTGCCCGGAGGTGCCGGCGCCGAGACCGGAGCGGTCGTAGCCGCGGATGTCGATGACGTCGTCCGCGCCGGGCGCCCCGGACGGCCGGGAGCCGCCGGGTCCGTGCTGGCCGAACTGGCTGCTCTGGCCGAACTGGCTGCTCTGGCCGAACTGGCTCTTCTGGCCGAACTGGCCGCGGGGTCCGTGCGGCCCGTCGAGGTCGGCGTCCGCGTCGCGCGCCGTGGCCAGCCCGCCGGTCGTGGCCGTGCCGGACGTCGCCGCGCCAGCGCCGCCGGGACCCGTGTCGGCGAGGGAGGGGTCGACGGTAACCGCCAGCCGCACCGGCCGGCCCAGCTCGGCCGAGAGGGCGTCGGTGATCGTGTCGCGCATCCGCTGCTCGAGGACCTCTTTGGTCAGTTCGTTCGGTGCGGCGAGCAGGGCGGTGCCGTCCAGCAGTCCGACGGGTCGGGTCAGCCGGACGAACGCACGCTGCTGCGGGGTGACACCGGCCGCGTCGAGGGCCTCGAGGGCACGCAGCCAGACGACGGGGAAGTCGTCACCGGACGTCGTCACTGCAGCACACCTCCCTGTCGCGTCACGGACGGGTTCTCATGGTCCACACAGTTGTCCACATCCTGTGTACGAACCCCGTCACGCCGGGCCTCAGGGTGGTGCGGAGGACGACCCTGCTCGGATCGGGCTCCTTGCCCCGTGTGCGCCGGTCTCCGTGCGACGAACCGACGTCGTGCATCGGCGTGTCGCACGCTTCCGAGACCAGCACCACAGGACCATAGCCTGTTGGCCTTCACTACGTGACCTGGACCAGGATCCTACTGTGCGTACACGAGTTGCTACGTACAGTTCATGATTTCGCTCCGTCACCGCCTCGGAGCACTCAGTTTGACCCTGTGACGCGCCGCGCCGTACCGTGTGGAGGCTTGACAGCGACTGGTCGCCGCTGCCCGGGAACGGGTGAGGCGCCCTTCAACCCCCGAGCTCTCGTGGCCGTCGTCCCTGCACGCAGGTGCGGTCGTGGCCCGAGCCCCGTGACCGTGACGCAACGACTGTGGAGTTCTCAGGTGAGCAAGCGGACGTTCCAGCCGAACAACCGGCGTCGGTCTAAGACCCACGGCTTCCGGCTGCGCATGCGCACCCGCGCGGGCCGCGCCATCCTGGCCGCGCGTCGGCGCAAGGGTCGCGCAGAGCTGTCCGCCTGACGCGGCCGGGCCGACGGTCGCCCGTGCTCTCCGCGTCGCACCGGATGCGTACCGGTACCGACTTCGAGGCGGCGGTCCGCACGGGTCGGCGCGCCGGAAGTCGGCTCGTCGTCGTCCACAGCCGGCAGACGACGTCCGCGTGCGGTGCCCGTGTCGGCTTCGTGGTGTCCCGCGCCGTCGGGGGTTCGGTCGTCCGGCACCGCGTCGTCCGCCGGCTCCGTGAGGTGATGCGTCCCCATCTGAGCGCGCTCCCTGCAGGCGCGCTCGTCGTCGTCCGGGCGCAGCCCGCTGCAGCGGCCGCGTCGTTCGAGGACCTCGGCCGGGACGTGGCCCGGCTGCTCGCCCGGGTCGGTGCGCTCGAGAGTGCCGCTCGGCCCGAGGTCCCGGTCACCGCGACGACCGGTTCGACGGGCGGTGCGCCGTGACGGCCGACGCCGCGGCCGCGCCCCGGTGGGGGTCCACGGTCCGCCGGTTGCTCGCGGCAGGGCGGTTCGTCGTCCGGCTGCCGTCGCTGCTGCTCGTCGCACTGTTCCGGGTCTGGCAGTTGCTCGTGTCTCCGACGTACGGCGACGTGTGCCGCTTCTACCCCTCGTGCTCGGCCTACGGGGTCGAGTCGGTCCGCACCCACGGTGCCCTGCGTGGTGGGTGGCTCGCCGTCCGGCGTGTCGCGCGTTGCCACCCGTGGAACCCTGGCGGCGTCGACCCCGTTCCCCCTGCCAGCGGCCGACGCGTCGTCGCGCACCTCTGCGCGACGTCGGACACCGCCCCCGACGACGGCTCGTCGCCCCGGCGACGGGCCGCATGAGCGCGAGGACCTGATGATCGACTTCTTCACCAGCATCCTGCGACCGCTCGAGATCGCCGTCGCGTACATCATGGTGAGCTTCCACACGGCCCTGACCGCCGTCGGGATGCCAGCGGAGTCGGGCTGGACGTGGGCGCTGTCGATCGTCGGCCTCGTCGTCGTCATCCGGATCCTGCTCATCCCGCTCTTCGTCAAGCAGATCAAGGCCTCGCGCGGGCTGCAGCTCATCCAGCCCGAGATGAAGAAGATCCAGGAGAAGTACAAGGGGAAGACCGACCAGGCGTCGCGGCAGGCGATGAGCGCCGAGACGATGGCGCTCTACAAGGAGACCGGGACCAACCCGCTCGCGTCCTGCCTGCCGATCCTGCTCCAGTCGCCCGTCTTCTTCGCGCTGTTCCGGGTGCTCAACGGGATCAGCAGCGAGAAGACGATCGGCCCGCTGAACCTCGAGCTCGTGCGTCAGGCGGACGCGGCGACGATCTTCGGTGCGCAGCTCTCGGACAAGTTCATCGGCGCGCAGACGCTGTCGACGCAGATCCTCACGGTCATCCTTGTCGTGCTCATGTCGGCGTCGACGTTCACGACGCAGCGCCAGCTGATGATGAAGAACATGCCGGCGAGCGCGCTGGACAACCCGTTCGCCAAGCAGCAGAAGATCCTGCTCTACGTGCTGCCGTTGATCTTCGCGGTGTCGGGCGTCAACTTCCCGATCGGCGTCCTCATCTACTGGCTGACGACGAACGTGTGGTCGATGGGGCAGCAGTTCTACGTCATCCGGCGGATGCCGGCCCCCGGGTCGCCCGCCGAGAAGGCGCTGCAGGAGCGCCGGCGGCGGCGCGGTAAGGGTGAGCCGGAGGCGGGTGCCTCGGACGGGCCAGCGGCGGGCGAGACACCGCCGCCCGGGACGGGCGGTCAGCGCCAGCAGCCCAAGCGTCAGCCGAAGAGCAAGCGCACCCCGCCGCCGTCGTACGGGACCCCGCCGGCCAGGCCACCGCAGGGTGCCGGCGCGGACAAGGACGGCGGGGGAACGGACGGGGACGGCGCGGGCGCGCAGCCGCGGTCGCCGCAGGAGCCCGCCCCACCGGCCGAGCCAGAGGGTCCGACCGACGAGCCGAGCGGGAAGAACGGTGCCACCCGGCCGGGTACACCGCCGTCGAAGGACCGACCGAAGAAGCCCGGTGCGACGACCGCCCAACGGCGAGGACGCCCGAGCCGGCCGAAGCGATGACTGCGCGGCATCGGTCCCAGACGATGGGCTTGGTGCTCTGTGTAGTCAGTCGACCACACTGTGCCAAGACGGGCTGGGAGTGGTCGTCGGCCGGTGCGACGTCGCGGGAGCCGACCAAGACCTGACGGGCGTGGCCCGTTGAAGAGAACTGACATGTGGGAGGAAGCCTCGTGAGCGAGACGCATGCGATGGACGCGGATCTGGCGGACGACAAGACCGCAGTCGACGGAGCGGAGGGCGCGACGGAGTCGGTGTCGCCCGACCCGGCCACGGCGAACGGGTCCGGGGCGAACGCCGAGGCGGCGGACGGCGCCGACGGCGTCGTCCAGGACCAGGGGACGGTCGAGGCCGGCGAGGACGTGGACGTCGAGGACGGCGACGACGGGTCGGCGGCGGGACGGCGCACCCGCCGCGGCGGTGAGTCGCTGCGGCGGTTGGAGGAGGAGGGCGAGGTCGCGGCGGACTATCTCGAGGAGCTGCTCGACATCGTCGACCTCGACGGTGACATCGACATCGACGTGGAGAACGGCCGGGCGTCCGTCGCTGTGGTCGCGGAGTCCGGCAGCGAGCGTGAGCTGCGTCGCCTCGTCGGGCCGAACGGTGAGGTCCTCGAGGCGCTCCAGGACCTGTCACGGCTCGCGGTCCAGGCGAAGACCGGTGAGCGCAGTCGGCTGATGCTCGACGTGGCCGGCTTCCGCGCCGCGCGTCGGCGCACGCTCGAGGAGCTGGCGGCGAAGGCGTGCCAGGAGGTTCAGCGCACCGGTGAGGCGATGCGGCTCGAGCCGATGTCGGCGTTCGAGCGCAAGGTCGTCCACGACGTCGTGGCAGACGCCGGCCTGGTCAGCGAGTCCGAGGGCGAGGACCCCTCGCGGCGCGTGGTCGTGTTCCCGGCCTCGGCCTGAGGAACGGCCGCAATGGTCCGACTGTGACCGGCGAGGGCCCGCCGACGACGGCGCCATCCGCCCCGGGCGGTGGCGCCGTCGTCGCGTTGTTCGGTGATCGGCTGCCCCTGGCGGAGCGCTTCGCGGAGCACCTCGCGACGTCCGCCGTGCTTCGCGGCCTCATCGGGCCTCGAGAGGTCCCTCGGCTGTGGGACCGGCACCTGCTCAACTGCGCCGCGGTGGCCGAGCTTCTGGCGCCGGGGGTGCGCTGCGTCGACGTCGGCTCGGGCGCCGGCCTGCCCGGTGTTGTGCTGGCGATCTCGCGGCCGGATGTCGAGGTGATGCTCGTCGAGCCGCTCCAGCGTCGGGTCGCGTGGCTGGATGAGGTCGTGGCGGACCTCGGGCTCGGGAACGTCACGGTGGTCCGGGCGCGTGCGGAGGAGCTGCACCGGGACGGTCCGGCGTTCGAAGTGGCCGTCGCACGCGCCGTCGCACCACTCGACCGGCTCGTCACCTGGTGCCTGCCGCTCGTGGTGCCGGGGGGTCGGCTGCTGGCGCTCAAGGGCCGATCGGCGGGTGCGGAGCTGGAGGCGTCGGTCGGGGTCCTGAGGGGCTTGGGTGCGCGGAGCTGGGAGGTCGTCGAGTGCGGCGCTGAGGTGCTCGCGGTGTTGACGACGGTCGTGGTGGTCGAGGCGGG
>DAIOGQ010000263.1:0-5981 GCA_036745175.1 Kineosporiaceae bacterium
GGGCTGGTCCTCGAGCACGCGCGGACCGTGGTCGAGCTCGACCTGGTGGCCCGGGCCGTGCTCCTCGTCGACGTTCGACTGGACGTTCGTGTCGACGCTCTGCCCGGTCGCGTCGCCGGTGCCGGACGCCGCGGCGCCCTCCTCGAGGTAGTTGCCGGACACGTTGCCCGTGTCGCCCGCGCCGAAGCCGAGCGCCGAGTCATGGATGTCCGCGTCCTCGAGGTCGACGACCTGGTTGCCGTTGCCGACGGGGCTGTTCTCGACGTCGCCGCTGTCGGTCTGGATGCCGGTGAAGACACCCGTGTTGACGGGTGCGTCGATGTCGACGTCGTCGCCGGCGGTGATCGCACCGTCGCCGGAGTTCGAGACCGCGTCGCCGAAGCCGGACTGTGCCGCCGAGGAACCCTCGCCGGTCGCGGCGTTCTGGTCGCCGGACCCGGAGTTGACGGCGTTGCCGTCGCCCTCGACGTCGATGTCGTCGTTGTCCTGGTCGATGTCGATGTTGCCGTTGACCGGACCCAGGATGTCGATGTGGTTGTCGTTGATCTCCTGGTAGTTGTAGTTCTGCGTGACCTGCTGGACGATCTGCGTGTTGCTCGCGCCGGCCGACGCACCGCCGCCGCCGCCGCTGTAGCCACCGCCGCCACCGGAGTAGCTGCTGCCGCCCTGGCTCACGTTGCCGTAGTTGTTGTAGTTGCTCGCCTGGTTGGTGAGGAAGCCCTGGAGGTTCGCGTCGATCCCGGGCTGGGCGCACATGTACTCGAAGACCTCGCCCATGTCGGCGCCGTCGATCTGCTCGTTCGTCACGCCGGCCTCGGCCTGCGCCGACTGGAGGGCCTCGTCGGGGCCCATGCCGACCGCGTTCTGCAGCGCGTGCAGGAGCATCTGGCCGACCTGCGCCGCCTCGGCTGTCACATTCATTGTCGTCTCCTTGTGAGGTGCCCCACCGGGTGGCTGGGCTGTAGGTCCAGGTTGCTCGTCGGAACCGTCCCCCCGAATCGGGGAACTCCCCCTCCCATGAGGGTTGCTATGGGGGTGAGATACCGCCGCCGATCAGTCCTCTGAGGGCGGCGACGAACTCCGCCCGCGTCGAGGCGCCGAGCTTGGTGCGGATCCGGGCGACGTGGTGCTCGACGGTCTTGGGCGACAGGTAGAGCTGGGCACCGATCTCGCGGTGCGTGCGGCCGTCGAGGACGAGCTGTGCGACCTCGACCTCGCGGTCGGACAGCCCGGCCTGCCGGGCCGCGTCCCGGCTCGGCGCGGCGCCGGTCACGGCGACGGGGACCGGCGCGGCGAGCTCGCCCGCCAGGTCGCGCGCGCGTTCGAGCAGGCGCCGGGCGGCGGTCGCGTCGGGGACCCGGATGGCGGCGTCACCGGCGAGCCGGGACGCCTCCCACGGCAGCTCGGCGGCCGCCAGCGCGTCGGCCGCCGCGACGACCGCGTCGGCGTCGACCCGGCCCGCGAGCGCGTCGGCCCAGCACGGCGCGGCCTGCTGCTGCGCCCGCTGACGATGGCCGCCGGGTCCGGCGCCGACGACCCGGGCGGCGGCCGCCGCGGCCGCCCCCGCGTCGTCCCCGGCGACTGCGACCTGAAGGTGCAGCCAGCCGAGCGTGACCTCCCACGCCGGGGGCGAGCCGAGCCCGGCGACGGCGGACTCGAGGCCGGCGAGGGCCGGGTCGGCGCGGTGCAGGCGGCGCAGCCGGGCGGCCGCGACGACGAGCTCCTCGGCGGGCTCGAGAAGCAGCAGGTCCAGGCCTCCGCGGGCGAGCACCCGCTCGGCCTCGGGCCAGGCAGCGCGTAGCCGGGCGACGTCGCCCGACCGGCGGGCCCAGCCCGCGGCCACGGCCGCCCGGAGCACCCGGTCGCGGCCGTTCGGCTCGGCCGCGACGTCGGCGTCCCCGCCTCCCGACGGTGTGGTGGCCGGGTCGCGGCGTCCCGCGCGCAGCCGCGCCCAGGCCAGGAGCAGGCCGTGCCGGTCCTGCGCGGCCGGCCCGCCGACCCCGTACCGCACGGCACGTTCGAGCAGCTCGACGGCCGTCCCCACGTCGCCGGCGGCGACGGCGAGGACGGCACCGAGGGCGTGCGGGGTGTCGGGCAGGACGACATGCGGCGGCGTGCGCTCCGCGGCCCCGGCGGCGTCGATCGCCGCCGGGAGGGCCTCGCCGGGGTCGGGAGCGGCGAGCGCAGCGGCGGCGAGGAGGTGCAGCGCACCGGGTGCCGGGGCGAGGGCCGCCGTCCGGGCGGCGTCGAGACGCCCCACGGCGACGAGCGCGGGGACGGCGAGCACGGGGCCCGGGTCGGGTGCGGCGAGCAGTGCGTCGGCGGCCGGGCCGGGGCGGCCCTGGGCCGCGGCGACCGCGCCGGCGACGAGGTCGAGCCGGCCGGCGACCGGGGT
The DNA here is from genome assembly GCA_036745175.1 of Kineosporiaceae bacterium. Taxonomy (GTDB): domain Bacteria; phylum Actinomycetota; class Actinomycetes; order Actinomycetales; family Kineosporiaceae; genus R-H-3. The sequence continues at coordinate 2,396 of DAIOGQ010000263.1, forward strand.
CGGCGGGACGCCGCTCGGCAGGTCGGTGTCGACGGCGAGCCCGAGCAGTGCTCCCGCCTCGGCCGCGCCCGCGGCGACGTCGACAACGGCCGCACCGGCCTCCCGCGCGTCGTCGTACCAGCCGAGCGCGGCCCCGGGGTCGGTGAAGCGCAGGTGCTCCGCGGCTGCGAGGAACGCCGCCGCGGCCTCGGGTCCGCGCGCGCGCGCCGACCGCAGGTGGGCCGCGGCCTGCGGGGCCGGAGCACCCGAGCCGGCGAGCGCCCGGGCGACGTCCTCGTGGAGCCGCCGGCGCGACCCGGCTGGCAGCTCGGAAAGCAGGGTGTCGGCGACGGCGGGGACCATCCGTTCCCCGCCGGGCGCGAGCAACCCCATGTCCCGCAGCGACTGCAGGGCGACGGTGAGGTCGGCCAGGTCCAGGCCGCACGCCGCCGCGAGCACGTCGTCGGTGAGGTCGAGGCCCAGCGCGAGGACGCGCGCGAGGTGCACGTGCGCGGCCGGTACCACTGCGAGCCGGCGCTGCAGCCGGGCCGCGAGCGCGGGGGCGGCCGGCAGCTCCCCGCTGCCGCCCGGGACGCCCGGCCCGGCGGCGAGCGCCGTGGCCAACGCGGCGACGACCGCCGGCAGCCCGCCGGACGCGGCGCAGACCGCCGTCGCGGTCGCCGTCGGGCACGGCCGGCCGGTCGCCGTCGTCACGAGGGCGCCGACCTGCGTCGCGTCGAGGGGAGCGAGCACCTCGACCCGGCCTGCGGCGGCGACCGCCTCGTCGAGGTCGGCGAGGTCGGCCGAACCCACGGTCGGCCGCCGTGCGACGACCATCGGCAGGCCCGCGCGCGCCGACGCCGCGAGCAGGCGCAGGGTGTCGGCATCGAGCCGGTGGGCGTCGTCGACGAGGACGAGCGCGCCGCGTGCCGCTGCGACGTCGAGCCGCTCGCGCAGGTCGTCGGCGGGTGCGGCAGGCGCGCTGATGCGCAGCACCGGCACGTCTCCTGCCGCTGCCATCGCCTCGAGGCGGTGAGTCCTCCCGGCGCCGTCGACGCCGACGACGACGGTGGTTCGGCCCGGTCCACCCGGACCCCGATCCGGCACAGCACGGATCCTAGGGATCATCGGCCGCCGGACGTCAGCCTTTGTGCGGACAGATCGGCCGACGGCGTGACGCCCCCGGCGGCGAGCGTGATGAACCGCGGCCGGGGCGAGCGCGTTGCTGCGTGCGAGAGGTTCACGAGGAGGTGGCGCGGTGAGGGCACGTGCGGGCCGGGTCGTCGGCGCTCTCGGGCTCGTCCTCCTGACGGCGGCAGTCGGTGCGTGCGGCTCGCCGGACGCGCCCGCGGGCCCGACGTCCACCGCGCCGCCGGCGCCGGTCTCGGCTGCCGACCGCGACCTGCTCGCCGCGGCCGGGCGCGGCGACCTGCCCGGCGTCCGGGCGGCGCTCGCCGCCGGCGGCGACGTCGGGGTGGCGGACGCGACTGGGGCGACCGCACTCGTCCTCGCCGCGTACGGCAACCACGTCGACGTCGCGACGGCGCTCGTCGGCGCCGGGGCGGACGTCAACCACCAGGACCGGTCGCGGCAGAGCGCCTACCTCATCGCGACGTCCGAGATCGGCGACGACCCCCGGCTCCTCGACGTCATGCTGGCCCACGGTGCCGACGTGGCCGCGCTCGACAGCTTCGACGGGACGGGTCTCATCAGGGCGGCGCACCGTGGGTACCCCCTCGTCGTCGACCGGCTTCTGGCCGCCGGGATCGACGTCGACCACGTGAACAACCTCGGCTGGACGGCGCTGCTCGAGGCCGTGATCCTCGGTGACGGCGGCCCCGACCACCAGAAGGTCGTCTCGGCACTGGTCGCCGCGGGCGCCGACCGGACCGTCGAGGACCGCAACGGCCTGACGGCCCTCGAGCACGCGCGCGAGAGAGGGCAGACCGAGGTGGTCCGGCTCCTGGAGTGACCCGCCTCCCCGAGGGGGCAGCCCTCCCGCCGTGACGGTCAGCCGACGGGCAGGGACTCGACCGGGATCGTCGCGTCGAGCACCCGGATCCGGCGCACGTCGGCCGTGAGGATCGGCCAGCCCCGGTCGCGCGCGACGACGACGGCATGGGAGGCGGCGGCGTCGAACGCCGTCGGGGCGGCGTGCCGGGCGGCGGTCGGCCGGCCGAGCAGCGCCGACCGCTCTGCCGCGGAGGCGTCGAGCGGGTCGACCACGGTCACCGGCAGGGCGAGGAGCAGCTCGACGAAGGGCCAGTCCTTCTCCTGGCAGGCGGCCCACGCCTCCTGCAGCGCGACCGCCGGCAGCACGAGGGTGATGCCCACCTGCTGGGCCGCGCGGACGAAGGCACCGCCGTACACGGTGCGCCCGATGACGATGTCCCCGATCGCGGTCGCGTCGAGGACCCGGCCGCCGATCACGACGGCCGGACGCTGGCGCGCTTGCCCGTGAGCAGCTCCATCGCCCAGTCCATGGCCTCCGGGTCAGGGGGGCCGAAGAGCTCGTCGATCCGACCGACGGCGGCGTCGCGGACGAGCCGCTCGCGGATGGCCTCCGCGACGTAGGCCGAGGCATTGCCGCCCGCGGCGCGGTCGAGCTCGCCGGACAGGTCGTCCGGCAGGCTGAACGTACGTTTTCTGGTCACACTGCGACTGTAGACGAGTCATACCGTCGCCGCCACAGGCACGGCCGAAGTCGACCCGATAGGGTCCGGACGTCCATCGCCCGGGCGCCCGGGCCCCAGCCCCGGAGGAGTTCCGCATGTCGGTGCTGTCCTCGCTCGTCGACGCTCTCGCGAACGGGTCGGTCCAGGTCGTCGACCTCACGGCGCCGCTCCACGAGGGCACCCCGATCCTCATGCTGCCCGAGCCGTTCGGGAACACGTGGCGCTTCGCGCGCGAGGAGATCAGCCGCTACGACGACCGAGGCCCGGCCTGGTACTGGAACAACTTCCGGACCGGCGAGCACACCGGCACGCACTTCGACGCGCCGATCCACTGGGTCACCGGCCGCGACCTCGACGACGTGAGCCAGGTGCCGCCGTCCCGGCTCGTCGGCCCCGCCGTCGTCCTGGACGTCTCCGAGCGGGTCGCGCGCGACCCCGACCACCTCCTCGAGATCGCCGACGTCCGCGCGTTCGAGGCCGAGCACGGCCCGCTGCCGGCCGGCGGCTGGCTGCTCCTGCGCACCGGCTGGGACGCGCGGGCCCACGACCAGGCCGAGTACCTCAACGCGGACGAGACCGGCCCGCACACCCCGGGCGTCAGCGTCGAGTGCGCGCGCTGGCTCGCCGACGAGGTCCCGCTGCTCGGCATCGGGGTCGAGACGGTCGGCACGGACGCCGGTGCGGCGCACTCGTTCGACCCCGCCTTCCCCTGTCACGCCCTGCTTCTCGGCGCGGGCAAGTACGGCCTCACGCAGCTGCAGAACCTCGCGTCGCTGCCGACGACGGGAGCGGTCGTCGTCGCCTCCCCGCTGCCGATCCGCGGCGGCTCGGGCAGCCCCGCACGGGTGCTCGCCCTCGTCGAGCGCTGACGGTCTCGCGTGATCGTCGCCGAGGTCGTCGGGACGGCGCTCGCCCGGCTCGGCGTCCGGCAG
>DAIOGQ010000264.1:0-2326 GCA_036745175.1 Kineosporiaceae bacterium
GCTCCGGGCGTCCGTCGTGTCATGGTCGAGTGGGGGCGTCCCTGCGGGGCCGCCGCCGCCGGCCGTCGTCGACTCGACTTGGGGGACCACTTTCGATGACCGCACGCAGGCCCGCTGCGCCACGGCCCGGCGCGGGGCGCTCCGGCGCCGGCCGGGCCGCGGGCGGCGGCGCGTCGGCCCGGACCCCGGCCCAGGGCGTCTCGCGCCCCGCCGGACCGGCCGGTCGGGCCCCGGCGTCCGGTCGCTCCGGCCCGGCGCGGCCGACGACCCGGACGACGACGTCGCGCGCCGCGGGCCCCGGTCCGCGCGGCGGCACTGCGCCGGGACGTGGCGGCGGGGTCAGGACGGCGGGCGGCCGCGGTGCGTCGTCCGGTCGTGGCTCGATGATGCTGCGGCCGACGACGATGCTCGCCGGCGTCCTGGTCGTCCTCGCCCTCCTCGTCGTGCCGTACCTGCGGCCGTGGATCGCCCAGCGCCAGGAGCTGGCCGCGCAGCAGCAGGAGGTCGCCGACCTCGAGCGCCGGGTCGCCGAGCTCACCGCCGAGCGCACCCGCTGGGAGGACCCGGCGTACGTCAAGGCGCAGGCGTCCGACCGGCTCAACTTCGTCATGCCGGGCCAGACCAGGTACACCCTGCTCGACGACACCGGCGCCGCCGGGACGACCCGCGACCCGCGCCTGGGCGCCGAGGCAGCCGCGAAGGCGGCTGCGGACCAGCCCTGGTACGGCACGGTCTGGGAGTCGGCACGGATCGCCGGGGGCGCCGAGGCGACCGGTCGGCCATGAGCCCCGCAGCCGTGAGCCCCGCAGCCGTGAGCCTCCACCCGTGAGCCTCCAGACGTGAGCGGCCCACCGTCCGCCGCCGACCTCGCGGCGGTGAGTGCGCAGCTCGGCCGTCCCGTCCGCGACGTCGTCGCCGTCGCGCACCGGTGCGGGTGCGGGCTGCCGGACGTCGTCGCGACCGCGCCGCGGCTCGCCGACGGCACGCCGTTCCCGACGACCTTCTACCTCACCTGCCCCCGGGCGGCGTCCGCGGTCGGAACCCTCGAGGCCGGTGGCCTCATGGCGGAGATGACGCGTCGCCTCGCGGACGACCCGGACCTGGCGGCTGCCTACCGTGCCGCCCACGCGGACTACCTGCACCGGCGCGACGAGGTCGGCGCGGCTGCCGGCGTCGGCGACGTCCTGCAGATCGCCGGGGTGTCGGCCGGCGGGATGCCGACCCGGGTCAAGTGCCTCCATGCGCTCGTCGGCCACGCGCTCGCCGCCGGGCCAGGGGTCAACCCGCTCGGCGACGAGGCGCTCGACGCGGTGCGGGGCTGGTGGTCCGAGGGGCCGTGCGTCGAAGCGCCGACCGCCGGCCCGTCGACCGCCGAACCGCAGGGTGCTGCGTGACCCGGGTCGCCGCCATCGACTGCGGCACCAACAGCATCCGGCTCCTCGTCGCGGACGTCGACCACCGGGCCGGCACGCTCGTCGACGTCGACCGCCGGATGGAGATCGTCCGGCTCGGCCAGGGCGTCGACCGGACGGGTCGGATCTCGGCCGACGCCATGGAGCGCACGCTCGCGACCGCGAGGTTCTACGGCGCGCTGTGCGCGCAGAACGGGGTCGAGCGGATCCGGTTCGTCGCGACGTCCGCGACCCGCGACGCGAGCAACCAGGACGACTTCACCGAAGGCGTCGAGGCGCTGCTCGGGGTCGAGCCCGAGATCGTCACGGGCGAGCAGGAGGCGCGGCTGTCGTTCGTCGGGGCGACCCGCGGGCTGGACGCGTCGCACGAACCGCCCTACCTCGTGGTCGACATCGGCGGCGGGTCGACCGAGCTCGTCGTCGGGTCCGCGGACGTCGAGGCGGCGTGCTCGGTGGACGTCGGGTGCGTCCGGCTCACCGAGCGGCACGCGTTCGCCGACCCGCCGACGACGTCGCAGGTCGTCGCCGCCCGCGCCGACGTCGACGCCGCGCTCGACCGCGCGGTCGCGCTCGTCCCGCTCGGCTCGGCCCGCACCCTCGTCGGCCTCGCCGGCTCGGTGACGACGGTGACGGCGCTCGCGCTCGGACTCGACGCCTACGACGCCGCGCGGATCCACGGCGCGGTCCTGCCGGCGGAGACGGTGCGGTCCGCCTGCGACGCCCTGCTCCGGATGCCGGCGGCGCACCGCGCGGCCCTGCCCTTCATGCACCCCGGCCGGGTCGACGTCATCGGTGCGGGCGCACTCGTCTGGCGCCGCGTCGTCGACCGGGCCGTCGAGGAGACGAGGTCTTCGGGCGCCCCGCTCGAGGTCGCCGTGACGAGCGAGCACGACATCCTCGACGGCATCGCCTGG
>DAIOGQ010000264.1:2426-5967 GCA_036745175.1 Kineosporiaceae bacterium
GAGGACGCGTGGACACCACGCAGCTGCTCAAGGGGGTGCTCGACGTCGCCGTGCTCGCGGTCGTCTCGGACGCCGACGGCTACGGCTACGACGTCGTCCGCCGGCTGCGCGCCGCGGGGCTCGACGACGTCGGGGACGCGTCGGTCTACGGCACGCTGCGCCGGCTCTACGCGGCCGGCGCTCTGACGAGCTACGTCGTACCGTCCGACGAGGGCCCGCACCGCAAGTACTACGGCATCAACGCCCACGGCCGGGTCCTGCTCTCGCAGCAGCGCACGACGTGGAACACGTTCGCCGACGTCATGTCCGCGCTGCTCGCCGGCTCGCCGATCGCCCCGCCCCCCGGCACAGCCCCGCCCGCCGGCACAGCCCCGCCCGCCGGAACCGCCGTGCACGCCAAGGAGGCTGTGCGATGACCCAGCACGTCGTCCGACCCGAGGTCGCCTCGTTCGTGGCCCAGGTCCGGGCCTACCTGTCCGACCTGACTCCCGAGGAGGTCGAGGAGCTCTCCGGCGGGCTGGAGGCGGACCTCGACGAGCGGCTCGCCGACAGCATGCCGGGGGCGCCCCCCGCCGACCTCGGCGACCCGGCGTCCTACGCGGCCGAGCTCCGGGCGGCGGCCGGGCTGCCTCCCCGCGGCGCCGGAGGGGGGCGCCGCGGGGACGGCCCCGGGTTCGTGGTCCGCGTGGTGCAGGAGGCCGGGCGCGAGGTCCGGGCCGTCGGCCCCTCGTTCGCGGAGGCCGTCCGCCGCCGGCCCTGGTGGCCGCAGACACGGGAGTCGGTCGTCGCGCTGCGGCCGGCGTGGTGGCTGGTGCGGGCCTGGGTCGCCTACCAGATCGTGTCGGCGGTCTTCATGGACGGCGGTCGGTGGCTGCCGCCCGGGTTCGGCAGCCTCGTGCTCCTGCTGCTGTTCTGTGCCGTGAGCGTCGCCCTCGGTCGTGGCCTGCTCGACGCCCGGCTCGGGACGGACCGGCGTCCGTGGGTGCCGGGGCTCGTGACCGCCCTCAACGTGCTCGCCGTTCTGCTGCTGCCGGTCGCGGTGTCGGTCGCCGGCTCGGTCCGGGACGCCGAGACGTTCTACGAGCAGTCGCCGCCGGTGCCGGGCCTGGCCGTGGACGGCAGCCCGGTGCGCAACGTCTTCGCCTACGACGCCAGGGGCAACCTGATCCCGCTCGTCCAGCTCTACGACCAGGACGGCCGTCCGCTGGCGATCGGCTACCAGGAGGGCTCGGACGAGCGCGGGTCCCGGATCTTCTCCGACCCGGACGGGAACCGCCAGGTCGCCCCGTGGGTCGACGACCGCGGGCAGGGGCGCTGGAACGTCTTCCCGGTCCCGGGCGCCACGTACCCGGCCCCGGAGTACGACGACCCCGGCAATCCCCGGGCGACCGCCGCACCGTCCGCGAGCGTGCCCCCGGCGCCGATCGTCGCCGTACCGCCGATCACCGGCGTCTTCGGCGTCCCGTCGTCCGGCGGGCTCGTCCCCGGTGCCTCGCCGAGCCCGACGCCGACCGCCCCGGCGAGCCCGGCGCCGACGGCCACGGCGACCGGTGCGCCGAGCGCCGGACCGACGTCGCCGGCGAGTCCCTCGGCGACGGCGACCGGGCAGCCGTCCGCGATCCGGACCCCCTGAGCCGACAGATCTTGCCGTGCCGGGCCGGGGACGGTTGGGTGGCCCCATGGGAGAGATGGTCACCTTCGCGAGCAACGGCGGCACGGCGGACGGCTACCTGGCGCTGCCGGCGTCCGGGCCGGGTCCCGGCGTCATCGTCGTCCAGGAGTGGTGGGGGCTCGTCGGCCACATCCGGTCGGTCGCCGACCGGTTCGCGGCGGCCGGCTTCGTCGCCCTCGCGCCGGACTTCTACCACGGCGCCGCGACCGACGAGCCGGACGACGCGATGCGGCTCATGATGGGCCTGGCCATGGACCGGGCCGCCAAGGACATCGCCGGCGCGGCCGCCTACCTGTCCGACCTCGAGATCGTCGAGGGGCAGGGGATCGGCGCCGTCGGCTACTGCATGGGCGGCTCGCTCGCGCTGTGGAGCGCGACCGTCGCCGAGAACGTCCAGGCCGCCGTCGGGTTCTACCCGGCGGTGCCCTGGGAGCGGATGAACCCGAGGTGGCCGAGCTACGCCGGCAAGGCCGCGCTCATCCACTGCTCCGAGGAGGACGGCACGTCGTCGGCGCCCGGCATCCAGGCCGCGGTGGCGGCGATCAAGGACGCGGACGGCGACGTGGAGGTCTTCGACTACCCGGGCACCCAGCACGCGTTCTTCAACGACGACCGGCCGGAGGTCTACGCGCCGCAGGCTGCTGCCACCGCCTGGCAGCGGACGGTCGACTTCCTCCACGAGCGGCTCGGCTGATCGCCGCGCCGGCTCCGCGCCGGCTGCCGCACCCGGGGACCGGGGAGGTCTTCGCCTCCCCGGTGCCGCCGGGACGCGGCTGGCCGGGTGACCCCGCGACGGCCCGGACGCCGGTCGCGCACGACCCGGACGACGTCGCCCGGCTCGCGACGACGTCCCGCACGCTGCGCGTCCTCGACGCCCGGGTGTCGGTCTGCCGCGCCTGCCCGCGGCTGGTCGCGTGGCGCGAGGAGGTCGCCGTGACCCGGCGCCGGGCCTACTCGGACGAGCCGTACTGGGGACGGCCGATCTGCGGCTGGGGCGACCCGCGGGCGTGGCTGCTCGTCGTCGGGCTGGCCCCCGCCGCCCACGGCGGCAACCGGACCGGACGCATCTTCACCGGCGACCGCTCCGGGGACTGGATCTTCTCGGCCCTGCACCGGGCCGGGCTCGCCGCGCAGGAGCGCAGCGACCACGCCGCCGACGGCCAGGCGCTGCGCGGTGCGCGGATCGCGGCGCCGGTGCGCTGCGCACCTCCGGACAACGCCCCGACGCCGGCCGAGCGCGACGCCTGCGCGCCGTGGCTCGACCGCGAGGTCACCCTGCTCTCGTCGCACCTGCGGGTCGTGCTCGCCCTGGGCGCGTTCGCCTGGGACGCCGCTGTCGGCGCCGCCCGCCGCCAGGGCTGGCGGGTGCCCACTCCCCGGCCGCGGTTCGGTCACGGGGCCGAAGCGGTGCTCGACCGCACCGGGGGAGCGCCCGTGACCCTGCTCGGCTCCTTCCACGTGAGCCAGCAGAACACCAGCACCCGTCGGCTGACGGTGCCGATGCTCGACACCGTCCTCGCCCGCGCGAACGCGCTGGCGCCGGGACCTTCGCCCCTGGCCCACGGCGTCCGACCCGACTTGTGAACGTTTTCACAAGACTCTACCTTGGTGACATGTCCACGCAGCAGACCAGCCCGCGCACCCCCCGGATCCTCGTCCTCGGCGGGGGGTACGTCGGTCTCTACACCGCGCTGCGCCTGCAGGCGAAGCTGAAGCGCGGCGAGGCCACGGTGACCGTCGTCGAGCCGCGGTCGTACATGACCTACCAGCCGTTCCTGCCCGAGGCGTCGGCCGGCTCGCTGTCCCCCCGCCATGTCGTCGTCCCGCTGCGCCGGGTGCTCAAGAAGTGCGAGATCATCAACGCCCGCG
>DAIOGQ010000265.1:0-5930 GCA_036745175.1 Kineosporiaceae bacterium
TCTCCGACCGGAGCATGCTCGACCGCACGCCCGTCGAGGCGAGCTGGCTGGGCTTTCCCATGAGCCAGTTCGACAAGGACGACGTCGAGGACCTCGGGCTGCTCAAGCTCGATGTCCTCGGCATCCGGATGCAGTCGTCGATGGCCTACGCGCTCGACGAGGTCGTCCGCGTCGACGGGCCGGACGCCCTCCGCGCCGGGGAGCACCCGCCGGACGCGACCGACCCGGTCACCGGCTACCTCGACCCGTCGACGGGCCGGATCGACCTCGACGCCGTGCCGCACGACGACGAGACGACGTTCCGGCTCGTCCGCACGACCCACACCCTGGGGATGTTCCAGATCGAGTCCCCGGGCCAGCGCGAGCTCGTCGGCAAGTTCGCGCCCGAGTCGTTCAGCGACCTCATCATCGACATCTCGCTGTTCCGGCCCGGCCCGGTGAAGTCCGACATGGTGACGCCGTTCCTGCGGGCCCGGCAGGGCTGGGACGACCCCGACTACGTCCACCCGTCGCTCGAGCCGGCTCTCGCCGAGACCGCGGGTGTCGTCGTCTTCCACGAGCAGGTGCTCAAGATCGTCGCGGTGACCGCCGGGTGCAGCCTCGCCCAGGCCGACGAGGTGCGCCGCGCGATGGGCTCGCCCGCCGGGCAGGTCGAGGTCGAGACGTGGTGGCGGCCGCGAGCCCGGGCGAACGGCTACGACCGCGAGACCGTCGACCGGATCTGGAAGGTGCTCATGGCGTTCGCCTCGTTCGGGTTCTGCAAGGCGCACGCGGCGGCGTTCGCGCTGCCGACGTACCACTCGGCGTGGCTCAAGGCGCACCACCCGGCGGCGTTCCTCGCCGGGGTGCTCACCCACGACCCGGGGATGTACCCCAAGCGGCTCATCCTCGACGACGCCCGCAACCTCGGCATCGCCGTCCTGCCGCTCGACGTCAACGTCTCCGACGCCACCTACCGGGTCGAGAAGGTCGCGTGGTGGGACGAGCCGCCGCCGCGGGTCCTCGACCAGGTGGACGCCCGGCCGTCGCGTCGGCCGGACGGCGGGGAGATCCAGGACGGCGCGGCCGGCGGGACGCAGCCGCGGAGCGTCGAGGACGCCGGCTGGGCGACGCCGCGGGCCCGGCCGGAGGAGGGGCTGCCGGACGGGCGGCCGTACGGCATCCGGCTGGCTCTCGCCGACGTCAAGGGGATCTCGGACACCGAGGTGGCGCGGGTCGTCGCCGGCCGGCCGTACCACTCGCTGGCCGACTTCTGGCACCGCGCGCACGTGTCCAGGCCGGTCGTCGAACGGCTCGTCGTCACCGGCGCCTTCGACTCCTTGTACGGCCTGGGGTCGACGCTGCCGGTCCGCCGGCGCGGCCGGGTGACGCGCCGCGACCTGCTCCTGCAGGTCGCCGAGCTCGACCGGTGGAGCCGGTCGGTGTCACGTGGCCGGCCGGGCACCGGCGGTGGCCGTGGGGGTGGCCGAGGTGGTGCAGGCGGGGTGATCGGCGGCGGGGTGGTCGGCGAGGTGGTCGGCGAGGTGGTCGGCGAGGTGGTCGGCGGCAGGAGCGACGCGACCGTGGCGGCGGGCGATGTCGTACGGGCCGCGGCCGCCCGCCAGTCGCAGGCGCCGCGGACGGCGGCGGCACCCGAGGACCACAGCGTCCAGCTCGCGCTCGACCTCGGGGACGCGCCCGACGAGACGGTCCGCACCGGCCTGCCGGAGATGACGGGCGCCGAACGGGTCCGTGCCGAGCTCGAGGTGCTCGGGCTCGACGTGAGCCGGCACGTCATCGACTTCTACGTCCCGCTCCTCGACGCCCTCGGGGTGACCCGGTCGAACGAGGTGCTGCGCCGTCGCAGCCGTAGCGAGCTGCTCGTCGCCGGGGTCAAGGTCGCGACCCAGACCCCGCCGGTCCGTTCCGGCCGCCGGGTCGTCTTCCTCACCCTCGACGACGCGACCGGCCCGGTCGACGCGACGTTCTTCGAGGACGCCCAGGGGCCCTACGCGGCGACCGTCTTCCACTCCTGGCTGCTCGTCGTCCGCGGCGTGCTGCGCCGCACCGGTCCGCGCGGGGTGTCGCTGCGGGCGACCGGCGCGTGGGAGCTGCCCCTGCTGTGGGACGCGTGGACGGACGGCGGGGTGCGGGCTGTCCAGGAGATCCTCGCCCAGGAGCGCTCGTGGGGCGACGACACGACCCAGGCCGCCGTCCGTGGCGCGGCCGCGAGCCGGTCGTCGCGGCCGGTCATGGTCCGTCCGCCGGTGACCGAGTTCGGCGGCGGGGTCGTCGTCCCGCCGTCGTCCGGCGGCCCGACGGCCGACGAGGAGTACGCAGCGGCTCTCGCCCGGACCGGCCTGCCGACGGGGGACCGCGACGTCGCCCGGCCCGCCGCGGCGGCCGCGGCCGGGATCGGGTCCGGCGCGACCCGGGCCGGTGGGATGGGCGGCGGCTCGGGGCACCGGCGGGTGCTCGTCCACGCGAGCGGGTTCCGCCAGTCGCCGTACGCCGACGTCAAGCCGCCGGGGGAGAACACCCGCGACACCCGGCGCATGCTCGCCGCCGAGGGCGCCGGTCCGGTTGTCGACGGCGAGGACGGCCCCGAGGAGACCGAGCGCCGGCGGCGGCGCAGCGAGCCGCCGCGCAAGCTGTGGCACGCGAGCCCGGGGAGCAGCGGCCGGTGAGGAGGGGCGGCGAGGACGTCGCGGCGGGTCCGCGGCGCCCGATGCGCCGCCGCGCCGGGCGCCCGGCTGACCGTGTGCCGGTGGCTGCACGGCCCGCCCGCCGCCGCTCACTAGGGTGGGGGTCGACGACGTCCTGCCCTCTCCCGGGAGACCGACCGTGGCCCCTGACACCGCCCGAGCGCGCCGCTGGGCCCTGCGCGGCGACCCGCGCTCGGCGATCCGGACCGCCGTCGTCTGGGAGGCCCTCGACGCCCTCGTCGCCGGCCGGGCCGCCTCGAGCGGCCGGGCGTCCCTCGACGTCGTCGACGTCGGCGGCGGAACCGGTGGCTTCGCCGTCCCGCTCGCCGGGCTCGGGCACTCCGTCACCGTCGTCGACCCCAGCCCCGACGCCCTCGCCGCGCTGCGTCGTCGCGCCGCCGACGCGGGGGTGGCCGACCGGGTCCGCGCCGAGCAGGGCGACGCGGGCGCACTCACGACCGTCGTCGGCGCAGGGGTGGCCGACGTCGTCCTGTGCCACGGCGTCCTGGAGTACGTCGACGACCCGCAGGCCGCGCTCGACGACGCGCTCGAGATGCTGCGCCCGGGCGGTCTGCTCAGCATCCTGGTCACCCAGCGGCTCGGCGCCCTGCTCGCCCGCGCGCTGTCCGGCCGCTTCGCCGAGGCCCGCCGGATCCTCGACGACCCGGCCGGTCGGGGTGGCGACGGCGACCCGCTGCCGCGGCGCTTCGACGAGGCGGGGGTCCGGGCGATGCTCGCCGACCGGTCCGGGCGCCGCGCTGTCGCGGCCGAGGTCGATGTCCGGCTCGTCCACGGCGTCCGGCTCTTCACCGACCTGCTTCCCGGCGCGCTCGTCGACGGCGACCCCGAGGCCGCACAAGCACTTCTCGAGCTCGAACGGGCTGCGATCGACCATCCCGACCACACCGTGCTGTCGGCGCTGGCCGCCCAGCTGCACGTCGTCGCCGAGCTCCGGGCCGGCTGACCCGACCGACCCGACCGACCCGGCCTGTCGGCCCGGCGCCGTACCGTGAGCTGTCGGGGAGGTGAGCCGTGAGCAGACGTCAGCTGGACCGTGCCGGACGCCCCGGCGGCTTCGACGACGGCCTGTCCGGTGACGACGCGGGCTGCACCGTGCTCCACGTCGACATGGACGCCTTCTACGCGTCCGTCTCGCTCATCGACCGGCCCGAGCTGCACGGCCTGCCCGTCATCGTCGGCGGGGGCGGGCGCAGCGTCGTCCTCTCGGCGACCTACGAGGCCCGCCGTTTCGGTGTCCACTCGGCGATGCCGATGAGCCGCGCACGGCGGCTGTGCCCGCAGGCCGTCGTCGTCGAGCCGGACCACCACCGGTACAGCGAGGTGAGCCGCGGCGTCATGGAGGTCTTCCGGTCGCTCACCCCGTACGTCGAGCCGCTGAGCCTCGACGAGGCGTTCCTCGACGTCGCGGGCGCGGTCCGGCGGCTCGGGTCGCCGGCGTCGATCGGGCAGCTCATCCGTGACCGGGTCGCCGACGAGCAACAGATCACGTGCTCGGTCGGCGTCGCCTCGACGAAGTTCGTCGCCAAGCTCGCCTCCGGCCGGGCCAAGCCCGACGGGCTCCTCGTCGTCCCGCGCGACGAGACGGTGACCTTCCTCCACCGGCTGCCTGTCGGCGCGCTGTGGGGCGTCGGCGAGCGGACCGAGGAGGCACTCCAGCGCCTCGGGTTGCGGACCGTCGCCGACCTTGCGCACATCCCGGTCGACACGTTGCGCCGCGCCGTCGGCGACGCCGCGGGGAACCACCTCCACGAGCTGTCATGGGGGCGTGACCCACGCCCGGTCGTCCCCGAGCAGGTCGAGAAGAGCGTCGGCGCCGAGGAGACGTTCGCCCGGGACGTCGACGACCCCGGCGTCGTCCTGCGTGAGCTGCTCCGGCTCAGCGAGCGGGTCGCGGCCCGGATGCGCTCCCAGGGGCTCGTCGGGCGCACCGTGAGCATCAAGGTCCGCTTCGCCGACTTCACGACGATCACCCGGGCCCGCACGCTGCCCGAGCGTACGGACGTCGCCCGTACCGTGTACGCGGTCGCGCGCGACCTCTACGAGGCTCTGGGCCTCGACCGCGCCCGGATCCGGCTCGTCGGGGTCAGGGTCGAGGGGCTCGCCGACGCCACCGGCAGCCACCACCAGCTCGCGCTCGACGAGCGGCAGCACGGCTGGCGGGAGGCCGAGCAGGCCGTCGACAAGGCGAGCGCCCGGTTCGGGGCCGGTGCCGTCCGGCCGGCGACCCTCGTCCCGACACCGGACGACGACGAGCCGGTCCCGGCCCGGCCGGAGCCCGACGACGGCCGCGCCGGGACAGGAGCCCGCTGAGCGGAACCGGCGGGTGTGATCTCGGCGACGCGGCCCGACCCGGCGGCGGTGGCGCCCGCGCAGGACAGGCCGCACCCTGGGAGCATGACGGGGCCAGGGGTCTTTCCCCCGCCGTCTCGGGAGGGACCAAGGCCCTGGTTCGGGCATGATAAACACGACCACCGAACGTTTCGGGGCGTCCGGACGTCATCAAGTCGAGACTCGGGGTTGCCGAGTCATCCTTCGATCGGGTTTCGCACCGCGCGGCCCCGACTTATTCTGTTTGCAACGCGGACTGCACCTGGGAGGTCGACGTGCCGCTCTCCGACAACGAGCAGCGCCTGCTCGAGCAGATGGAGCGCGCCCTGTACGCCGAAGATCCCAAGTTCGCGTCCACGATGCGCGGGGCCAACCGCCGCGGCGGGACCGGTCGCAAGATCCTCATCGGCGGCGGAGCCGTCGCCCTCGGGCTCGTGGGTCTGGTGGCCGGCGTCGCCGGGGCCAACTACATCCTCGCGATCCTCGGGTTCGTCCTCATGCTCGCCGGCACGGCCTACGCCGTCTCGAGCCAGCGCAAGGGCGGTCCGGCCGGCGTCGTGTCCGCAGGCGGCACCGTCAAGGGCCGCCCGGCGAAGCGCCGCCGCGGCGGCGGGTCGTTCATGCAGCGCCTCGAGCAGCGCTGGGACCGCCGCCGCGACCAGGGCTGACAGCCAGCACCCTCTCGGCACGTGCCGGCCGACCACGAGCCGGCCGCACCCACCGATCCCGTCGCCCTGAGCCTGTCACCCCGAGCCCGTCGGGTCGACGGGCTCCTCGTGCGTCTGGGACAGGTTCGATCTCAGACAGGGTCGGTCTCAGACGTCTCAGACGTCTCAGGCGCTTTGTGTGGGTTGACGCGGTGTGTCGATCGTTGAGACGTGGGTGCCCCCGGGGAGG
>DAIOGQ010000266.1:0-5923 GCA_036745175.1 Kineosporiaceae bacterium
CGACGCTCAGCGGCTTCACCGACGGCGCCCGGCGGGGCCGCCGGATCGCCGTGCCGGAGCACGAGGCATGAGCCACCCCGCCCCGCTGCCGGCGCACGCAGCCGACCCGGCGCACCCGACCTGCGCGACGTGCACCGAACGACGACGCCGAACGACCCTCCGGAGGACGCGACCGTGACATCGATGAGCCCAGAGGCGGCCGGCTTCGGCTGGCTGCTCGAGAACTTCGTCAAGAGCGTGCCCGGGGTCCGGCACACGCTCGTGGTGTCGGCCGACGGCCTCCTCATGGCGATGTCCGACGACCTCGACCGGACGAGCGGCGACCAGCTGTCGGCGATCGTCGCCGGTCTGTCGAGCCTGACCCGGGGCGCGGCCCGACAGCTGCGCAGCGGCGAGGTCCGGCAGTCCATCGTCGAGACGGACACCGCGTTCGTGGTCCTGATGACGATCTCGGACGGCTCGGTCCTCGCGGTCGTCGCCGACGCCGCGTGCGACGTCGGGCTCGTCGGCTACGAGATGGCGATGCTCGTCAGCCGCACCGAGTCGACGCTCACGCCGCAGCTCGTCTCCGAGATGCGCGCGAACCTGCCCGTCGCCGGCCCGGCGCGCGCCGCCGTCGGCGGGTGAGGCGCCGATGACCGTCGTCCCCCCTGCCCCGCGCGAACCGGGCGGACGCGCCCTCGACCATCCCGAGCCGGACGAGGCGGGGTCCGTGCGGCCGTACATGGTCACCGGTGGGCGCACCCGGCCCAGCGGCGACGCCCTGCCGATCGAGGCCCTCGTCGAGTGCCTGCTGCCCGCTGCGGACGCCGAGTCGTCCCGGCCGCGCGGTGCGGCCGGACCGAGCACGCCGTCCGGCCCGGAGAGCCGGCGCATCCTCGAGCTCACGCAGGGCCGCTACCTGTCGGTGGCCGAGATCTCCGCGCACGCGCACCTGCCCGTCGGCGTCGTCCGGGTGCTCGTCTCCGACCTCGCCGCCGCAGGCTCGGTCCGGATCCACGGCCTCACGCCGGCGTCCCTCACCGACCCGGCCGACCCGACCGGCGGCGCGGCCGCGCTCAGCGTCCTGGAGAGTGTTCTCAATGGCATTTCCGCGCTCTGACGTCACGGCGGTCCCCGCCGCCGGAGCCCCGGCCGTGCCCGACCAGGGCGGCCGCGAGGTTCCGCCGACGGTCGTCAAGATCGTCGTCGCGGGCGGGTTCGCCGTGGGCAAGACGACGTTCATCGGGTCGATCTCCGACATCGAGCCGCTCTCGACCGAGGCCGCGATGACCGAGCACTCGGTCGGTGTCGACGACGCGGGCGGCGTGACGGACAGCAAGACCTCGACGACGGTCGCGATGGACTTCGGCCGGATCACGCTGCCCGGCAACCTGTGGCTGTACCTGTTCGGCACCCCGGGCCAGGACCGGTTCCTGTTCATGTGGGACGACCTCGTCCGCGGGGCCATCGGCGCGGTCGTCCTCGTCGACACCGACCGGCTCGAGCACTGCTTCCCGGCGGTCGACTACTTCGAGACCCGGCGGATCCCCTTCGTCGTCGCCGTGAACTGCTTCGCCGGCGTCGCCCGGCACACGCTGGACGACGTCCGGTCGGCGCTCGCCATCCCGGCCGAGGTGCCCGTGTTCTACACCGACGCGCGGTCCCGGGCGGCGACGAAGCAGGCCCTCATCACCGTGGTGCAGACGGCGATGCGCCGGCTCGCCGCGGGGCCGCGCCCGGCTGACCAGGGGTGACGTCGGTCCCGGGTCGAGACGGGCGACTCCAACGAAACGGTCACGGAACGCGCCGATCGCCCGGTTGAGCAGTGACCGCGTATGGATCTGCCTGTACCGTCGGCCCCGGTAGACAGCACGGGGCTCTCGCGCGGTGACGCACGGTCCGTCCTTCGCACCACCCCACGCAGGCGCGTCCGGCATCGGGTCAACGTCCCTCGGGAGCGCTCCCAACGACGGCCCGGACACGCGGTGGGGCACGTGCGGACGTGACCCAATCGTTACCGCTCTGGTGCTCTCCCGCTGTTGCCACGGCGTTACGAAAGCGTTTACATAGCGCCGACACGCAGCCCGGGCGACGGCGTCCGGGTCGTCGTTGGACCGGGAGGAAAGTTCATGGCAGCACGCACATACCGGCGCGGTTCGACCGCCGTCGCGAGTGCCCTCGGTGTCGCCCTCGCCCTGTCGGCGTGCGGCGGCTCCAGCAGTGGTGGTGCCGGCGCGACCGGTGGGGCGTCGTCCGGCGTGAGCGCCGAGTGCGCCGCGTTCGCCGACTACGGCACGTTCGAGGGCAAGAAGGTCGAGATCTACACCTCGATCCGCGACGTCGAGGCGGAGCGCTTCGAGACGTCCTTCGAGGCGTTCCAGAAGTGCACCGGGATCGACATCCAGTGGAACGGCTCGGGCGAGTTCGAGACCCAGCTGCAGGTGCGGGTCAAGGGCAACAACGCTCCCGACCTGGCCCCGATCCCGCAGCCGGGCCTGCTCCAGACGCTCGTCGGACTCAAGGCGGTCAAGCCGGCCGCGGAGAAGGTGAAGGCGGCCTCCGAGGCCAACTTCTCGAAGGACTGGCTCGCGTACGGCACCATCGACGGGACGTTCTACGCCGCGCCCCTGGGCGCCAACGTCAAGTCGTTCGTCTGGTACTCGCCGACGATGTTCAAGGAGAACGGCTGGGCCGTCCCGCAGACGTGGGACGAGCTGCTCAAGCTGAGCGACACGATCGCCGCCAGCGGCAAGGTCGACAAGCCGTGGTGCGCGGGCATCGAGTCCGGCGACGCGACCGGTTGGCCGGCCACCGACTGGATCGAGGACGTCATGCTCCGCACCCAGGGGCCGGACGTCTACGACCAGTGGTACAAGCACGAGATCCCGTTCAACGACGCCAAGGTCGTCGACGCCTTCGAGAAGGCGGGCGCGATCCTCAAGAACGAGAAGTACATGAACGGCGGCTACGGCGACGTCAAGTCGATCGCCACGACCGCGTTCCAGGACGGCGGCAAGCCGATCATCGACGACCAGTGCGCCCTGCACCGCCAGGC
Source organism: Kineosporiaceae bacterium (assembly GCA_036745175.1). GTDB lineage: Bacteria > Actinomycetota > Actinomycetes > Actinomycetales > Kineosporiaceae > R-H-3. Next base: position 3,038 of record DAIOGQ010000266.1, read on the forward strand.
CTCGTTCTACGCGAACCAGTGGCCCGAGGGGACGAAGGTCGCCGAGGACGGCGACGTCTTCGCCTTCTACCTGCCGCCGGTCGACCCGGCCAAGGGCAAGCCGGTCCTCGGTGGCGGCGAGTTCCTCGCAGCGTTCAACGACAAGCCCGAGACCCAGGCGGTCCAGCTGTACCTGCAGGACGGCAACTGGGTGAACGAGAAGGCCAAGCTCGGTGACTGGATCACGGCGAACAAGCAGCTCAAGGCTGAGAACGTGCTGACGGTCACCGACCAGCAGCCGAACCCGATCCAGCAGCTGTCCGTCGAGATCCTCCAGGACCCGAGCACGGTCTTCCGGTTCGACGCCTCAGACCTCATGCCGGCTGCGGTCGGTGCAGGGACGTTCTGGAAGGGCATGGTCAACTGGATCACCGGCGCGGACACCAAGAAGGTCACCGACGCCATCGAGGCGTCCTGGCCGAAGAGCTGACGAGGTCCCCTCGTCGGTGTTCGTCCGACGGTGACCGCGAGGCGCCCTGCCTCACGGTCACCGTCGAGTAGCCGCAGGTCCGGCCCGGACGGTAGCGTCCGGGCCGGACGTGTCTGGCGCCATGATCGCCGCCTGCGTGGGCGACGTGACCGACCTTTCATCCCGCTCTTTGCGTCGAGGAGGACGAGCATGGAGAACTGGGAACCGAAACTCACGATGCTGGCCGTGGGCATCGTCGCCTTCGTCGTGGTCGCGGGAGCGATCATGCTCATCGTCGACAACTGGCCGAAGCGGCTGTTCCGGGACCAGGCCCAGATCTTCTGGTTCATCGGCCCGCCGGTGGCGCTCGTCGGGTTCGGCCTCGTGTATCCCGCGATCAACACGTTCATTCTGTCGTTCAAGGACCCCAACGGGACCGCGTGGGTCGGGCTCGACAACTACAAGTGGATCTTCACCGATCCCGACGGCCTGCTCAACGTGCGCAACACGGCGATCTGGGTGCTCTTGACCCCGATCATCTCGGTGGCCGTCGGGCTCATCTACGCGCTGCTCATCGACAAGATGAGGCGGGAGTCGCTGGCGAAGATCTTCGTGTTCCTGCCGATGGCGATCTCGGGTGTCGCCGCCGCGATCATCTGGAAGTTCGTCTTCGCCTACCGGGCCAACCGGTTCGAGCAGATCGGCCTGCTCAACGCGATCACGAAGAAGCTCGGCTTCGAGACGCAGCAGTGGCTGCTCAACGCCCCGTGGAACACCCTCCTGCTCATCGTGGTCATGATCTGGGTCCAGGCCGGCTTCGCGATGGTCGTCCTGTCCGCCGCGATCAAGGGCATCCCGAACGACATGATCGAGGCGGCCCGGCTCGACGGCGTCAACGCCTGGCAGATGTTCTGGAAGATCACGTTGCCGACGGTCCGCCCGACGGTCGTCGTCGTCTTCGTGACGATCACGATCGGGGTCCTCAAGGTCTTCGACATCGTCCGCACGATGACGGGCGGCAACTACGACACGAGCGTCGTCGCCAACGGGATGTACTTCTATGCGTTCGTCGGCAACCAGCAGGGCTGGGGCTCCGCACTCGCGGTGTTCCTCTTCGTGCTCGTGACGCCGGTCGTCCTCTACCAGGTCCGTCAGCTGCGCCGTCAGAGGTTGGAGGCCCGATGAGTGCCACGGTTACCCCCCCGACGACCACCCCGTCGGTGGTCGCAGGCGCGAACGCGGCCGCGGGTCGGGTCAAGAAGAAGATGTCGAGCCCGGTCGCCTCGTTCATCGCGGTGATCATCGCGATCGTCTGGACGGTCCCGACCTTCGGGCTGGCGCTGTCGTCGTTCCGGCCGGAGAGGGACATCAAGACCACCGGCTGGTGGACGGCGTTCTCGAACCCGTCGTTCACGCTCGACAACTACCGGGAGGTCCTCTTCGGGGCCTCGAGCAGCGGGCGACTGGCGAACTTCTTCCTGAACTCGCTGGTGATCACCGTGCCGTCGGTGATGTTCTCGCTCTTCTTCGGGGCGCTGGCGGCGTACGCGCTGTCGTGGATGCGGTGGCGGCTGCGGGACTGGGTCTTCATCGCGATCTTCGCGCTGCAGATCGTGCCGCTGCAGATGGCACTCGTCCCGCTGCTGAAGATCTTCTCGTCCTGGTACCCGTTCAGCGAGCTCGACCCCCAAGGGACCGGCAAGTTCCTGACGATCTGGATCGCCCACGTGTGCTTCGGCATGCCGCTGGTGACCTACCTGCTGCACAACTTCATGAGCGACCTGCCCAGTGAGCTCATGGAGGCGGCACGGGTCGACGGTGCGGACCACGCCCGGATCTTCCGGAGCATCGTCCTGCCCCTCATCGTCCCGGCGCTCGCGTCGATCGGGATCTTCCAGTTCCTGTACATCTGGAACGACCTGCTCGTCGGTCTGGTCTTCGGCACCACCGAGACCAAACCGCTGACGGCGGCTCTGGCCGACCTGGCCGGTACCCGCGGCAACGAGTGGCAACGGCTCACGGCGGGCGCGTTCGTGTCGATGATCGTCCCGCTCATCGTGTTCATCTCGCTCCAGCGGTACTTCGTCCGCGGCCTGCTCGCCGGCGGCCTCAAGGGCTGACCCCGCACGGCACAGGGGGCGCCGTCCATCCGGACGGCGCCCTTCGCCGTCCCCAGCCGCAACCCGCCGCCCCCAGCCCGCCCCAGCCCAGCCCGCCCCCACATCCCGTCGTCACAAGAGCGCTCCAACGCGCGACACGCCGCCTCCCGAGGCCGTTACTCCGTAGTTGCGGACGGCACGCGGCGCGGCCCGCGTCGTCAGGCCGGCAGGAAGCTCAGCCGGACGCGCCGCGTCGGGTTGTCCCCGTTGCTGTCGACGAGGACGACGCTCTGCCACGTACCGAGCGCCGGCCGGCCGCCGAGAACCGGCAGTGACAGG
>DAIOGQ010000267.1:0-5920 GCA_036745175.1 Kineosporiaceae bacterium
GGCTTCGTCCACACGTCGTTCGCGCATCAGGTCGGCCTCGTCGCGGCCGCCGGCTACGACCGCGTCGACGCGCCGCTCGTCCTCCTCGTGCTCGACCGGGCGCGGCTCGGCTGCCCGGTCCGGGTCGAGCCGGTCCACGGCGTCGACGAGGTCTTCCCGCACGTCTACGGTCCGCTGCCGCTGGCGGCCGTCGCCGACGTCGTCGAGCTCCGGCGGGACGTCGTGGGCCGGCTCGTGCTCCCCGCCCTGTAGCCGGCCGCCGTCGGCCGCGGCTGCACCGCCGACGAACTGCTCGTCGGCGTCGCCGGGGGCCGAACGAAGATGCCGTTCGCCCGGGGAGTGCGGCTCCCGGCGATGCCCGGCGCCGCACCCATCCGCGCCGGGTCGAGCCCGTGCCGGAGGATCGACTCCCGGTTGCGCACCGAGGTGACGGGGAAGTAGGTGACGTGGAAGTACCCGTCGACGGCGTCCTCGACTGCGTGCTCGTCGACGTTGTGCGCGTCCGGCGGGAGGGCATGCGTCATGACCCGGAACCGTAGGACGCTTCTCGACGGTGTCGCCAGCAGCTTTCGGGCTCCGAGGAAACCGTTAGGTTGCACGCGCCCGACGCGCCTACGGTGATCCGATGCAGCGCTCGTCGCGCTCGCCCAGGAGGGCGTCCACCCGCCCGGGGAGATGCCGTTCTCGACGCCGTGGACGGACGGCCCGCCCGAGCAGCTGCCGATGGTGGTCGCCGGCTACCACTGGCGGGTCCGGGCGGAGACGAGCCCCGAGCACTGGCGGCTGGAGACCGTCGTCCGGCGCCGCGGCGAGGTGGTGGGCACCCAGGGCGTGTGACGAGCGACTTCCTCGTGACCCGGACGGGCGAGACCGGGTCGTGGCTCGGCCGGCGCTTCCAGGGTCGCGGGATCGGCACCCGGATGCGGCAGACGCTGTGCGCGTTCTGCTTCGACCATCTCGGCTTCACCGGGGTCACCTCGGCGGGCTTCGTGGACAACCCGGCCTCGCTGGCAGTGGGCCGCAAGGTCGGCTACCGGGCGGACGGCGAGGTCCGGATGCGCCGCAGGCCCGGGGAGCGGGCGCTGAACCGCCGGTTCGTGCTCATCCCCGACGCCCTGGTCCGGCACGGTGACCCGCTGCGGGTCGAGGGTGTCGACGCCGTCCGTGCGTTCCTCGGGATCGACGGGTAGCCAGGCTCACAGCCTGCTGCCGGGCACCGGCCCTGGCGCCGCGGGCGTGCGCGTGCATACTGGGTCGCGTACGACGCGTGCTCCGGGGTCGGTGCAAGTCCGAACCGGCGGTGACAGTCCGCGACCCGATCGCAGCCAGCGGTCGGTTGACCTGGTGGAACTCCAGGACCGACGGTGAAAGTCCGGATGGGAGGCAGCACGCACGGCGTCGACGTCCCTCGGGGCGTCCGCGCCGTTCGACGACGTGACGTCGTCCGGGCGGTCGGACCGTCCCGGGCGCACGTCCCGCGCCGTCGCATCCACCCGGAGCCCGTGCCCAGCACCACCGGCACGAGGCAGGAGGGTCGAGCGGCGATGGCGAGCCCGATGGAGGTCGCGGCGATGCGCCGCGCGCTGGCGTTCGCCGCGCGCGGTCCCGCCGGCGGCCCCAACCCGCGGGTCGGCTGCGTCGTCCTCGACCGCACCGGCGCCCTCGCCGGCGAGGGCTGGCACCGCGGCGCCGGCACCCCGCACGCCGAGGTCGACGCCCTGCGCGCCGCCGGCGACGCGGCGTGCGGCGGGACGGCGATCGTCACCCTCGAGCCCTGCAGCCACACCGGCCGCACCGGCCCGTGCAGCCAGGCCCTGCTCGACGCCGGGATCGCCCGGGTCGTCGTCGCGGCCGCCGACCCGAACCCGGACGCCGCAGGCGGCGCCGCGCTGCTCCGCGCCGCGGGCGTCGACGTCGAGGAGGGCGTGCTCGCCGACGAGGCGGCCGCCATGAACCGGCGCTGGTTCGTCGCCGTCCGACGGGGCCGGCCGTTCGTCACATGGAAGTTCGCCTCGACCCTCGACGGCCGCAGTGCCGCCGCGGACGGCACGAGCCGCTGGATCACCGGCGCGGCGTCGCGGGCGGACGTGCACGCCCGGCGGGCCGAGGCCGGCGCCGTCGTCGTCGGCACCGGCACGGTCGCGTCCGACGACCCGCATCTCACCGTCCGCGGCGCCGACGGCGCGCCGACCGGACCGCAGCCCCTGCGCGTCGTCGTCGGGCTGTCCGAGGTGCGCGCCGGCGCGCGGGTCCTCGACGACGCGGCCCCGACCGTGCACCTGCGCACCCGCGACCCGTCCGAGGTCCTGCGGACGCTCCACGCGCGCGAGGTCCGGCACGTGTGGCTCGAGGGCGGTCCGCGGCTCGCCGCAGCGTTCCTCGTCGCCGGCTGCGTCGACGAGGTCCTCGCCTACCTCGCGCCGGCCTTCCTCGGCGCCGGCGCGAGCGCGGTCGCCGACCTCGGCATCGCCTCCATCGCCGACATCGTCCGTCTCGACGTCACCGACGTCGCCCTGCTCGACGGCGGGGACGTCCGGATGACCGCCGTCCCGAGGTCCCTGCCCTGCGCCGACCCGTCACGAGAGCGAGCCTGAGCATGTTCACCGGCATCGTCGAGGAGCTCGGCGAGGTGGTCGGCCTCGAGTCCGGCGCCGAGTCCGCGCGGATCACCGTCCGGGGCCCCGTCGTCACGAGCGACGCCACCCACGGCGCGTCGATCGCGGTCAACGGCATCTGCCTGACCGTCGTCGAGCAGGGCGAGGGGACGTTCACCGCCGACGTCATGCTCGAGACCCTGCGCCGCACCTCGCTGGCAGGCCTGCGGCCGGGCACCCCGGTCAACCTCGAACGGCCGATGCGGGCCGACGGCCGGTTCGGCGGGCATGTCGTCCAGGGCCACGTCGACGGCACGGGCACCGTCGTCGAGCGGGTGCCCGGCGACGGCTGGGAGGTCGTCCGGATCGCCGTCCCGGCCGGCCTGGCCCGCTACGTCGTCGAGAAGGGCTCGGTCGCCGTCGACGGGGTGTCGCTCACCGTCGCGTCCGTCGAGGACGGCACGCCGCTGCCCGACCGGGCCACCGCGACGACGTTCACCGTCTCGCTGATCCCCGAGACGCTGGCCCGCACGACGCTCGGCCGGCGGGCCGTGGGCGAGGTCGTCAACCTCGAGGTCGACGTGCTCGCCAAGTACGTCGAGCGGATGCTCGCCACGGGGGTGCGGTCGTGAGCGCTCTCGGTGACACCCTGACCCGGCTGCTCGACGCGCAGCTGACGATCGGCGGGCAGCACATCCTGTGGCGCGAGATCGTCGGCAACGGGTTCGGCCTCGCGAGCGCGGTCGGCGGCATGCGCCGCCGGGTCTGGGCGTGGCCGGTCGGGATCGTCGGCAACGTGCTGCTCTTCACGGTCTTCCTCGGCGCGGCGTTCAACACCCCGCAGGGCGCGAACCTGCTCGGCCAGGCCGGCCGGCAGGTGATGTTCGTCCTCGTCTCGGCGTACGGCTGGATCCGCTGGACGCGCAACCGCCAGGCCGGCGGCGGCACGGTCCAGCCGCGCTGGGCGACCTGGCCGGAGCGGCTGTCGCTGCTCGCCGTCGGGGTCGTCGGCGTGGCCGCGCTCACCCCGGCGTTCCGTGCGCTGGGCTCGTTCGAGCCCGTGTGGGCGGACGCGTGGATCTTCACCGGATCGCTTCTGGCGACCTATGCGATGGCCCGTGGCTGGGTCGACTTCTGGCTCGTCTGGATCGGGGTCGACGTCGTCGGCGTCCCGCTGCTCCTGCGCGCCCACCTGTACCCCTCGGCCGTCCTCTACCTCGTGTACGGGGCGTTCGTCATCTGGGGGTTCTTCGTCTGGTTGACGGTGTCACGCACCGTCCAGAGCCCGCGCGACCCGAGCTTCGAGGAGGTGGGCTGATGACCGGCCCCACGCAGGAGACGCCCGTCCGGCTCGACCCGGTCGAGGCGGCGGTCGACGCGATCCGGCGCGGGCTGCCCGTCCTCGTCGTCGACGACGAGGACCGCGAGAACGAGGGTGACGTCATCCTCGCCGCCCAGCACGCGACGCCGCGCTGGGTCGGCTGGACCGTCCGGCACACGTCGGGCGTGCTCTGCGCGCCGATGCCGGACGAGCTCGCCGACACGCTCGGGCTGCCGCCGATGGTCGCCGTCAACGAGGACGCCCGCGGCACGGCGTACACGGTGACCGTCGACGCGCGGCACGGCGTCGGCACCGGGATCGGTGCGACCGACCGGGCGACGACGCTGCGGCTGCTCGCCGACCCGGCGTCGACCGCGGGGGACCTCGTCCGGCCGGGCCACGTCTTCCCGCTGCGGGCCAGGCCGGGCGGCGTCCTCGAACGGCCGGGCCACACCGAGGCCGCGGTCGACCTGTGCCGGCTCGCCGGGCTCGCCCCCGTCGGGGTGATCGCCGAGGTCGTCGACGACGAGGGCGGCACGACCCGGCTGCCGGGCCTGCGCGCCCTCGCCGACGCGCACGGGCTGCCGCTCGTGAGCATCGCCGACCTCGCCGAGTACCGTCGCCGCCACGAGGACGTCCCCCGGCTGCCGGTGCGCGGTCCGCGGCGTCCGCGCGTCGAGCGGGTGTCGACAGCGATGCTGCCGACCCGGTTCGGCACCTTCACCGTTGTCGGGTACCGCGACCTCGTCACCAGCGCGGAGCACGTCGCGCTCGTGGCCGGCGAGGTCGCGGACCGCCTGGACGGCACGGCCGGCGCCGCGGCGTCCGACCGGGCGCCGCTGGTGCGAGTGCACTCCGAGTGCCTCACCGGGGACGCCCTGGGGTCGCTGCGCTGCGACTGCGGTCCGCAGCTCGCCGCCGCGCTGCGCGCCGTGGCCCTCGACGGTGGTGCGGTCGTCTACCTGCGCGGGCACGAGGGACGCGGGATCGGCCTGCTCGCCAAGCTCGCGGCCTACGCCCTGCAGGACCTCGGGCACGACACCGTGAGCGCCAACACCGAGCAGGGGCTGCCCGTCGACGCCCGCGAGTACGGTGCCGCCGCCGCGATCGTCCGGGATCTGGGCTTCAGCGCGGTGCGACTTCTGACGAACAACCCCGGGAAGGTCGAGGGCCTGACCGCGCACGGCGTGGAGGTCCGGATGCGGGTGCCGCTGCTCGTGGGGGCGTCCGAGCACAACAGGGCCTACCTGCGGACCAAGCGGGAGCAGATGGGGCACGTGCTGGAACCGGTGGGCGACGAGGCTGGAGGGCTTCGATGAGCGGAGACGGTGCACCGACCACGCTGGCCGACGGGTCGAACCTGCGGGTCGCCGTCGTGCACTCGTCCTGGCACGCCGAGGTCGTCGGCGGGCTCCTCGACGGCGCACGGCGCGGGCTCGCCGACTGCCGGGTGACCGAGATCGTCGAGGTCCCGGTCCCCGGCACCTTCGAGCTCCCCGTCGCGACGTCCCGGCTCGCTGCGCACGGCTTCGACGCCGTGGTCGCGCTCGGCGTCGTGATCCGCGGCGGGACGCCGCACTTCGACTACATCTGCCAGGCGGCGACCATCGGGCTCACCGAGGTGAGCGTGAAGACCGGCGTGCCGGTCGGGTTCGGCGTCCTCACGTGCGACGACGAGCAGCAGGCCTTCGAGCGGTCCGGGCTGCCCGGGTCGAAGGAGGACAAGGGCTACGAGGCGGCCACCGCCGCCGTCGTCACCGCGGTCAGGCTGTACCGGCTCACCGGCCGTCCGTAGCGGTCCGCGGGTCAGTGAGCGGCCCACGCACCGGGACGGCGGCCCGACCCTCTAGCCTTGACGGACGTGAAGACCTTCGACGCCCTGTTCGCCGAGCTCAGCGAGCGGGCCGTCGCCCGCCCGCCCGGCTCGGGCACGGTCGCCGCGCTCGACGGCGGCGTCCACACGATCGGCAAGAAGATCGTCGAGGAGGCCGCCGAGGTCTGGATG
>DAIOGQ010000268.1:0-5909 GCA_036745175.1 Kineosporiaceae bacterium
GGTCGTGCGTACCGGGTCGTCCGATGGTGTTACGGCCGGGTATCGACTCCCGTCCTGCCTTGTGCTCATCGTCGACTGGGGTCCACGATGCGCAGGCATCCGCACCTCTCCCCGCGCCCACGTCCATCGGAGCACCGAATGCGCCTGTCCCGTCGGTCAGCAACGCTGGCCAGCACCGTCGCCGTCGCCGGCCTGCTCGCCGCGTGCGGTGGCTCCTCGACCCCCTCGGGCGCCGCGTCCGGGACCGCCTCCGGGACCGCCTCGGGCGGGGCCACCGGCGAGGTCCGCGCCTACGACCCGGCGCACCGCGGCGGCACGTTCCGCGCTCTGGCCAAGGCCGCCGGCGGGACGCTCGACCCGCAGGTCAACTACACGCTCCAGTACTGGCAGCTGTACCAGGCGACGTACGACGGTCTCGTCGCGTTCAAGAAGGCGGACGGCGACGCGTCGTTCACCGTCGTGCCCGACCTCGCCGAGACGGTGCCGACGCCGACGAACGACGGCAAGACCTACGTCTTCACCCTGCGCAAGGGCATCATGTTCTCCGACGGCCGCGAGGTGACCGTCGATGACGTCGTCGCCTCGTTCCGGCGGATCTTCACGGTGAGCAGCCCGACGTCCGGCTCCTTCTACAACGGGATCGTCGGCGCCGACGCCTGCATCAAGACGCCGAAGACGTGCACCCTCGAGGGCGGGGTCGTCGCCGACAAGGCGGCTGGCACGGTGACGATCAACCTCGTCAAGCCCGACTCGGAGTTCTTCTACAAGCTGGCCGTCCCGCACGCATCGGTCCTGCCCGCGGACGCCCCGGCCACGGACGCCGGCACCAAGCCGATCCCGGGCACCGGCGCCTACGCGTTCGAGTCCTACGACCCGAACACGGCGCTCGTCATGAAGCGGAACCCGCGCTTCAAGGAGTGGAACCGGCAGGCGCAGCCCGAGGGCTACCCGGACGAGATCCGGATGGAGTTCGGCCAGACCGTCGAGGCCGCCGTGACCGCCGTCCAGAACAACCAGGCCGACTGGGTCTTCGACGACCTGCCCGCCGACCGGCTCGGCGAGGTCGGCACGAAGTTCGCCGACCAGGTCCACGTCAACGAGCTGACGGCGTTCTGGTACCTGCCGATGAACGTCAACATCCCGCCGTTCGACAACGAGAAGGCGCGCCAGGCGGTCAACTGGGCCATGGACCGGGCCGCCGTCGTCAAGCTCTTCGGCGGATCGAACCTCGCAGCCCCGGTCTGCACGTTCCTGCCGCCGAACTTCCCCGGCCACGTCGACGACTGCCAGTACACCAAGCCCGCCGGCACGACGTGGCAGGGGCCGGACCTCGAGAAGGCCAAGCAGCTCGTCCAGGAGTCGGGCACCGCGGGCCAGAAGGTCCAGGTCATCGTCTCGGACGACGAGGTGAACAAGGCGATCGGCGAGCTCGTCGCGAGCACCCTGACCCAGATCGGCTACCAGGCGACCGCCAAGCCCATCTCGGGGAACATCCAGTTCACCTACATCCAGAACACCAAGAACAAGGTCCAGATCAGCCTCACCCAGTGGTACCAGGACTACCCGGCGGCCTCGGACTTCCTCAACGTGCTCCTCGGGTGCGCCTCGTTCGTGCCGAACTCGGACTCCTCGATCAACATCGCGGGCTTCTGCGACAAGGGGATCCAGGCCCAGATGGACGCGGCGACCACGACCGGGCTCACCGACCCGGACGCCGCCGACGCGCAGTGGGCCGCCGTCGACAAGGCGGTCATGGCGAAGGCGCCGGTCGCCCCGCTCATCACCCCGAAGAAGATCGACTTCCTGAGCAAGCGGGTCGGCAACTACCAGTTCAGCAAGCAGTTCTACATGCTCGTCAGCCAGCTGTGGGTCACGTGACCCGCGACGACCACGGATGAGCACGACGACGTCGACCGGGCCGTGGCGGACGGCGGCGCGCCACCTGCGGCGCAACCGGGTCGCCATGGGCTCGTTCGTCGTGCTGCTCGTCATCGGCGTCGCGTGCCTGCTCGCACCGGTCTACGCGCAGCAGGTCGCCGGCACCGACGCCTTCGCGAGCAACGTCAGCGGTGTCACCGTCGTCGACGGCCGCGAGGTGCCGGTCATGGAGCCGAGCACGACGGGCCTCGGCCTGGGCGTCACGCCGATCGGCCCGACGTGGGACGCCGGCAGCTACCTGCTCGGGGCCGATCCGCAGGGCCGTGACGTCGCGGCCCGGTTGCTCTACGGCGGCCGGAACAGCCTGTTCATCGGCGTCGTGTCGGCGCTGCTGTGCTGCCTGCTCGCCGTGCTCGTGGGCGTCACCGCCGGCTACTTCGGCGGCGTCGTCGACGGCGTGCTGTCCCGGGCGCTCGACGTCATGTGGGCGTTCCCGGTCTACCTGCTCGCGATCTGCCTCAGCGTCGTGCTGCTCACCGGAGGGCTGACGGTGGGCCCGGTGACGATCGGTGCGGGCAGCCTCCTGCTGCCGGTGCTCATCATCGCCCTGGTGTACGTGCCGTACGTCGCCCGGCCGCTGCGCGGGCAGGTGATGTCGTTGCGCGAGAAAGAGTTCATCCACGCCTCGGTCGGCGCCGGCGGGTCCGACCTGCGGATCCTCGTCCGCGAGGTGCTGCCGAACGTCGTCCCCACCGTCATCGTCTTCCTGCCCCTCATGACGAGCATCAACATGCTCACCGAGTCGGCGCTGTCGTTCCTGTCGATCGGCGTCCAGCCTCCCGACGCCTCATGGGGAACGATCATCAACGACGGCCTCGGGCTGCTCTACACCCGGCCGACGGTCGCGATCGCGCCGGGCGCGGCGATCGCGGTCACCGCCGTCGCGCTCAACCTCCTCGGGGACGGCGTCCGGGACGCGCTCGACCCGCGGGCCAGGCTGCGCGGAGCGCTGTAGATGACGCGCTTCGTGCTGCGCCGGGCAGCCTCGATGGTCTTCGTCATGTTCTCCATCAGCGTCCTGGTGTTCCTCATCTTCTTCGCGACGCCCGGGGCCGACCCCGCCGCCCGGATCGCCGGCCGCAACGCCAGCCAGGAGACGCTCGCCCAGGTGCGGGCCTCCTTCGGTCTCGACCAGCCGCTGCCGGTCCAGTACGGGTTCATGATGAAGCGGCTCTTCCTCGACCGTGACCTCACGTCGTTCGTCAACCGCGGCGCCGAGGTGCTGCCGCAGGTCGCGCAGGCCGTCCCCGTGACGCTGTCGCTCGTCGTCGGCGCCGCGGTCATCTGGATGGTCGTCGGGATCGCCATGGGCGTCGCGTCGGCCCGCTGGCGTGGTACCTGGGTCGACCCGGTCATCATGCTGCTCGGCGTCGTCGGGGTGTCGCTGCCCGTCTACTGGCTCGGCGAGGTCGTCAACCTCGTCACCCAGAACCGCCTGCACGACAGCCTGTTCAGCTGGGTGCCGCCGCTCGGCTACGCGCCCCTGTCGGACGGCGTCGGGCCGTGGGCGCTGCACCTGCTCTTCCCGTGGCTGACGCTCGCGGTGCTCTACGCCGGCATCTACGCCCGGGTCCTGCGCGGCGAGCTCGTCACCGCGCTCGGCGAGGACTACGTCCGGACCGCGCGGGCCAAGGGCATCAGCGAGCGGCGGATCCTCGGCCGGCACGCGCTGCGGACCAGCCTCATCCCGATCGTCAGCCTCTTCGGCCTCGACTTCGGCGCCCTCGTCGGCGGCGCCGCACTGCTCACCGAGGTCGTCTTCGGGCTCCAGGGCGTCGGCAAGCTCACCTACACGGCGCTGCAGAACTTCGACCTGCCGGTGATCCTCGCGACGGTCGTCTACGCCGCCTTCTTCGTCGTCCTCGCGAACGCGGTCGTCGATCTCCTCTACGCCTGGCTCGACCCGCGGGTGCGTCATGCCTGAGCCGCTGCTCGAGGTCCGTGACCTGCGGGTGCGTTTCCGCACGCGGCAGGGTCCGGTGACCGCTGTCGACGGGGTGTCCTTCAGCGTCGAGCCCGGTCAGGTGCTGGGGATCGTCGGGGAGTCCGGGTCGGGCAAGTCGGTGACGTGCCTGGCGATCCTGCGGCTGCTCACCGACCCCAACGTGAGCATCGAGGGCGAAGTCGCCTTCCGCGGCCGGGACCTGCTGTCGCTGCCGCCGGCGCAGATGCGCTCGGTCCGGGGCCGCGAGATCGCGATGATCTTCCAGGACCCGATGACGGCGCTCACCCCGGTCTACACGGCGGGCTGGCACATCGTCGAGGCGATCCGGGCCCACGAGAAGGTGTCGCGGCGGGCCGCCCGGGCGCGTGCCGTCACCCTGCTCGACGAGGTGGGCATCCCCAACCCGGAGCGACGCGTCGACGCCTACCCGCACCAGTTCTCCGGCGGCATGCGGCAGCGGGTCGTCATCGCGATGGCCCTGGCCTGCAACCCGGCGCTGCTCATCGCCGACGAGCCGACGACCGCGCTCGACGTGACGATCCAGGCCCAGATCCTCCAGCTCGTGGAGCGGCTGCGGCGCGACCACGGGTCCTCGGTGGTCCTCATCACGCACGACATGGGCGTCGTCTCGCAGACCTCCGACCGGGTCCTCGTGCTCTACGGCGGCCGGGTCGCCGAGGTCGGCTCCCGGGCCGGGGTCTTCGGGGCGCCGCAGCACCCCTACACCTGGGGCCTGCTCGGCTCGATCCCGCGCACCGACAGGCCGCGGACCCGCCGGCTCGCGGCGATCCCCGGGGCGCCGATCTCGCCGCTCGCGGCGCCGCCCGGCTGCCGGTTCGCGCCGCGCTGCCGGTTCGCGCACCCGGCGTGCGTCGAGCAGCCGCCGCTCGTCGTCGACGGCCCGGACCATGCCGACGCCTGCTGGCTGGACCGTGGCGGCCGGGCCGAGCTGCGGCTGGCCTCCGACGCCGCTGCCGAGCAGGCCCGCGCATGACGACCCCCGGCGAGCCGCGCAGGGTGCTCCTGGAGGCGCGCGACGTCGTCAAGCACTTCGGCGTCCGTGGCCGTCGCGGGCAGGTCGTCAAGGCCGTGGACGGCGTGAGCCTCGACGTTCGCGCCGGCGAGACGCTCGGCCTCGTCGGGGAGTCCGGCTGCGGCAAGTCGACGCTCGGCCGGTGCCTGTGCCGGCTCACCGATCTCACCTCGGGCCGCGTCGCCCTCGACGGCACGGACCTCACCACGTTGTCCAGGCGCGCCCTGCGGCCGCACCGGCGCGGCCTCCAGATGGTCTTCCAGGACCCGTACGCCTCGCTCAACCCGCGCCGTCGGGCGGCCGCGATCGTCGAGGAGCCGATGCGGATCCACCGGATGGGCGACGACGCGACGATCCGCCGCCGGGCCCGCGAGCTCCTCGAGGTCGTCGGCTTCGACGCGGCGCTCTTCGAGCGCTACCCGCACGAGTTCTCCGGCGGCCAGCGGCAGCGGATCGGGATCGCCCGGGCACTGGCACTGGAGCCGCAGATCCTCGTCGCCGACGAGCCGGTCTCCGCGCTCGACGTCTCGATCCAGGCCCAGGTGCTCAACCTGCTCGCGGACCTGCAGGAGCAGTTCGGCCTCACGTACGTCTTCATCGCGCACGACCTCGGCGTCGTCCGGCACGTCTCGGACCGGATCGGCGTCATGTACCTCGGCGAGCTCGTCGAGCTCGGGGACGCCGAGCAGGTCTTCACCCAGCCCTACCACCCGTACACCCAGGCGCTGCTCTCCGCGGTCCCCGAGATCGACGACGGTACCGGTGCGTCCCGGCGGGAGCGGATCGTCCTCGCCGGCGACGTGCCGAGCCCGATCGACAAGCCGCCGGGCTGCCCCTTCGCACCCCGCTGCGCGTTCGCCACCGACGTCTGCCGCACCGAGCGCCCCCCGCTGGTCGAGCGCAGCACCGGCCGCGACGTCGCCTGCCACTACCCCCTCGGCCCGGCATAGCCGCCCCCGCACCCGCCCCCACGCCCGACCCGGCCTGCGACCT